>CALWMI010000088.1 GCA_944381745.1 uncultured Lachnospiraceae bacterium | reverse complement strand
GCGTTTTTGACAGCGCCCCGGAAAATGGAGATTGTGGACACAAAGATGCCGGTGGCCGGGCCGGGCGAAGTGGTGATCGAGGTGAAGAAGGTGGGAATCTGCGGCTCGGATATGGGGTTCTTTGTGGATCCCACATCGGGAGGCAGGCGGGAAGTGACGTACCCGATTGTCCTTGGACACGAATGCGCTGGCGTGGTGGTGGAGACGGGGCGAGGGGTACACCATCTGAAGCCGGGAGAGCTGGTGGCGGTGGAGCCGGGGGTGCCCTGCGGGCACTGCGCGTACTGCCGCTCAGGGCGCTACAACCTGTGCCCGGAGGTGGATTTCCTGGCGGCGCCCCCCTTCCGGCGGGGAGCCCTGCAGAGATATATGGCGCATGCGGCGGACTTTGCCTACAAGCTGCCGGAGGGGATGAGCGCCCTGGACGGGGCGATGCTGGAGCCATTCAGCATCGGCATGCATGCGATCAGACGCGCGGGGATGATGCTGGGGGATACGGCTGTGATTATCGGGGCAGGATGTATCGGGCTCATGTGCCTGATGGCCTGCCGGGCGGCTGGCGCGTCGCAGCTGATTGTGTCGGATGTGTTTGACAACCGGCTGGAGACCGCCAGGAAGCTGGGCGCGACCTGCACGGTGAATTCCTCCCGCAGCTCCCTGGCAGCAGAGGTGCTGAGGCTGACGGCAGGCCAGGGCGCGGATCATGTGCTGGAGGCAGCGGGCGTGCAGGCCGCCATGGACGCGGCGCTTGCCGTTGTGCGCCGGGGCGGGAATATTGTGGAGGTCGGCCTCAACCACACACCGGCGCAGTTCGATTTCTATGAGGCAGCGAGAAAGGAGTGCAACCTGGTGAGCGTGTGGAGATACGCCAATAGCTATCCGCTGTCCATCGAGACGGTTCGGTCAGGCAAAGCCGACCCGAAAGCAGTGGTGAACCGTATCTTCCCCTTTGAGAAGGTGCAGGAAGCCTTTGAAGATTCACTGGGCAGGAAACAGGAGATTGTAAAAGCCGCCATTGATTTTGGCGAGTAGAGGAGGAGAGTCATGAAGATCAACAGGATGAGCTGTACGCTGGAAGCGCTTGTGGCAGCAGGAAAGCTGGCGGTAACGCCCGATACGGAGCAGGGGATGTTTGCCCGTATCCGCGGCCTGGCCATTCCCTTTGAGGAGGTGGCAGGCTTGGCCGGTTCGGTGGAGGCGGTGGGTGTGACAGAGGAGTTCCGGAAGGTAATCCGCCTGTTCCGCGTGGAGGAAGGGGTGATCCCGGCAGGGTTTAGGCCAGAGCTGGTGTACGGGAACGACAGGAGCATGCGGGTAGACCTGCACAGGGACATTGCCTTCGGGGAAAATGGGCAGAGGAGGCCGGGAAATGTGCTGTTTTCCGCCAACACTGCGAATCCCTTTACCGTGGCAACGATGAAGAATTTTATCGCGAACCTCACCACAAACCCGCAGATTATCTACGAACATTTCCTGAACAACCCCAAGGCGAACAAGAACCATCAGTTTAAAGACCGCTTCGAGGTCGTGCGGGAGCTGGGAAACCTGGTGGGGCCGGGGGTGGATATCAGCGTTGAGGTAAACGACCCGTTTGCGGAGGAGAGCGCGCTTCTGGAGGAGATCGCCCGCTTCGAGGAGATTCTGACGCCGTACCGGCTGGTGGTGAAGGTGCCCCACACAGGGCCGCTGAACAGGGCGAATGTGGGAGATTTCCTGGCGGGGGATTATCCGTCTGTGTTCTCGGAGGACCCCCAGAGCGCCTTCTACGGGCACAATTTTGCGTATAAGCTCCAGGAGATGGGCTACCGCGTCAACTTTACGCTGATGTCCGACCCGCATCAGATGGCGCTGGCTCTGCTGGCCAAGCCGTATTTTATCAATGCGTTCGTGGAGAGAAGGCACGGGCAGACGACGGAGATGGCCAGGCTTCTGGAGCTGCTGGATCAGACGGGGGAGGCGGAATACCGGGAAAGGCTCCAGGAATTCATGGCACAGTCGGATATCCTGGGGAGCCATGAGAAGGATCCCGCGAAGGCGGAGAAGCTGGCGCGGGAGCTGGTGGCATACCGGGGATTCTACACGAGGGACGGCAGAGACGGGCTGGATAATGCCCGGCACGCCCTGCGGCTGCTGAAAACGGCGAATTTGCCGGAGACGAGGCTCATCATCTGCAATATGAAGAGCGCCCAGATGTACTATGACATAGATAAAATGCTGGTGGAGCCGGAGTTTGCGGATATGAAGCAGCGGGTGGTGGTTACCTGCGAACCGGAATACTTTGCCCGTTTTACCGGCTCGCCGACAATCTATAATTATCAGCGGTCATTCCTGAACGCAGTGGCTTCCGGCGGACAGGGGTGAACTGCCAGCAGGCAAATGTAGACTTGGGAGGATTCTGTGAGAGATGCGAGTGAAATTCAATCTAGATACCAAATTATACTTCCTGATCGGCGACCCGATGGAGCACAGCTGCACGGCGCTGGTGAACAACCGGATGTTTGAGCTTGTGAACGAGAATGCCCTGTGTGTCCCGGTCACGGTCAAAAAGGGGCAGCTGGCAGAATTTATCCGGGCGGCAAAGCTATTGCATGCCGCAGGGATTTACCTGACTATGCCGCACAAGGGCGACATCATCCCGTTCCTGGATGAGTGCGAGGAATCTGCCCGGGTGTTTCACTCTGTGAACCATGTGAAAATCGTGGACGGCAGGCTGATCGGCATCGGCCTGGACGGCGTGGGCATGGGGAGGACAATCGAGAAGGCCGCCGGGGGCGGCAGCCTGGAGAAGGTTCTGCTGATCGGGGCAGGGGCTGTGGCCGGGCCTATCGCCGCAGACCTGTACAGGCGGGGCGCGCGGGATTTCAAAATTGCCAACCGGACGGTGCAGAAGGCGGAGGCGCTGGGAAAGCTGCTGGAGGAGCAGTTCCAAGACATCCGGGTGGAATGCGGAGGGCTGGAGGAGTCCTTCCTGTGCGCTGCGGCTGCTGACAGGGACGTGGCGGTGCAGTGCACAAGCCTGGGTCTGGGCGGCGCGGGGAAGGATAGCGCGCAGGATTTCCAGTCCCTGGACTTCATGGATCGCCTGCCGGGACATTGTATCGCGGCCGACGTCCTCTACCCGAAGACCAGCTTCCTGCAGCGGGCGTGGAAGAATGGGCTGAAAACGGTGGACGGCATGTGGATGGCGCTGAACCAGCAGGAGGAAGTGATGCGGTTCCACTTCGGGGCGGATATTACAGAGAGGGAGCTCCTGGAAGCGGAGGAGGCCTTCCATGCGGCAGTCACTATGCGCGAGGTGCGGGCGAGACGGCGGAGGGGAGAAATGTAAATGGAAAAGTCCATATATGAAGGATTGAAGGTACTAGATCTGACACGGATCATTTCAGGGCCGTACTGCACGATGCTCCTAGGAGATATGGGAGCCGATGTGGTTAAGGTGGAAAAGCGCGGGGAAGGAGATACTAGCCGGACATATGGCCCGTACGTCAACGGGGAAAGTATGTACTACTATGTGCTGAACCGCAATAAGCGGAGCCTTTCTCTGGATTTTCGGAGCCCAAAAGGAAAAAAACTGCTGTTTGAGCTGGCGCGGGGGGCAGACGTGATCATTCAGAATTTTAAGCCGGGGACAATAGCAAAGATGGGAATCGGGGAAGAGCAGCTGCGCAAGGTGAATCCACGGGTGATTTTTGTAAATATATCCGGCTTTGGGCAGGAAGGCCCTTATGCGGAAAGACCGGGGTTTGACGCTGTTGCACAGGCTATGAGCGGAATCATGTCGGTTACGGGGATGCCGGATCAAACGCCGGTGAAAACAGGAGCTTTTATCATTGACTATATGACAGGGCTGTATGCGCTGATTGCTCTGCAGGGGGCGCTGTATGAGAGGGAGAGGAGCGGAGTGGGGCAGTCGGTGGAGGCATGCCTTCTGGACAGTGCTATCTCTGTTCTTCTTACGGGAATTCCTTACCAGAAACTGCTTAACCATACGGTTACGAGAATGGGGAACCGGGATGGGGTGACTGCGCCATCGAATGTCTATCGGACGAAGGATGGGGAGTGGGTATTATTTATTGCTGGATCTGACGATTTCTTTGGAAAATTTGCGCGCATTTCCGGGCAGGAATTTTTGCTGGAGGATGAACGGTTCAGCAGCATTCCCAAGAGGCTGGAGCATGAGGACGAGGTGGATCAATACGTGGCTGGCTGGATAGGGCAGCTGACAGCGGCGGAGGTGGTTTCCCAATGTGCGGAGGCGGGGATTACCTGCGCGAAGGTGGATACGATGGCGGATGTGGTAGACAACCCGCAGCTGCGGTACCGGCATAAAATTATCGAGGTGGAACATCCGAAGGTGGGGGTAGTCCCTATGCAAGGATTCCCCTTTGACTGCTCCAGGAGCCCTTTGACCGTCAGATATGCTCCTCCCATGCTGGGAGAAAATAGCGAAGAGATTTTGAGGGATTGGCTGGATTTGAGCGACGGGGAGATTAGCCGACTGGCGGAAGAGGGCGTTATCTAGCGCCGCGGGCTGGCGGCGGAAAGGGGAGAGAAAACGTATGGAAAGAAAAAGAAAGCTGTGCAGCATGGAAGAGGCGGCAAGCTATGTGAAAGATGGCATGAGAATTGCGACGGGTGGATTTTCGGTATATCAGAAGCCGATGGCCTTTGTCCATGAGCTGATCCGGCAGAGAAAGAAGAACCTGACGCTGGTGGGGTCTACCCACTGTATGGACGCGGATATGCTGATCGGGGCGGGCTGCCTGTCGAAAATCGAGACTTCCTATGTGGGGATGGAGAAGTTCGGGCTGGCGAAAAATTTCCGGCGTGCGTACCAGGACGGGGAAATTGAGGTCGTCCACTATTCGGAGATGATGGCCTGGGACCGGTTTTTGGCTGAGAGGGAGCGGATGCCCTTCTACACGGTGGACTTTCTGGGGGGCTCGGATATTCTCAACAAGAATCCGGAAATCAAACCGTTCAAGTGCCCGATTACCGGGAGGCAGCTGTATGCAGTGCCAGCGGCCAATGTGGATGTGGCGGTCATCCATGTGCACGCGGCGGACCAATATGGAAATGCGTTGATCCAGAGGCGGCATATGATGCCGCAGAGCATGAATGCGGCGATTACAAGGGGCTGCGGGACGGTGATTGTCACGGCGGAGGAGATTGTCTCCAACGAGGAGATCCGGGCGCAGGCGGAGAATACAATTGTACCGGCATTTAAGACGACCTGCGTGGTGCACGTACCCTTCGGCTCCCATCCCACGCCCACGCTTCTGGCCAGCCGCACGGATGAAGACTTTTTCCGGTATTACGCTCAAATCTCCAGCACAAAGGAGATGTTCCGGGAGTTCTTGGACAAATATATTTATGGGACGAAGGATTTTGCCGGGTACCTCCAGCTGATCGGCGAGGACAGGCTGGAAGAATTGAGAAGGGGGATATGAGGATGAACTGTACATTGGAAGAACTGCTGGCGGTGGATATGTCGCACACATTCCGGGACGGAGAGCTGGGATTTACCGGCCTGGCCACAGGGAAAGCCGCGGCCACCTATATCACGAATATCCCGCTGGCGGCGATGGAGCTTGCCAAGAGGACGCATGCGCCGAATCTGGATATCTGGCTGTGCGGCGTGTATGCCAACGCGGACTGGAGCTCGCTGGACGGCATGCCCGAGTCGGAGTTTGAACAGGAGATGATGTACCTGTCCTGTGAGGCGCAGGAATACGACTATCCGGTGACGCCCTATGCCGCGCGTGGAGGGGAAGTCAGCTTCGGGTTTGGCTCTGGGGTGCAGGTGGACCGGGAGGGCAATATCAACAGCGTCTGCGTGGGAGATTCCAGACACCCGAAGGTGGCGCTGGTGGGATCCATTTTTTTGACGGAGCATATGGCCTTGTTTGGCAGGGAATATATTATGATGCCCCATCATGAACGCCGCAACTTTGTGGAAAAAGTGGATTATATTTCGGGGGTCGGCTTCCCCGGCGGCAGGGAAGGAAGGGCAAAGCTTGGGCTCAGGGGCGGCGGGCCGGCTTATATCTATACGCCGCGGTGCATTTTTGCCTTTGACGAGGAAGGGAAAATTTATGTGCGGTCAATCCATCCAGGAGTAACCAGGCAGGAGGTGATAAATAATACGGGATTTGAGCTGGGCGATTTGGACAGCGTTCCCACGACGCCGCTGCCTACGGAGGAAGAGCTGCGCATTTTGCGGGAGGAGGTTGACCCCAGGGGCATTCTCCTGAGGCCGGCAGAATAACAAGAAAGGTGTGGACGGCAGAGTATGAGTAAGATCGGCATGACAGAATGGTACCTGCCCTACGCGGGGCCGGGAGCGATCCGCCTGTGCAGGGAGCTGGGGCTGGACGGGATGGAGATCGGCGACCTGGGCGGGCATCTGCGGAATTATCCCCTGCTCAACGCGGATATCCGAGAGGCATACCGGGAGGCAGTGGGAGACAGCGGATTTCAGCTGTATGCCTACCACGCAATTTCCCTGAGCCGGGAGCTGGGATTTAAATATAGCCTTGGCAGCAGCCGGGGCAGGGAAGGGCTGGAGGTTTTCCGCATATCCGCCAGCATATGTGAAAGGTATGGGATCCCGGTGGTGATGCTGGCCTGTTTCCAGAAGGGAAGGCCGGAAAACCGGTATGAGGTAAAAAAGGTCATAGAGAACCTAAAGGAATATGTCAAGATTGCCGGGGCCTTTGGCGTCCGGGTGGTGTTGGAGGCGTTCTCAGACCGGAAGACAGTCAGGCAAATTTTGGAAGAGGCAGAAGGCGTGACCCTGTGTTATGATCTGCTGAATCCGATAAAATTTGGATTTGGGGATCCGGGTGAGGATATCCGGGAGCTGGATATGAAGGCGATCGACCACATCCATATCAAGGAGGCGTCCGAGGCCTTGGAGGATTACTGCCTGCTGGGCCGGGGGATTGCAGATATAGGGGAGGCGGTACAGCTCCTGAAGGAGAAGGGGTATGACGGCTGGTACTTCCTGGAGAATCATTACAACGAGCCGCCCCTGATGTATGACGGACAGGGGATCGGGGCGCTGAAAAAGGACGTGGCGTATTTGAGGGGGAGGGTGTAGAAAGCGAAATACTGGTGAGAGAAGGAGGTCTAGGGGCGCTATTGTTCGACAATAGGGTGTGTCTGTGATATAATAATCAAAATGGGAGGGGTGGATGATGAAGGCTTCGGATATATTCCGGGAGAAAACCAGGCAGACTGGCCTGTACAATATCCAGGTAATTGAAAATGTCCCTTCCATTATGCGTGAAGGATTGCTGTCCAATGAGAGAGCCCGCAGGATAAGGCATCGATCGATTGCGATGAATGAAGTGCAGGAACGGCGAGATAATATTAAGGTTCCGAATGGATTACGGCTGCATCAGTATGCCAATGTATATTTTGACCCGCGTAACCCCATGCTCTCAGCAAGAAGGGATCAAAATGAAGAGCTTTGTATTTTAAAAATAGATTGCTGCATTTTAGATTTTGATGGGGTTATCGTGTCTGACCGGAATGCGTCCAGTGAGTATGCGGGGTTGTACCCGCCGCGAGAGGGACTGGAGAGCATTGATTTTCATATGGTATATGCTAAGTATTGGACAGATGATGACTATTACATATATTTAAAAAGGAAATCCATCAAATGTGCAGAAGTACTTGTCCCACATAAAATACCATATGAGCTGATTATGTGCGCGGCTGTGGTGAATAGAGCGGCAAAGGGGAAATTGGAAAAAATAGGTTTCGACAAAGCTATTTATATTGCGCCGAACATATTTTTTTAGGGAGATGATGGCAGCGTGAAGGTTAAGATCGGAAATATATTTGAGAGTCAATGCGATACGATTGTCAATACGGTAAATTGTGTAGGCGTGATGGGAAAGGGGATTGCCCTGGAGTATCGAAAGCGATACCCCGCTATGTTCGAAGACTATGTGAGAAAATGTGATGCGGGGGAAGTCAAGCCGGGAGTGCCATATGTGTACCACTGCGAAGACGGAAGAAGGATTTTAAATTTTCCCACAAAGGATCATTGGAGGTCGCCGTCCAGGCTGTCCTATGTGGTGGGGGGATTGGACTGGGTAGCTTCAAATTATAGAGAATGTGGAGACAGTATTGCGTTCCCTCCTTTGGGATGCGGCAATGGGGGACTGGACTGGGAAGTTGTAGGGCCGGTTATGTACCAGAGGTTAAGCCGGCTTCCCATTGCAGTAGAAATCTATGCGCCGTTTGGCACAAGTCAGAATGAGCTGACGGAAAGCTTTTTGAGCTGTCCGGGCAATGAAGAGGATGTCGTTGGAAAAGGCAATTTAAAAGTGAGTCCCAAATGGTATTTGATTCTGCAGGTGGTGAGAGAGCTAAATGAGCGGAAATACTCGCTTAAGGTGGGACGTACGATTTATCAGAAAATATGCTATGTACTTACCCGCAATGGTGTAAACACAGGATTTAAGTTCGCAAGGGGAAGTTACGGGCCTTTTTCAGCGGAGGTCAAGGATTCTGTTGCGGCATTGGCGAATGCGAATCTTATTGTGGAAAAAAAGTTGGGGAAGATGATTTCCCTGTGTGTGGCCGATGGGGTTGAAATTCACAAAGAAAAATTTACCTATGAGGAGTGGGAGGCCGTGCGCAAGACCGTAGATTTGTTTGGACGGGTAAAGTGTACAGAACAGGCGGAAATGATTGCCACAGTCCTATATGCCTATGACGAATTAGCAAAAGCTAAAACAGCCGTGTCGGACAAAGAGGTGTATGACGCTGTCTTTGAGTGGAAACGCCGCTGGAAAGATGATAAAGAATATGAGGTTTGCAATACGATTCAGAATTTGGCAATGCTTTCTTTGATTAGAGTGTCGTGCAGCAAGGAATTAATGGAAACTGAATAGAACAGGGACACCCTGCGGGAGAGATCTTCTCTGCGCAGGGTGTCTTTTTCATTTTATGAGAGCAGGCTGCAAAAGCCTAAATTAGTCCGTCCTCTTCCATTTGCTTGATTTCTGCTTCTGAGAAGCCCAACTTTTCGCTGTAGACTTCCAGGTTGTGCTCGCCGAGGCGAGGGGCGGTACAGTAAACGTCGGGATTTGTCTCAGACATTTTTATAACAGGGCCGCTGGTGGTTATAGTGCCAAACTTTTTGTCTTCTACCTGGCGGATCATCTTTCTGTAAATGAGCTGTTCATCGTGAACCATGTCTTCCATATCGTTTACCTTCGCGCAGGGAATCCCGTGTTCCTCACAAAGCTTTAAAATTTCATCGTAGTTTTTGGAGGTTGTCCAGGAGGTTACGATATCGTCGCATTCCTTGATATGGTTGGCACGGCCGGTGAGATGGCGATATTCGGGATCCGCCAGAAGGTCTTCCCGTCCAATCATCTTACAAAGCTGGGCAAACGCAGGGTCCTGTCCGGCATGGATGAAGACAAGCTTGCCATCCTTGGAGGGATAGAAGGTTGCGGGCCAAGAGGCACGATCCTGGTTGCCATTGCGCCGAGTTACTTGGCCAAGCAGATAGTAATTAATGATGGCGGAATGTGTCAGGCCGCAGGCGCAGTCTAGCAGGGAAATATCTACAACCTGTCCTCTTCCGGTAACGTTCCTGGACTGGAGAGCAGCTAGAGTACCGATGACTGCATACAGGCCAGAGGCCAGGTCGCAGACGTAGGTTCCGATCATGGTGGGAGCGCCGTCTGGGAAACCGGTAATATCCATCAGTCCGCTAAGAGATTGAGCAACTGCATCAAAGCAGGGTTTTGAGGAGTAAGGGCCATCTTGGCCGAATCCGGAAATCCTGGTGATGACTAACCGGGGATTCAATTCGAGAAGTTTTTCTGGGGCAAGTCCCATCTTTTCCAAAGTCCCTGCTTTAAAATTTTCCACTAATACATCCGCGTCTTTGATGAGAGAATATAAAATATCCAGAGCTTTTGGATGGCGGAAGTTCAGGGAAATACTTTTTTTGTTTCGGTTGTGGGTCATGAAGTACGTAGATTCGCCTTCATAATAAGGGGCGTATCCCCTGCTGATGTCCCCTTCCCCCTTCTTTTCTATTTTAATAATTTCTGCTCCCAGATCCCCAAGTATCATGGTACAGTGAGGCCCGGCGATCACCCTGGATAAATCGATCACTTTCAGTCCTGATAAAGCTCCCATAGTAATACCCCTTTCGTCTGTTTTGTACTATTTTTTGGAAAATTGTATGAGATTATATGGATATTATGAAATAATATAATACCTAATATGCCTTTTAGTATATATAAGGACAAGACAAAAAGCAATAAAATAAATACAAAAATAAAAAATAATGGCATAATGAATAAAAAATGAGAAGATTTTATATGCAAATTGTATATTGACGATAGATGGTATTAAGAGTATTATATGCAATATAAGACAAAACAGATACAAAACAGAAACAATAATAAGCGAAGGGAGAACTGAGGATGGAAAACAACAGCCAGGAGAAGCAGGAAGTTTGGAGAGATATTACCGATCCCAGAAGGGCAGAATGGGTAGACGACCTGGAAGCTGGATTGAAAGAGCCGGAATTTGAAAACCTGGAGATTCCGGAGCACCTTGGGCCGGTAAAAGAGATTATAGATGATCATAAGATCAAGAGATATGCATTTGAGTTGGACGACTATCTGCCTTGGTCAATGCAGGAAGGGGTAAGCCCGTTCGATGGAAAGCGGATTGGGCAAGCCGGTATTTTGACAAATGATATCGTGCAGCTTTTTACCTTGAAATATAAAGGGAGCAAGGTGATTGGCCTCCACACGGAAGCGCAGCTTTGGTTCGACAATCCGGTGTATGAGAATGAGATTGTTACCTTAGAGGGAGATTATACGGATTCGTATATCAAACGCGGCCAGGGATATGTGGTGCTTGAAGCTGGCGCAAAGGGAGCCGATGGAAGAAGCATCGTGAGATACCGTGGAGTTGAGATCCTCAAGACCATCCCGGGTAACGTGGCAGGAAGGGCGTCTGCAACTCCTGAGAAGAAGGTGACGGGAGAGATACCAGAGAATCCTCATTATATAGAAAATGTTAAGGATGGCGTGCAGGTTGGAGATGTATTAAAGCCGTTGAAAAAGACGATCACCGCTGAGCAGGCGGCTGTATTTTCCAGAGTCGGAGAATTTGTGACAAACATTCACAATAATCTGGAGACTGCAAGGAAAGGAAATCTGCGCATACCGATTGTGCAGGGCGCTCAGTTTTTCTGCACGCTGACGGAGCTGCTCACAAGAACCTTCGGAGAAGATTTGTTCCACGAGGGGTGGGTGAGGGCAAAGTTTGTATCGCCGATTAAAGTTTTTGAGCCTTTTGAGACGTCGGGAATTGTGACAGATATCGAGGAATTGCCGGATGGAAGAAAGAAGGTATCCATGGATGTATGGGTGAGAAGATCTTCTGACGGCAGGCTATCTGCCGCTGGCTGGGCAAGCTGCATCATAAAATAAGGAGGACAAAATTAGAATGGAAAAGTTATATACTGGCGGAGAGTTAGTAGTCAAAGTATTGGAGGAGTTCGGGGCGAAGGTTGTCTTCGGCGTGCCGGGCGGGCAGACGTTGTTTGTGACAGATCCGCTGCAGGATACAGATATCCGCTTTGTACATACGAGACATGAGAATGGCGCTGCCTGTGCCGCAGATGGCTGGGGGAGACTGACAGGAGAGCCTGGAATCTGCCTTGCAACCACAGGGCCTGGCGCAACGAATCTGATTACTGGGATTGGCGGAGCTTTCCGGGATTCCAGCCCGATGATTGCATTGGTATTCCAGAACCGCTTGCCTGACGCAGGAAAGGGAGATGCCCAGGAGAGCGATCACGAGCTGCTGTTTGGAAGCATTTGTAAAAAATATATTCCTGTACGCGATGTATCGACAGTGCAGTGGGCGATGCGGGAGGCTTACCGTGTTGCGAAGACAGGACGTCCGGGTCCGGTGGTTGTGGATCTTTACAGAGACGTGGTGGAAGAGCAGAAGGGCGCTTATCAGCCTGTGGATCCCAGCGAGTACTGTGTAATGCCAAGCGCGGTTGCATCGGATGCAGCGATTGAGGCAGCTAAGAAGTTGATTGAAAACAATAAAAAGCTTTGCCTGTGGGTTGGCAATGGAGTGAAAATTGCACATGCTGCAGATGAAGTGAAGGAGCTTTCCAGGATTTTAAATGCCCCGGTTGTTTGTACATATAATGCGATCGGTGCAATCGAGGGTGATTTTGAGAATTTGGTTGGCCCGCGTTCGCGCCATGGCAGCAAAGTGAGCAAGGCAGCCCTGGAAGAGGCGGATTGCGTCCTGATTATCGGGAGCACATTGACAGCCATCAGCACCAATCGCTGGGCGATTAAAGTGAAGGATGCAGTTCAGTTTGATATTGTGCCAGAAAATATTGGACGCCATTATCCTGTAAAGGCAGGAGTTGTCGGCGATGCGAAGGCTTCTCTTGCAAAGCTTATCGAGGCCCTCAAGAAAGATAATTATACAGGAGACGCGGACTTCCTGCAGGATATCCTTGCGCGGAAAGCTGTATGGATGAAGGAACTTTTGCAGGGAGCAATTGTGGATACGGAGGCGACTCCGGTTCCGCCGCTGGCACTGCATATGGAGCTGCAGAAGCTGTTAAAAGAGGACAGTGTGTTTGTCGTGGATGCAGGCAACCCTGGGGCCTGGACACATATTACCAGGTTCCCGAAAGGCGTACATTATATGAAGCCTGTCAATTACGGGAATATGGGCTTTGCTCTGGGCGCTTCGCTGGGATGCAAGGAGGCTTGCCCGGATAAAGAAGTGATAGCGCTGCTTGGCGATGGCTCCCTGGGGATGACCTTGGGAGACCTGGAGACAATTGCCAGGGAAGGACTGCCAGTTATCATTCTTTTGGTAAATGACTCTGCCTATGGAAATATTAAGCAGGAAGAATTATTTAAGATGGGTGAGGGACGCTATACAGGTGTAGAGTTCCCGGATATCGATTATGTAGATGTGGCGAAAGCTCTGGGCATGGACGGATGTATCGTCAAAAAGGCAAGCGAGCTGGCAGCCGCCTTCCAGCAGGCAAGAGAGAGCGGGAAACCGTATATGGTAGAGGTGAAATTGGACGGCAGCTTTACGGTTTGGCCGGAGGCAGTTTGATGTTTTGAGATAAAACATGCCAGGAAGGGGTGAGCGGATGGAAAATACAATTCCCGTGTTAGAGATAAAGAATGTAAGCAAAAGCTTTCCGGGAGTAAAGGCGCTTCAGAACGTGTCCCTGACTGCGTACAAGGGAGAGTGCCTCGCTCTTATCGGAGAGAATGGAGCTGGGAAGTCCACATTGATGAAAATACTTTCCGGCGCCTACAGTATGGACGAGGGCGAGATCTATATTGAAGGGAAGAAGGTCAATATACACAACCCGGCGGAAGGACAGAAGGCAGGCGTTGGGGTTATCTACCAGGAGCTGTCCCTGGTTCGTCAGTTTACAGCAGTGGAAAATCTGTTTCTGGGGCGGTGGGAAACTGCCCCGGGAGGAGTTGTAAAGTGGAAAGAAATGAAGAAGCAGGTGGAGGATTTTTATAAGAGCCTGGGGCTTCACTTTAATCTGAACGTACCCGTAGGACGCCTGAGCGTGGCGCAGTGTCAGCTGATCGAAATTACGCGTGCGGTCTTTATGAATTCCAAAATTATTGTTATGGACGAGCCCACGAGTTCCCTGACAAACACAGAGGTGGAGATTCTTTTTGATTTGATGAAGCGCCTGCAGTCTCAGGGGATAACGATCATATTTATCAGCCATAAGCTGGAAGAATTATTTCGAGCCTGTGAGCGCGTGTATGTTATGAAGGACGGATGCAATGCGGGAGAATTTCAGCTGAGGGATATCAATAAGGACACGCTGGTTCGGGCAATGGTAGGCCGTGAGTTAAAGAACTATTACCCGCGGAAGACGAACACGCCGTCTGATAAGGTTGTGCTGGAAGTGAAGGATGTGGATGATGGGAAGATGGTTCACGGAGTCAGCTTTCAGGTTCACGCAGGAGAGATACTTGGATTCTCTGGATTGGTCGGAGCAGGCAGAACGGAAACTATGCGGGCAATTTTCAAGGCAGAGCCTAAGGCTAAGGGACATGTCTATATCGATGGGCAGGAAGTGTCAATCAAGAGCCCGGCTGACGCAATCCGTCACGGGATTGCGTTTGCGACCGAAGACAGGAGATACGAGGGCTTAGTACTGCCTTTGAGCGTGGCGCATAATATCTCCATGGCAAATTTTGACAGCATATGCAATAAGGCTGGATTTATTAACCTGAGAAAAGAAAGGGCGCTGGCGGAAAAATATAAAGATAACTTTAACATCAGGACCCCGGACGTTAATAAGAAGGTGGGGGAGCTGAGCGGCGGAAACCAGCAGAAGGTCGTCGTGGCGAAATGGATGAACACGAATGTTCGGGTATTCATTTTTGATGAGCCGACCAGAGGAATTGATGTGGGCGCCAAGGCAGAAATTTATCAGCTGATGGTAGATATTGCTGCACAGGGAAACGCTGTGATTATGGTGTCCTCCGAGCTTCCGGAAGTGCTGGGAGTAAGTGACAGAATCCTTATTATGAGGGAAGGGAAGATCACCGGAGAATTATTAGCACACGAAGCAGACGAGGAATCAATTATATCGTTTGCGATAGGGGGTTGACAGAATGGAAAAGAGTAAAAAGATACATTTGGGATCAGAAAATATCAAACAGCTTTATTCGGAATATGGAATCGTAATGGTTCTGATTTTGCTGATAATTGTAGCAACCGCGCTGAATCCTATTTTTATCAGCGGAAGCAATATCATGAACGTGCTGCGTCAGGTGTCCATCAACGGAATTCTGTCGATAGGTATGACCTTTGTTATTATCAGCGGATGTATCGACCTGTCTGTTGGAAACGTGCTGGGCTGCACAGGACTGATCGTTATGATACTGATGGAGAGGTTTGGGATGGTTCCGGCTATACTGGCAGGGCTTGCCTTTGGCATGCTGGTGGGCGTGGTAAATGGCTGGGGCGTGCATCAGGGGCTTCCGGCATTTATTATGACGCTGGCTTCGCAGCAGATGGTAAAGGGACTTGGCTACGTGATCTCAAACGGACAGCCATTTTCTGCGACGGATGAGGCCTATAAGCTTATCGGCCAGGGCTTTATGTGGATCATACCTATGCCGGTAGTTGTCTTTGCGGTGCTGGTGATTATTGCCTGGTTTGTGTTGACGCGGACGAGGATTGGAAGATCCGTGTATGCCGTGGGCGGTAACCAGGAGGCATCGCGGCTTTCAGGAATCAATATCAGAAAGATACGTATTTTTGCCTATATGGTGTCCGGGCTGATGTCAGCTGTGGCAGCAGTGGTTTTGACATCGAGGCTGTATTCCTGCGACCCGCTGACAGGAGATAACTATCAGTCGGATGCAATTGCGGCAACCGTCATTGGCGGATGTAGTATGGCTGGCGGCGAGGGCAGCGTGCTAAAGACGGTAGTCGGAGTACTAATCATCGGGATTATTTCAAACATCTTGAATTTGCTGCAGGTAAGTTCGTACTTACAGATGATCGCAAAGGGCTTCATAATCTTCCTTGCAGTATTCATCGATGTTTGGAAAAATAAATAAACTATATAAAAGGGAGGAACCTGCAAATGAAAAAAAGACTTTTATCCATCTTACTGTGTGCTGTAATGGTAATGGGCATGACCGCCTGCAGCATGGATGACCCGACGGCAGAGGAGCCCGCAGAGGAGGCTGCTGATGACGCCGCAGAGGAGGCTGCTGACGAAGGAGCTGAGGACACCGCAGAGGCTGGAGATGACACCGTTGTGATTGGTTTTGCGCAGTCCAGGATGAACCATCCTTACCGTGTGGCGGCAGTGGAAGAGTTTGAGAAGGCAATTGAGGATAAGGGACTGAATTGGGAAGTCGTTGTATGTGACGGCAACAATGACGCTGCGAAGCAGACATCCGATGTGGAGGATTTGATTACACAGGATGTAGATGTTATTGTGATGAGCCCCATCACGGCAGACGCGTTGACGACGGCGGCAGCGGCAGTTATGGAAGCAGGCATTCCGCTTGTCCTGCTTGACAGAACAATCGACAGCGACGATTACACAACCTTCGTAGGCGGTGACAACCGTATGATCGGCGAGATCGTAGCAGATGCGATCGCAGCAGATCTGGGCGAAGAGGGCGGCAATATCATCGAGCTGCAGGGAACACTGGGAGCTTCCGCGACAATTGACCGTCATGAGGGCCTGGTAGACAGAATTGCAGAGAAGTATCCGAACCTTACTCTGATCCAGGATACATCTGGAGATTATGACAGGGCTAAGGCTATGACGATCATCGAGGACTTCCTCCAGACAGGGCAGACGGTAGACGCGATCTACAGCCACAACGATGCTATGGCAATGGGCGCGATGACAGCTCTGCAGGCTGCAGGAATTGAGGATGTGGTTATCTATGGCGCTGACGGAACGACAGAGGTTATGGACGAGATTAAGAAAGGCACCATCAATGGAACCGCGTTCTATCCGACAGGTTCTACACAGGCGGTAGAGGTCATTGAGCAGATCCTGAACGGCGAGACTGTTGAGAAGCAGTACCTGGTAGATGTTCCGCTGGTAACGGCAGAGAATGTTGAGGAGTACTACGATCAGGGAATCTAATACTTTGGCGATGTAGAGGCATAAAAGCACAAGAAGCCAGAAAAAGAGTGCAGGGACTATCCCTTTGCACTCTTTTTCTAAAGGGGGACGAGAAGAAATATGAGAAAACTTAAGGGCGTGACAGTGGCAATGGTTACCCCATATACAAGCAGCGGGGACGTTGATATACAAGCAGTAAAGCGGTTGACAGAATTTTTGATAGGGAAAGGTGTGGATGGGCTTTATCCATGCGGGACGACGGGCGAGATGCTTCACCTGCAGACAGAGGAACGGAAGCGGATATTGGAAGGGGTTTTGGAACAAAACCATGGACGGATACCGG
Source organism: uncultured Lachnospiraceae bacterium (assembly GCA_944381745.1). Taxonomy (GTDB): domain Bacteria; phylum Bacillota; class Clostridia; order Lachnospirales; family Lachnospiraceae; genus JAGTTR01. Next base: position 37,148 of record CALWMI010000088.1, on the reverse strand, counting down.
TCTATGCACACGTGGGAGCCGCTACTACAAAAGAGACGGTGGAATTGGCTAGACACGCCAAATCTGCGGGGGCAGACGGCATCGGTGTGGTGACGCCGCAGTTTTTTAAAATTACCAGGGAGGAACTGATAGGATATTTCTGTGATGTGGCAGAGGCAGTGGGAGAATTTCCTATGTATTTATATAATATCCCGCAGTGCTCTGGGAATGATTTGCCGGCAGATGTATGCCGGCAGGTGGCGAAAATGTGCGGGAATGTGGTTGGAATCAAATATAGCTTTGGAGATATGGGGAGGACGTTAGAGTACCTGAAGGTGCAGGATGGGCAATTTGAAGTGCTGCATGGGATGGACAAGATATTTGCCAGCCTTCTGGTGATGGGATGCAGCGGAACGGTATCCGGCTGTGCTGGTGTGTTCCCTGAGCCCTATGTGGGAGTTTATCGGGCGTATCAAGAGCACAATTTGAAGGAGATGGAGCGCTGGCAGAGGCTTGCTGCAGAGATTGGAGATATTCTGCACAATGGCGAAAATATGTCTTACTTTAAAAGCGCATTGGAGATAAGGGGATTACCGGTTGGCGGCATGCGGCTCCCGCAACGGGATATTTCAAGCGAGGAAAGAAAGCTGCTGGAGACACAGCTTCAGGAAGTTTGCAGAAGAGAGCATATGGCACTGTATATAGGAGAAGATAGGATATGAGAATTTCGGCAGTAAATGTTTATCCGATAGAGACGCCGATTGTACAGGAATTTTATTATTCTATGGGATATGTGGATAAGAGGGCGTCTGTCATTGTGGAAATCGTTACGGATGAAGGACTTGTGGGTTATGGAGAGTCTCTATGTCACGGACAGCAGCCAGTAGAGGCATCTGCGGCGATGATAAAGTATGGCTACGCACCCCTGATTATAGGCCGGAATCCTTATGACAGGGATGTGATATGGGAGACGCTGTATAACCGTTCAAGACCTTATGGGCAGGGCGGGATAGCGGTAAATGCCCTGAGCGGTATCGATATTGCGCTGTGGGATATTATAGGAAAAGCGACAGGCCAACCAGTATATAATTTGCTTGGCGGAGCCTATCGAAAGACGGTTATGCCGTATGCGACAGGCTTTCACAGGAAGAATGGGCTTTCTTATCCAGAAGCTCTGGTGGAAGAGGCGCAGGGGCATTTAAGGAATGGATTCCAAGCGATGAAAATGAAGGCTGGCTTTGGCGTGCCGGAAGATATTGAAGCAATCTGCGCGGTGCGAGATACGCTTCCGAAGAATGTAAAGCTGATGGCAGATTTTAATGGAGCCTATGATTTGGGAAGCGCGAAGAAATTGGTGAATGCCTTAAATGGAAAGGATATTTTTTTCTTGGAGGAGTTGCTCCCGCCGGAGGATATGGAGGGCTATGCCTACCTGCGGGCGATCAGCAGCAATTATATTGCGGCTGGGGAAAATATATTTACGAAGATACGGTATAAGGATTTCTTTGAAAAGAGAGCGTTGGATATTATCCAGCCAGATATTAGCAGCTCCGGTGGATTTACAGAGCTGAGAAAAATAGCAGCTCTTGCGGGGGCCTATAATACGCTGATGTTTCCTCATGTGTGGGGAAGCGGAGTCAGCATGGCGGCGGCGCTGCAGCTCATAGCGACGATTCCGCCGATGCCGGTTTCTATCTGTCCGTTGGAGCCAATGCTGGAATATGATCATGCACAGCACCCGTTCCGGCTGGATATTATTCATGGAGGTATTGAATGGGAAGACGGACGTATTAAGATCCCGGACGGCCCAGGGCTTGGAGTGACTGTGAACAAAGAGATTTTGGAAAGGTACTGTAAGTGGTAGGAGATATACCTTTGCTAGGCAGCAGGCGGCGAACGGCAGAGCTGTGAGCTGCCTGCGGGGAGCCAAGGATGTCCGAAAAGTGATGAGATGACTGGAAGGATGCTCGAAGAACCGATGCAGGGCAATACCAGGCTCCCGGTTATAAGAAATTTGTTTATTGCTCCTACAGAGGATCATCTCCGGCACAGCTTTCATTTGGAACCGCTGGCACGCTCAGCGCTCCAGCGGTTCAGAAGGGCAGGCGATCTCCACCAGCTTCTCGATCATGTGGTGCAGGAGCTCAGCCTCCCTTGTGTCTGCGGCCCGGTAATATACCTCCTTGCCCTCCCTGCGGCTGGTGATGAGTCCGCTGGCCTTCAGCTGCCGCAGATGGTGGGATACGGCAGGGCTGCTCATATCCATGAAGGCGGAGAGGTTGATCACGCACTCTTCGCAGTGGCACAGAAGCCAGAAGATGCGGATGCGGCTGCTGTCGCACAGTTGCTTGAAAATATCAGACACCGTCTGGAATTCGCCTGCTTCGGGCATGTGTTCCAGGATGGCTTGTTCGATGACCTGCCCATGGTTGTGGGGCAATTGCTTGTCAGGCATGGGGAGCGCTCCTTTTTGAGATGGCAGAGGGAGACTGGCCCAGTCTTGTCTGCCGTTTTCTCTATTTTAGCACGGAACAGGGGAGAAGGGAATGGCATAGCTGCCGCTTTGGAATAGAAATCTTGCCGCCTGGCAGCAGGCGGGGAAGGGCAGGGGGGCAATCCAGAGAACCGAGGCTTACAACCAGAGAAGAAAGCGGGCAGAGGATCCATCCGAGAAAACTTGGGCGGAGGATAACAAAAAGTGGGCTTACAGGAGAATAACAAAAAGTGGGCTTACAGGAGAATAAAAAAAGTGGGCGTGGGATATTGACAGCAGGACGAAAAAGGGGTATATTGAAATCAACAATTAAATGATTGCTTAATTGTTGAATAAAAGAGACAAGAGAACACCGGATAGACAGAGAGCAGACAGAATCTGCGGAAGGAAGGAGTTTTTGCTGTGAAAAAGACCTACAAGATCGATGTGGACTGCGCGAACTGTGCGAACAAGATGGAGGAGGCTGCCCGCCGGACCCAGGGCGTGAAGGACGCCGTGGTCAATTTTATGACGCTCAAGATGATCGTGGAATTTGAGGAGGGGCAGGAGCCGAAGAAAGTCATGCAGGAGGTGCGGAGGAACTGCAAGAAGGTTGAGGACGACTGCGAGATTTTCATTTAGGGGAACGATGGATTATGAATAAGAGACAGAAAAAAATGCTGCTGCGCATCCTGACCGCGGCAGTGTTGATGATTGCGCTCTATTTTGCGCCCGTGTCAGGCGGCCTGCGGTTTGTACTGTACTTGGTGCCCTACCTGGTTATCGGTTATGACATCCTGATAAAGGCAGGGAAGGGGATTCGGAACAGGCAGGTGTTTGACGAGAATTTCCTGATGGCGGTGGCCACGATCGGCGCGATGGCCATTGCCGTCTATGAAGATGGGGATTACACGGAGGCCATCGCCGTCATGCTGTTCTATCAAGTGGGCGAGCTGTTCCAGAGCTATGCGGTGGGCAAGAGCCGCAGGAATATCAGCGAGCTGATGGATATCCGCCCGGACTATGCCAATGTGGAGCAGGCGGGGGAGCTTACCCAGGTGGATCCCGACGAGGTTGCCGTGGGGAGCACGATTATCGTGCAGCCCGGGGAGAAGGTGCCGATCGACGGCGTGGTTATAGAGGGGAGTTCCAGCTTAAATACCAGCGCCCTGACTGGGGAGAGCCTGCCGCGGGAGGTCAAGGAGGGCGACGAGATTGTCAGCGGCTGCATCAATATGACAGGCGTCCTGAAAATTCGCACGATAAAAGAATTTGGGGAGTCTACCGTCTCCAAGATTCTCGACCTGGTGGAGAATGCCAGCTCCCGCAAGTCCAGATCGGAGGACTTCATCGCAAAGTTTGCGAGAATCTATACGCCGGCAGTCTGCTGCAGCGCCCTTGCGCTGGCTGTCCTGCCGCCTGTAGTGCGGATGGCTGGGTTGGGGCTTTCGCCGGAGTGGGGAGCCTGGATTTACCGGGCTCTGACCTTCCTGGTAATCAGCTGCCCCTGCGCCCTGGTGATCAGCATCCCGCTAAGCTTTTTTGCGGGGATTGGGGGCGCCAGCAGGGAGGGCATCCTGGTGAAGGGCTCCAACTATCTGGAGACGCTGTCCAAGACGGGCTGCGTGGTGTTTGACAAGACGGGGACATTGACCCAAGGCGTGTTTGAGGTGAGCGGCATCCATCACAATACGATGGAGGAGGCGAAGCTGGTGGAGTATGCCGCCCTGGCGGAGAGCGCGTCGTCCCATCCGATCAGCAGAAGCCTCCAGCGGGCTTATGGCAGGGCGATCGACCGCTCCCGGGTGTCTGAGGTGCAGGAGCTTGGCGGCAGCGGGATACTGGCAAAGGTGGACGGACACAGCGTGGCGGTGGGGAATGACAAGCTGATGCGCCGCCTGCACATTGAGCCGGTCAGCTGCCATAAGGTGGGAACCATCATCCATATGGCGATAGACGGGGCGTATGCCGGCCATATTGTCATATCCGATGTGGTGAAGCCGGAGGCAGAGCAGGCGATCGCCGCCCTCAAGGCGGCGGGCGTGGAGAAGACGGTTATGCTCACAGGGGATATCCATACGGTGGCAGAACAGGTGGCCGCATCTCTGGGCATTGACCTGGTGTACAGCGAACTGCTCCCGGGGGATAAGGTATCCAGAGTGGAGGAGCTGCTGGCGCAGAAGCCCCAGCGGGCGAAGCTGGCCTTTGTGGGGGACGGGATTAACGACGCGCCGGTATTGTCCCGGGCGGATATCGGGATCGCCATGGGGGCTATGGGATCCGACGCGGCCATCGAAGCGGCCGACGTGGTTCTCATGGACGACAATCCGCTGAAGATCGCCAAGGCAATCCGTATTTCCAGGAAATGCCTGCGGATTGTGTATGAGAATATTGCATTTGCCATCGGCGTGAAGGCGGCCTGCCTGCTGCTTGGGGCGCTGGGAATCGCCAATATGTGGCTGGCGATCTTCGCCGACGTGGGCGTCATGGTGATCGCGGTGCTCAATGCGATCCGCGCGCTGTTCGTGAAACATTTGTAAATATAAAATGAGCGGATAAAAAATACCCTTTGACCGATGGGGAACTATCTGTTATAATGCCCTTATGGAGACATAGCTCAGCTGGGAGAGCATCTGCTTGACGTGTAGAGGGTCGCAGGTTCGAGTCCTGTTGTCTCCATAGGTGGACGCCGGAATTCCCGGCGTCCTTTTTTGGGTGATACACCCGGCAAGCGGCCGCCATGCTTGCATGAACGGACATTTGCCGGGTAACGGACAGCGAACGGCTTTGCCGTGAGCTGTCCACAGTATCACATGAATCGGGTAGGGGAATGGAATTTCCCTATCCGATCGTATGATAAGCCCGGCAAGGCTGGCGAAAGGGGCTGCCCGGCGGCGCTGTCGGTCAAAATAGCCACAGCTTTGGCGGACAGCTGGGGGAAAAAGAGGGCAAAATGCTGAAAATCCATAAGCAGCGGTAAAAAAGGCTGACATTTGGGGAAAACTAGTGATAAAATTAACATATATAGGAAACAAATAAATTTGGAAAGGGATGCAGGCGCGAAGAAGAAAGGAAGAGAGAGAAAATGTTTCAGAAAGGAGAACGTGTTGTCTATGGGATGAGCGGCGTGTGCACAGTGGAAGATATCACAGCGCTGGGCGGCTCCGGGAAGGGAGAAGAGCGGCTGTACTATGTGCTCATACCGCTGAATACGAAGGGAAGCCATATTTACACGCCGGTGGATAACCAGAAGGCGAAAATCCGGAGGATCCTCACCGCGGAGGAGGCGAACGCGCTGATTGATTCCATCCCGGAGATGGAGGCGCTGCGTATCTCCAGCGAGAAGCTGAGAGAGGCGGAGTACAAGGCGGCGATCCGCAGCGGCAGGTGCGAGGCCTGGGTTGGAATGATCAAGACGCTGCATGCCAGGAGGCAGGAGCGCACGAGAGAGGGCAAGAAGATTACCGCCACAGACGAGAGGTATCTGAAGGCCGCAGAGGACTATCTGTTCGGGGAGCTGGCGGCGGCGCTGAAGATCGCGAAGGAAGATATGCAAGGGTATATTGTGAAGAGAATACGGGAGAGGACGCGGCAGGAGACGCCGGAGGCCGTGAACTAGCGGGACAGATTTTCCGATCTGCCCGCTTTGTTTTGTTGGAGAAATATGCTATACTGTCCGTGTACACTCCCGGCGGGGATACCAGCTCTCCGGGAGGCAGCAGGCGGGGGGATTTGGGCCCGGCGGCCTGTACAATATGGCCCGCTGCGCAGCCGAAGCGCCGCGGGGCAGGATGGAAGGATTGCTATGAGAAAATTATTGTTTGTAAATGCGTGCATGAGAGGTGAGGAGTCCAGGACGAGGAAGCTGTGCGAGGCGTTTCTGGAGACGTACCGGCGGAAGCACCCGGACTGCCAGGTGGAGGAAGTGGACTTGAGCCGGCAGGAGCTGCGCCCCTACGATCTGGGGATGCTGGCGGAGAGGGACAGGCTTATAGGGGAGGAAGCGTGGGACGACGGGATCTTCGCCCTGGCCAGGCAGTTTGCCCAGGCGGACGACATTGTGGTGGGAGCGCCCTACTGGGATCTGTCGTTTCCGGCGGCGCTGAAGATCTATGTGGAGCACATCATGGCCTGCGGGATCTGCTTTTATTATACGGAGGAAGGCCCCAAGGGAATGGCCCGGGCACAGACGATGTACTATCTCACCACGGGAGGAGGCTTTATCGAAGGCCAGAATTTTGGCGCAGAGTATATGCGGGGAATCGCCAGGATGTGCGGGATCCCGCAGTTTCAGGAGGCGCGGGCCGAAGGCCTGGACATTATCGGCATGGATGCGGATGCGCTTGTGGCAGAGGCCTGCCAGAGGGCAGCAGCGCTGGCAGAATAAAGGAGGTATAGGAAATGAAAAATTTCGTCTATGCAATCCCCACGAAGATTTATTTTGGGGAGGGACAGGTGAACAAGCTGGATAGGATCCTGGCGCCGCTGGGCAGCAGGGTGCTGCTGGTGTACGGCGGCGGAAGCATCAAGAAAAACGGGATTTACGATGCGGTGGTGGATATCCTGAAGGAAAATGATATTTTCTATGAGGAGATGGGAGGCGTGGAGCCGAACCCCCGGATTGAGACGGTGCGCAGAGGGGCGGCGCTGTGCCGGGAGAAGGGGATCGAGGTTGTCCTGCCCATCGGAGGCGGCTCCACCATAGACTGCGCCAAGGTGGTGGCTGCGGCTGCCTGCTATGACGGCGACGCCTGGGATCTGGTGAAGGATGCCAGGAGGATCCGCAAGGCGCTGCCGGTGGTGTCCATTCTGACGCTGTCGGCCACCGGGTCAGAGATGGATACCTTCGCCGTGATTTCCAACATGGAGACGAAGGAGAAGATCGGAACCGGTTCGCCGCTGCTGCGCCCGGCGGCGTCTATCCTGGATCCCAGCTACACGGAGAGCGTCAGCGCCTACCAGACGGCGGCGGGGACGGCGGACATTATGTCCCATATTATGGAGGCGTACTTCTCCAATATCGAGGGCTACCTGCAGGACCGTATGGCGGAAGGGCTCCTGAAGACCTGCATCGAATTTGGCGTGAAGGCCATCCAGAATCCCGACGACTATGAGGCCAGGGCCAACCTGATGTGGGCCAGCAGCTGGGCGATCAATGATTTCCTGGCGCTGGGCAAGCCGGTGGCCTGGTCAGTCCACCCGATGGAGCACGAGCTGAGCGCCTTCTACGACATCACCCACGGCGTGGGGCTGGCGATCCTGACACCCCACTGGATGCGCTACGTGCTCAGCGAGAAGACGGCGGAGAAATTTAAGGCTCTCGGCGTCAATGCCTGGGGCGTGGACAGCTCCCTGACAGCGATGGAGGCGGCAGCCCAGACGATTGAGCGGACGGCGGAGTATTTCCAGCGCATGGGACTGCCTGCACGGCTGGCGGAGGTAGGCATCGGGGAGGAGAACTTTGACGTCATGGCGCAGAAGGCGGCTGCCCAGACGCGCTCGTCCTACGTCCCCCTGACAGCCGAGGATGTGAAGGCGATCTATCAGATGGCAAAATAGAGCGGGAGACGGAGGAAGCGCGATATGGTCTATGAGATGCCGGTAAAAGTATACCAGGAGAGGAATGCGGTGGCGAACCATGCGGGGGAGCTTGCCGCGCTGGGCAGGAAAGCCTGTATTGTCACGGGGAGGCATTCCTCGCGGCAGAACGGCTCCCTGGAGGATGTTCTGTCCGCGCTCAAGGCGGAGGGAAGAGAGTGGGAAGTATTTGACGGGATCGAGGAGAATCCCTCTGTGGAGACCGTTGTGAAGGCTGCCCAGGCAGGGATCCGTGCCCAGGCAGATTTCGTCATCGGCATCGGGGGAGGGTCGCCCCTGGATGCGGCCAAAGCGGTGGCGCTTTTGATGGCCAGCCGCCAGGAGTGGGAGGCGGACGGGCTGGAAGCGGCGCTCTGCTATCTGTATGCCAAAAAGCCCTGTCCCTGCCTGCCGGTGGCGGCAGTTCCCACAACGGCGGGAACCGGCTCGGAGGTGACGCCCTATGCGGTCCTCACGCTGCACAGAGAACATACCAAGCGCAGCATCAGCCATCGGATTTTCCCGGAGATCGCCCTGGTGGATGAGCGGTATCTGGAGGGGATGGATAGGGACATCCTGGTGAACACGGCGGTGGATGCCCTGGCCCATCTCATCGAGTCGTATCTGAATACGAACGCGGCGTCCTATGCGGACATGTTTTGTGAGCGGGGGCTCTATCTGTTCGGACAGGCCAAGGAGGGGCTGGCGGCGCAGGTTCCCCCGCCGGGGCAGTATGGCCGCCAGCTGGAGATTTCAACCCTCGCGGGGATGGCCATAAGCCACACGGGAACCTCCCTTCCCCATGGGATGAGCTACAGCCTGACCTATGAGAAGGGAGTGCCCCATGGCCGGGCGGTGGGATTTTTCCAGAAGGCCTATATCGATGCCTATGAAGGGGCGGCGCGCAAGGAAAGGCTCCTGGAGCTGATGGGCTTTGCAGACGTGGAGGCGTTGGGAGCGTATATCGAAGGGCTGACTGGCAGGATAGCAATCTCGAGGGAGGAGCTGGAGCGCTACACGAAGAAAATGATGGGAGATGCCAGGAAGCTGGCCAATTTCCCATACCCGATGACAGAGGAGAAAATGCGCGGAATGTTCGAGAAATCGCTGGAGATACGGTGAAGCTGGATAGGAGAGCTTCGAGATCCGAAAGCGGAAGGGAAATCCCCGGGAAAGGGGCCGAAAGGCTGCTTCCCCGGGGATTTTGCGCGGGCACGTGTGGCAAGCGGCCATCCTGCCTGTATGAAGGGGTATTGGCCGGGAAATTTGCCGGGCATATTCAGCGGGAAGCGCCTGCCGCCTCCCTGCGGGCGAGGAGGACATAGCGCACGTGGGCGCCTTCGTACAGCTGCCGTGCCTCGGCCACGGGCTCATAATAGTCCAGGACGAGGGGGGGGATCTCCTCCCCGCGGACGACGACGTAGTCCACCGCCTGCTCCCGGATGACGGCGTTCTGGCTGTCCATCATCTCCGGGAGGGCATCCTGGCTGATGTTCTGCATCTGGAAGTACTTGCAGGTGGGAAGTACCTCGCAGACGGTATAAAAGCCGCCGTCCAGGAAACCATAGTTCAGCAGGGTGGGATCCTCGTCCTGGGACAGGAGCTCCTGGAATTGGAACTGGGCCAGCTCTTCGCGGGGGGCGCCCAGCATGCTGGTGTTGGGGCTTTTGTAGAAGGCGAAGAAGAGGCAGACAAGGACGGCCAGGCTCCGGTAGAACCAGAGCATAGGGGCCGGAAGGGGGACGGAGGCAGGCTTTTCCCTCTCCCGCTCCGGATTCTGGCTGCGCTGCCGCGCATAGGAGTCGAAGGCGCGGACCAGAAGGCCGAAGCCGAAGGGGAGAAAGGGAGCCAGCGCCCGCAGCAGTTCCCCGGGGCGGGGAATCCGGTGGAAGGTATGCCACACGAACCGGCCGAAGGCCGCCAGGGCGGCAAGCCCCAGCACCGGGAAGACGCACAGGATATAGCCGTAGTAGGGGAAATTGCTCCCCGTATAGATGAGGGAGGCCAGGAATACTGCCTCCAGGGTCAGCAGAATTTTGCCAGCCCGGCCGCTGAGAAGCCGGCTTCCCAGGAAGGCCAGGACGCCAACCACGGTGAGCAGGGAAAACTGCAGGTTGCGCAGGAAGGTATCCCCGATGCGCAGCAGGATGGTGAGCAGGCGGGAGAAAAGGCCGGCGGCCTGCCCGCTGTCATAGAGGAAGATATTGTTGTAGAAATACACTTGCCATAGATCCCCCAGGGCGCCGTGGAAGGCAAAATAGGCGAGAATCCCCGCGCTGGGGATCAGCATCCCCAGGAGGAAGGCAAGGCAGCTCTTGCCTGCCCGGGTATACTGCCTCTGCGCCAGCAGCCAGAAAAACAGGAAGGCCATGAAGGCAAAATGAAGGCCCAGAAGGGTATACTTCATCCAGAAGACACAGCCGGCCAGGACGCCCTGGACCAATAGGAACCGGTAGGAAAAGAAGCCCTGGCCGCGCTGTCCGCCGGGGGCAAACCGGCGGATGCTGTAGTACAGCAGGATCATGACAGCGGGGGCGCACAGTTCCTCCGCGCTGTCTCCCTGGCAGAAGCTCTCCGAGGAGAGAAGGAGCGCCGCCAGGATGGGAAGAAGGAAATAGGCGGCGCCGCCGGGCGCATACAGGGACAGCAGCCGGCCGGCAAAGTACAAGAATACGGACAGGCATACCGTTTCCAGAAAATAGACGCCCAAAAAGTGTGTTCCAGGCACGAGGGCGCATATACTGTGGAGAAAGTAGAGAAGCGGCCCTTTCTGCTCGTACAGATCCCGGTAGGGGACGAGGCCGTCCAGCACGCCCTTGCCCACAGTGAGGAAGCCATTGGCGTCGTACCAGTCGTTCAGGGGATAGAGAAAAGAGGACTTGGAGCAAATGGCCAGGAACAGGGCGGCGAGCCCCAGGCAATATAAATATAAGATGCGGTTTTCTTTCTGTTTCAGCATAAAAACTCCTGTGATAACAGCGCCAGGGATGGATAAGCGGCCCGGCGCAAGGTGACGGCGCTGGGCGCAGGGGCCGATAGTCCCCGCGCGGACGCCACTTTTAGTTTAGAACCAAACGGCATGGCTGTCAATGAAATGCTTGCCATTTGGGCAGAGTAGTATATAATAAAGTAGAATCTTGCTGCGCAGGATGGACCGGCGGATAAGGGAGGCAACAGGGCGATGGAAGACAGGACAGTATACTATGACGGCAGTAAAGTGGAGGCTTACCACAAGGTGATGAACTATTGCCTGTACACATGCCGGGAGGAGGAGTGGGCAGATGGGTTCTGGATGCGGCTGCTGGGCTGCCCGGAAGTGTACCGGGAGGTCCTCTATTACCTGGAGCACCACGAGTTCCTGGATGAATGCCAGATCGAGGGATTCTCGCCCATCGATATTTTTATATGGTATATGAAGAAGTATAACCTGCACAGGGATAAGGGCAGGAGCAGTTCAGAGTGTGACAAGGAGATCATGTCAATCCTGGCGTTTGACGCGCTGACGCGGCTGAAGCGGGAGCCGGAGTTCAAGCAGGAGCTGATGAGAGAGCTGGGTATGGACCGGTGGCCGGGGATGGATAAGTAGCGGCAGGCACAGGAGAGGGAACAAGGGGAGGTACGCTATGGGGAAGGTATGGATTATTGGCATCGCAGGGGGCTCCGCATCGGGGAAATCCACGGTGGTACGGAGGCTGCGGGACTATTTTGGGGACGATATCGGCTTCGTCAGCCACGACAGCTACTACAAGGCACATGACGACCTCACCTATGAGGAGCGGTGCAGGCTGAACTACGACCATCCGGACGCGCTGGAGACGGACCGGATGGTGGAGGATCTGCGCCGTCTGAAGGAGGGGCATGAGATCGAGTGCCCGGTCTATGATTTTACCGTGCACAACCGCTCGGCGGAGACGGTGAAGGTGCAGCCGAAGCGGGTGGTGATTGTGGAGGGTATTATGATCCTGGAGAACCGGGAACTGAGGAGCCTGCTGGATCTCAAGGTCTATGTGGATGCGGACGCGGACGAGCGGATCACCAGGCGGCTGATACGGGACATGAAGGAGAGGGGCAGGAGCGCAGAGTCGGTGGTCAACCAGTATATCGCCACCGTGAAGCCGATGCACGAGAAGTATGTGGAGCCTACAAAGAAATACGCGGATATCATTATCCCCCGGGGAGGCCAGAACAAGCTGGCAATCAGTATTTTGACAGAGTACCTGAAGACGGTCATGGCGTCGGAGGATTGAGAAGATGAGGGAGGGAAACCAGATGAGAATCGTGGTGCTTGCAGGAGGGATCAGCACAGAGAGGGATGTCTCCCTTGTGACCGGGAGGATGGTGTACCAGTCGCTGAAGAGGAGCGGGCATCAAGCAATCCTGGTGGATGTGTTCCTGGGCCTGGAGGGGGAGGAGCACCTGGAGGATATTTTTGAGAGGGAGACGCAGTGGGATGCCAACATCCCCGGCATCGGGGAGACGGATCCGGACATCCAGAAGATACGCGCGCTCCGGGCAGACCAGTCGGGCAATATGTTCGGCGCGCACGTGCTGGAGGTATGCCGGATGGCGGACATCGTGTTCCTCGCGCTGCACGGCAGCAACGGGGAGGACGGGCGGATCCAGGCGGCCTTCGATCTGATGGGGATCCGTTACACAGGCTGCGGCTATCTGAGCAGCGCCATCTCCATGGACAAATATATGACCAGGAAATTCCTGCAGACAGAGGGGATCCCGATGGCCAGGGGAATGCTGGTCAGGAAGGGGCAGGAGGAGCCGGTGTGGACAGAAGAGATCGGCTATCCCTGCATCGTGAAGCCCTGCTGCGGAGGCTCCAGCGTGGGCGTGTCCAAGGCGGAGAATGAGGAGGAACTCAAGGAGGCGCTGGAGCTGTCCTTCTCCTTTGAGGAGGAGGCAGTCGTGGAGAGCTTTATCGTCGGGCGGGAATTTTCCGTGGGCCTGATCGACGGGCAGGCGCTGCCGGTCATAGAAATTGCGCCCCTCAGCGGCTTTTACGATTACAAGAACAAATACCAGGCGGGGAGCACGGTAGAGACCTGCCCAGCCCACATATCCCCGGAGCAGGCCGGGAGGATGCAGGCCTATGCGGAGAAGGTATACCGTGCGCTGGGGATGGAGGCCTATGCCAGGATCGATTTCCTGATGGATGCCCAGGGCGGCATCTACTGCTTGGAGGCGAACACGCTTCCCGGCATGACGCCCACCAGCCTGCTGCCCCAGGAGGCGGCGGCAGTGGGGATGGATTTTGATGCGCTGTGCCGCAGGCTGGTGGAAGTTTCGATGGAGAAGTACGCGTAGGACAGACAGGAAGAAGCAGGAAAAGGAGAGGGAAGATGAAGGGACTGACGCCGGGGCAGATCGCAAAGGCATGCCAGGGAATCTATTATGGGCCGGAGGCCATCCGGGACACGGAGGTGACGGCGGTTACAACCGACAGCAGAAAGATAGAGAAGGGGTGCCTGTTCGCAGCCCTCAAGGGCTCGCGGGTGGACGGGCACAGCTTTGTGCCGGCGGCCTACGAGCAGGGCGCATCCTGCGCCTTGGTGGAGGACCCGGCAGGGCTTGACGGGCCTTATATTATGGTGGAATCCTGCTATCAGGCGCTGAAGGATATCGCCGAGTATTACCGGCAGGTGATGGGGATTCCCGTGGTGGCTGTGGCTGGCAGCGTGGGCAAGACGAGTACGAAGGAGATGGTGGCCTCCGTCCTGGGCCAGAGATACCGGGTCTTGAAGACAGAGGGCAACTTTAACAATGAGCTGGGCGTCCCGCTGACGATTTTCCGGATCCGGCCGGAGCACGAAGTGGCGGTGCTGGAGCTGGGGATCAGCGATTTTGGCGAGATGCACCGGCTGAGCAAGATTGCCCGGCCGGATGTATGTGTGATGACGAACATCGGGCTGTGCCATCTGGAGAACCTGAAGTCTCGGGACGGGATCCTGAAGGCGAAATCAGAGATTTTCGACTACGCGGCGGATGGCTGTATCGCATGCCTGAACGGGGATGACGACAAGCTTCGTACCCTGCGGGACAGGGCGGGGATCCGCCCGTGCTTCTATGGAACCGGCCAGGGCAACGACGTGTGGGCGGAGCACATAGAGAACCGTGGGCTGGAAGGCGTGGATGCGGATATCTGCGCCGGTGCGGAGCGGGTGCGGGTGCATATCCCGATTCCTGGCATCCATATGGTGTACAATGCGCTGGCAGGGGCTGCGGCAGGGATGGCCATGGGGCTTGGAATGCAGGAGATCAAAGAAGGGATTGAAGCCCTCGAGCCTGTGGGAGGCAGGAACCATATCGTGCGGCTGGAGCATCTCACAGTGATTGACGACTGCTACAATGCCAATCCCGTATCCATGGCGGCGTCCCTGGATGTGCTGGGCTGCGCTCTGGGGCGCAGGGTGGCTGTCCTGGGCGACATGGGAGAGCTGGGAGAGAATGAGGAGAAGCTCCACCGGCAGGTGGGCGTGCGGGCAGGGCAGAACGGCATACAGCTGATCCTGTGCGCGGGAAAGCTGGCCCAGCACATGGTGAAGGGGGCCCAGTCCACCCACTCTGGAAGCCATATCGTGTACTTCCCAGACCGGGAGGAGCTTCTAAGGCAGCTCCCGGAGCTGTTGGAGGAGGGGGACACCGTCCTGGTGAAGGCGTCCCACTTTATGGGGTTTGAGAAGGTGGTAGATCTGCTGAGGGAGCGTTTTTCCTGAGCATCTGGGCGATAATGTTCTGGCAGTAGGCGCCGAGAAATTTCTTGTCCTCCTTGGAGAGGTCCTTGGGATAGATGGGCTGTCCATATTCCACAATCACGCGGCAGGGCGTGACCTTCGGGAAATGGTTCTCGAAGATCTGCGCCGAGTTGGTCACGGCGATGGGAACAATGGGGCAGCCCGTTTTTTCTGCAATTTTCAGGCTTCCCTCCTTGAAGGGAAGCATCAGCTCCCCGGTCTTGTTGCGGGTGCCCTCCGGGAAGATACAGACGGAGATCCCGTCCTTCACGAGCTGGATGCCGGCAAGGATGGTCTTCAGCCCTTCCTTCATGTTTTTGCGGTCGAGGAAAAGGCAGTGCAGCCGCTTCATCCAGGTGGACAGCAGGGGGATCTTCTCCATCTCCTTCTTGGCCACATAGCCGGTCAGCCGGGGAACCCGGGAGTAGGTCAGCAGGATATCAAAGAAGCTCTGATGGTTGCAGACATAGAGCACGGCTGTGTCTGTGGGCACGTGCTCCTCTCCCAGGATAACCGCCTCTGTCCCGGCAAGCTTGAGAATCAGGCGGAATGCGGCCTGGACACAGTGCAGCTGCTGCTCATCCGCCCTCTGGGGGTTCACCTTCCGGTAGACCCACTCAAACGCCAGGACAGGTATGAGGAAAATCAGATAGCACACCACAAAAAAGACAATGATCAAAAATCGAAACATAAGAGCCTCCCTATCTGCCGAATAATTTTGTAAGCCTGCAGAGGGCGGACGCCATCTCCGGGTTCAGGTCCTCTGCACAGTAACGCCAGCACCAGTTGTTGCCGGACACCCCGGGCAGGTTCATCCGGCAGTCGCTTCCCATGTGAAGGAGATCCTGCATGGGATAAAGGGCATATTTGGCGATCGTGCCCAGGCAGATGCGGATGAAGTCCCAGCTGATACCAGACAGGTCGCTGTTCATATAGCGGCGCACCTTGTCGCGGTTGGCGCCGGACGTGTGGTAGAACCATCCGGTGGAGGTATCATTGTCGTGGGTGCCTGTGTAACACAGGCAGTTGGTGGTCTTGAACTGGTGTGGGAGAAAGTCATTCTCCTGGCTGTCCTCGAAGGCGAACTGGAGCACCTTCATTCCGGGGAGCCCTAGGCGGTCCCGCAGGGCGGCCACGTCTGGGGTGATAATGCCCAGATCTTCGGCGATAATGGGAAGAGGGCCTCCCAGGGCGGCCTGCACTGCCTGGAACAGCTGCCAGCCGGGGGCAGGCTTCCACACGCCGATCCGGGCATTGGGAGCTCCCGCCGCCACTGACCAGCAGGCGCAGAATCCGCGGAAATGGTCGATGCGCAGGAAGTCCACCAGGGAGAGCTGGTGCTGGATGCGGCGGATCCACCAGGCAAATCCGTCCTGCTCATGGGCTTCCCAGCGGTAGAGGGGATTGCCCCACAGCTGCCCGTCGGCGGAGAAATAGTCGGGGGGGACGCCGGACACTTCGGTGGGAAAGCCCTGGCTGTCCAATGTGAAAAGCTCCGGGTGTGCCCACACATCCGCGCTGTCAGGCGCGCAGAAGATGGGGATATCCCCGATAATCTGGATACCGCTGGCGTGGGCGTAGTCCCGCAGCTCCCCCCACTGGCGGAAGAAGAGAAACTGCACAAACAGGTAGTAGCGGATGCCATCCTCCAGGCGCAGTGTCCAGGCGCGGCGGGTCTTTGGCGACGGATGCACCAGCTCCGGCTCCCACTGGGTGAAGGGACGTCCTTCATGCCAGTCCTTGGCGGCCATGAAAAAGGCATAGTCGTCCGCCCACCATTTGTTCGCCTTGTAGAACAGGAAATAGTCCCGCAGCAGGAGCGGATCCTGCGAAGCCTTGAAGCGGCCGTAGGCCAGCCGCAGGAGCTGATTCTTGTAGGGAATCACCTGGGCGTAGGATACTCTGCGGGGGTCGAAGGCCGGGCAGGGGACTGCGCGGATATCTTCCTCCTTCAGCAGCCCGTCTTCCACAAGCTTGTCCGGGCTGATGAGGAGGGGCTGGCCTGCGAAGGAAGAGAAGCTCTGATAAGGGGAGTCCCCGAAACCGGTGGGGCCAAGGGGGAGCACCTGCCAGAGGGTCTGTCCGGCAGCCTTCAGGAAATCCAGGAAGGCATAGGCGCCGGGCCCCAGGTCGCCGATGCCGTAGGGGGACGGAAAGCTGGTGGGGTGCACGAGCACACCCGCATAGCGCCGGCCGTCGTCTGTGTAAGAATAAGAAACGGTATTGCTCATGAATGTTCTCCTAATCGTAAGGGTATATCTATGCCTATTATAGACGCGGGGACGGCAAAAAACAAGGAAAACCCATCATAACAGGGGGCGGATGGAAATAGACTGGTGATAAAGGGAAGAAGGATGGGGGCGTGTGGACAGTTTGGCGAGGAGGCTTGGAAGAATCGGGGCGTGGCTTCTGCTGGCGCTGTCCTTCTGTGCCTGTGCGGCAGAGGAGGAGCCGCAGAAGATAAGGGATCTGGAATTCACGGTGACGGCCCCGGAGCATGTGCCCGAGGAGCTGCAGGAGCGGATCAGCGGCCAGAAGGAGGAAAAATTTTGCATGACATACGTGGATGGAGGCTGGCTCTACGTGGCAGCTGGCTACGGGGCGCAGGAGGGAGGAGGATTCTGCGTCCAGGTCAGGGAGTTTTATGAGGCGGCCAACGCGGTGTATTTCGATACCAACCTGCTGGGGCCGGAGCAGGAGGACGTGAAGGGAGGGACGTCCTACCCCTATATTGTTGTGAAGACGGAGGATCCGGGGAAGCCGGTGGTATTCCAGTGACTGGAAAATCTCAGGCTGGGGCATAGGCATGGGGAAGCCGTCATAGAATAGGTATAGATAGCTGTAGACAGATTGAGGCAGTCCGATAGCTGTATACAGGAGGCAGTAGGAGGGATTTGGTTGCAGACGGAGAAAAAGCATGTGCATATGACCCGGCAGAAAAGCAGGGCAGTCAGTCAGATCACACTGGATAACGATTGGAATGTCCCAGACAGAAAGCCGGACATCAGGAAGCTGATTCTGGATCAGGGGGAAATACAGATGGAAGAGGCGCGGCCGGAGAAGGACCGGGTTGTCCTGAAGGGATGCCTGGCCGTACATATCTTGTATCTGTCCGCAGAAGGAACGGGCAGGATGCAGAGCCTGGAGGGGCAGCTGCCTTTTGAGGAGGCCGTCCATATAGAAGACCTGGAGGGAGGGGAGACGCTGAAAATTGACTGGGATGTGGAGGATCTCAATGTCTCTGCAGTCAATTCCAGGAAAATCAGCATCCGCTCCGTGGTGTCCTTCACCGTGACCGCCGAGGAGCTGTATGACGAGGAGCTTACCTGCGCCGCCGGGGACGAGCCGGATATACAGGTGAAGAAAAAAGAAGTGCGCGTGCTGAAGCTTGCAGTGAGCAAGAAGGATACGCTGAGGGTCAAGGACGAGATGCTGCTCACCGGAAGCCAGGCGAATATTGCCGGGCTGCTGTGGAAGGAGATGGAGCTGCAGGGCACGGAGGTGCGCCAGCTGGAAGGCAAATTATCCGTCCAGGGAGAGCTGAGTGTCTTCGCCCTGTATCAGGGGGAACAGGAGGAGCAGGCGCAGTGGGCGGCGTCCGTCCTGCCGTTTGCCGGGATGGTGGACTGCGCAGGCTGCGCGCCGGAGCTGGTGCCAGACATACGGGTATCCCTGGCGCAGCGGGAACTGGAGCCGAAGCCGGACTATGACGGAGAGCAGAGAATTTTCCAGGCGCAGGCGGTGCTTGAGCTGGACATCCGGATGTACCAGGAGGAGACTGTGGAAATCCTGGACGATGCCTACAGCTTGGCCGGGGAGCTCGTCCTGAAAAAGGAGCCGGTGAAGCTGGACACCCTGCTGCTGTGCAACCATTCCAAAGCGCGGTGCAGCCAGCGCATCCGTGTGCGGCAGGAGGATTTGGCAGTGCTCCAGATCTGCCACTGCTCCGGGAAGGCAGTCATTGAGGAGGTACATCCCACCAGCCAGGGACTGGAGGCGGAGGGTGTGGTTCTGGTGCAGGTGCTGTACGTCACTTCCAGCGACAGCATGCCCTTTGGCTGCGCGAAGGGGGAGGTGCCCTTCCGGCATGTGCTGGAGGCGGCGGACATGGACGCCACCTGCACCTATTCCCTCTGGGGCGAGGCGGAACAGGTCACAGCGTCGATGGCGGACTCTGACGAGGCAGAAATCCGCGTGACACTGGGCTTCCATCTGCTGGCGCGCAGGCCGAAATTGGAGGAGACTGTGCGGGAGATCGAGGAGCTGCCGGTGGATTACGGCAAGCTGCAGGAGCTGCCAGGCATTGTGGGATATATTGCCGGGAGCGGGGATGACCTGTGGGAGATTGCCAAGCGCTACCGGACGACGGTGGAGGAGATCCGCCGGATGAACCACCTCCCGGCAGCGGCAGTCAAGCCAGGAGAGAAAATACTGGTCATGAAGGCGGTCAACGCGGGGGCACTGTAGCGGCAGCGCCCCTTTTTCCGCGCATGTGTGGCTGCCATTGAGGCGAAGAAACGGTTGCTTTTCTGTAGAAAACTCATGTATAATAAGATGTATACAAAGTACAGGAGGGAAACATGGAGAGGATCCGTTTAAAAGCAAGGGCAAAAATTAATCTTGGCCTGGACGTGCTGCGCAGGAGAGAGGATGGTTACCACGAGGTGCGGATGATCATGCAGACAGTCGGCCTGTATGACCTTCTCACGATCACAAAGACGCAGGCGCCGAAGATCCATGTGCGCACAAACCTTCCGTACCTGCCGGGGAATGAGAACAATCTGGTGTACAAGGCAGCAAAGCTTTTGATGGATGAATTCCATCTGCCCGGCGGGCTGTTTATCGACTTGAAGAAGAAGATCCCGGTGGCAGCAGGGATGGCAGGAGGAAGCACGGACGCGGCGAGCGTGCTGTACGGGCTGAACCGGCTGTACGGCCTGGGGATTCGCACAGAGGAGCTGATGGAGCGGGGCGTGCGGCTGGGGGCCGACGTGCCCTACTGCCTGATGAGAGGAACAGCGCTGGCGGAGGGCATCGGGGAGAAGCTGACACGGCTGCCGCCCATGCCGCCGTGTCCGGTGCTGGTGGCGAAGCCCGGCATCAGCGTGTCCACCCGTTTTGTCTACGAGAATCTCCACGCCAATGAGCTGAGGCGGGAACAGCATCCGGATATCAACGCCTCCATCGCGGCGATACGGGAAGGGAATCTGCGGGAGGTTGCCCGCACAATGGGAAATGTGCTGGAGCTGGTCACCGCCCGGGAATACCCGGTGATAGAGGAGATCAAGGATGTGATGCGCAGGAGCGGAGCGCTGGGAGCCATGATGAGCGGGAGCGGGCCCACGGTATTCGGCCTGTTCGAGGACAAGGGGACGGCTGAGGAGGCGCTGCGGCGCCTGAAGAGGGCAGGGCTGGCCCGGCAGGTGTACCTGACGTACATTTTTCACGGTGGGAGGCGAAACGAATGATTGAGGACATCAAGCCGATTGTGGATGAGTATATGCCGCTGCGGGACGTGGTATTCCACACGCTTCGCCGCGCCATCCTGAAAGGAGACTTGAAGCCAGGGGAGAGGCTGATGGAGGTGCAGCTTGCCAGCCGCTTAGGCGTCAGCAGGACTCCTGTGCGGGAGGCCATCCGCAAGCTGGAGCTGGAAGGCCTGGTTACGATGATCCCCCGCAGGGGGGCGGAGGTGTCGGAGATCACGGAGAAAAGCATGCGCGATGTGCTGGAGGTGCGCCGGGCGCTGGAGGAGCTGGCGGTGAAAATTGCCTGCGACAAGATCACAGAGCCAGAGCTGAACCGCCTGACGCTGGTGGCCAAGAAATTTCGGGATATTATGTACTGCGAGGATCTGCCCCTGATCGCGGAGACAGACGTGGAATTCCATGAAATTATTTACGAGGCCACTGGGAATGCCAGGCTGATCCAGATCCTGAGCAACCTGAGGGAGCAGATGTACCGCTACCGGGTGGAGTATCTGAAGGATTACAACAGCCACGGGATACTGGCGGACGAGCACGAGGCGATTCTGATGGCCCTCAAGGAGAGGGATAAGGGCAAGGTGTGCCAGGTGGCGGTGGAGCACATCGATCACCAGGAGCTGAGCATTATGAAAAGCATACAGAAAAACAAAGAGAATGCATAAGAGAGGGAAAATATGGGAATCCTCCTGACAGGACAAGTTAGGAGGATTTTTTATGTTTGGTTGGGAATGTGGCAGAAAGCGCTGGATGACAGCTGTGGCTGTCACGCTGGGACTGGCGGCGGCAGCCCTGGGCCTGTACCAGGGAAACCGGCAGGCAAGCCTGCAGCAGTCCATCGCCGGGGAGGTCATCCGCTTCCATATACTGGCTAACAGCGACAGCCAGGAGGATCAGGAGCTGAAACTTGCCGTGCGGGACGAGGTGCTGGCCAGCCTGGAAGAACTCCTGGAGGGGAGCAGCGGCGTGGATGACTCCAGAGAACGGATCCGGGAGCACTTGGATGAGAT
The DNA here is from genome assembly GCA_944381745.1 of uncultured Lachnospiraceae bacterium. Taxonomy (GTDB): domain Bacteria; phylum Bacillota; class Clostridia; order Lachnospirales; family Lachnospiraceae; genus JAGTTR01. The sequence goes on along the minus strand of CALWMI010000088.1, from coordinate 15,883 downwards.
ACAGGCCGAGGCCCAGCAGTACGTGCGCGAAGCCGGCTACGGCTACGAGGTGACGGCGGAGCTCTGCCGGGACCGCTTCCCGCAAAAGACGTACGGGGACTGTATATTCCCGGCGGGGGAATACGAGGCTCTGCGCATCAAGATTGGCGAGGCCGCCGGGCACAACTGGTGGTGTATGGTCTATCCGGGCCTCTGCTTTACGGAAGAGAACGGCGCCTATGTGTCCGAGGAGAGCAAGGAGCTCCTGCACCAGGTGCTGACGGAAGAGGAGTTTGAGCTGGTGGCCGGAGAGGGCAGGCTTGTCCTGCGGTCAGGTTTCCTGCGGCTGCTGGGAATCAAATGAAGAGCCGCAGGCTGGGCGCGGCAGGACGGCAGAGAAAATTGGCAGCGCGCTGAACCGGAGGAAGAGAGCTAGAGCTGCAGGCTGGGCCTTTTTGGCTACAGCTGCAGCTCTTTTGCGCGTTTCAGGAGATATTTATATTTTTGCTGGACCGCCTGCACCTCGTAGATATAGCAGTCCACCAGATCGGGATCCACCACATTCTGGAAATTGGAATAGGCGTTGTCCAGCGCTTGTTTCGTACGCTTGATATCGGCGAGGATCAGATGCTTTTCATATTCTGCCTGTGTAAGATACTCCACGGAACCACCGTCCTTTCCTCTATGGTATCAGTATAGTCAAAATCTGGAATTCTATGCGGGGAAATTGGAATAATAAGGGTTTTCCTCAATATACATGGTAGCAGGAGGGAAGAACATGCTGGACACAAAAAGCTTTATGATTATGGCGGCGGCCTGCGGGGCGGTGCTGCTGATCGGCATTGCAGGGCGGCCGCTTGCGAGGCTGCTGCGGTTCTGCCTGCGGGCGGCGGCAGGCGTGTTGGGGGTCTATCTGGCAAATATGGTGCTGGCTGCGGCGCATATCCCGGTGGCGGTGGGCCTGAATTTGTTCAATATGCTGATAGTCGGAGCGCTTGGTTTACCGGGATTTGGGCTTTTATATGCGATCAGCGCGGTCAATTTCATGTGAGAAATAACGAAAATTTCAAATTTTGATTTGTGCAGTTTGAAATATGGACAGCTTAGACATATACTGCTATAATTCGATTATGCAAGAGATATGACAGTCATTTCAACGGCGAAAAGCCAACGGCACACGCACAGACAGAAAATAGTGCAGACGCCGATTCAGCAGGTTCCTGCAAAATCATTCCGGGATGGCAGAGGAAGGAATCCAGTTTTACAGTTTGCAGAAGGAGGAGGTACAGCCAGATAAGAATTGAGGAAAAATATATTAGCGATATGTGATGAGGACCCGGTCTATACAGAGCGGCTTATGGAATATCTGAGCCGCAGGCGGGATATTCCCTTCGAAGTACAGGCATTTACGGAGGAGCAGCTCCTGGAGGACTATCTGGGAGAACGCCGGATCGATGTGCTCTTGGCAGGGCAGGGCTTGGCAGAGCGGCTTCCCAGGGGAGCAGAGATCGGAGCGCTTCTGGTACTGGCAGAGGACAGAGGGACGGGGGATATCTATAAATATCAGTCCTCCGAGGCTATCTGGAGGGAGGTGATGCGCCGCGTGGACGGCGGGGGCAGCGCCGGGATAGGAAGCCTGGCCACACGGCTGCGGGGGCCTGAATTGATCGGGATTTACTCCCCGGTGAAGCGCTGCGGCAAGACGTCGCTGGCCTTGGCGCTGGGGAAGATCCTGTCTGAGCGCTTTGGCGTGCTGTATTTAAATTTTGAGGAATATTCCGGCTTCCCCGGGGCGGAGGAGGATTCCCAGGAGGATTTCTCAGACATCATGCTGGGGCTGCTGGAGGGTAAAGAGAACTTGGAGGAGCAGGTAGACCGGGCTGTCCGCCGGATGGGAAATATGGAGTACATCCCGCCGGGGCTGGCGTTCCTGGATATCCGGGCCCTTCCCTTCGAGGAATGGGAGCGGTTTCTGGACGCGATGGAGGCGTGGGGCAGGTATGACAAGATCCTGCTGGACCTGGGAGACTCGGTGGACGAGGTGTTCCAGATTCTGAGCCGGTGCGGGACAATTTTTATGCCTGTGCTGGAGGACCGCGTATCCCGGGCAAAGCTGGAACAGTTCGACTATTTTTTGGAGGCCTGCGACCTATCGGAGATGCGGGGGCGGATACGAAGGGTGTCCGTGCCAAAGGGAGACTGGGCGCCGTGGGAGCTGGCACAGCAGACAGAGGGCGTGGACAGCGCGCTGGAGATTTTTGCCAGGAATCTGGCGGGGGAACTGTATGGAACAGCAGAAATTAGATGAGCTGGCTTCCCGGGTGAAGGAACAGGTGCTGAGAGAGCTGGATCTGGCACGGGAGCCGGAGGATCAGGCTGTGGAGACGCTGATCTGCCAGGTTGTCAGGAGGGAGACGGCTTCCCGCTATCTGACGCTGGCGGAGCGGGGGCAGGTGAAGAGAAGGGTTTTCAATGCGATCAGGCGGCTGGACATTCTGCAGGAGATCATGGAGGACGAGGCGGTCACAGAAATTATGATTATCGGAAAGGAGATTTTTGTGGAACGAGAAGGAAGAATTTTACACTTGGACAGGCAGTTCGACACTCCGGACACTGTGGAAAATATTGTACAGCGGATTGCCGCAGGCAATAACCGCCAGGTCAATACGAGAACACCGATTGCCGACGCCCGCCTGGACGATGGTTCCCGCGTGCATATCGTCCTGCCGCCGGCGGCGCTCAACGGGCCGGTGGTGACTATCCGCCGGTTCCCGAAGGAGCCGCTGGACATGAGGGCGCTGATACGCAGCGGCTCCCTCACCCAGGAGGCAGCCGATTTCCTGCAAGCGCTTGTGCGGGCAGGCTACAACCTGTTCGTCAGCGGCGGGACAGGCAGCGGCAAGACGACATTCCTGAACGCCCTGGCAGAATTTATCCCGCCTTCTGAGCGGATTGTGGTTATAGAGGATACGGCAGAGCTGCAGATCAGGGGAATACCGAACCTTGTCCGCCTGGAGGCCAGGGAGAAGAACTTGGAAGGAGAGAATGAGATCACGATCCGGCAGCTTGTCCGCGCAAGCCTGCGCATGCGTCCAGACAGGATTATTATCGGCGAGGTGCGGGGGGAGGAGGCGGTAGACCTTCTCCAGGCTATGAATACCGGGCACGACGGCTCCATCAGCACCGGACACGGCAACAGCCCGGCGGACATGCTGAACCGGCTGGAGACAATGGCCATGATGGGGATGGATATCCCTGCGGAGGCGGTGCGCAGGCAGATCGCATCGGCGCTGGATATCCTGGTGCACCTGGGAAGGCTTCGGGACGGGAGCCGGCGGGTGCTGGAGATCGCGGAGATTACAGGCATAGGAAGGGGCGTGGTGCAGACGAGGACGCTGTATGCTTTTGAGGAGATCTGCGAGGATGAACACGGGCATATAGAGGGAAGGCTGATGAGACAGAACAGCCTGGAAAACGAAGGGAAGCTGCGGCGGGCAGGTATCCGGCCATGAGAGGAAGGGGCAGGCGGCACGGGGGTGGACAGGCGCAAGCCGAACCCGAAGGGCGCAGAAGCCGGGGAAGCACGGTGCGTATAGCCCTGGAGTGGATGGCTGTCTCCGCAGCGATAGGATGGCTGTTCTACGACTGCTGGCCGGCAGGGATATTGTTCCTTGCGGCGGAGCCTATCTACGCGAAGGAGAGGAGAAGGGGGATTGAAAGGAAGGGCCGGCGCCGGCTGGCCGGACAGTTTGTGGAGGCGCTTCAGGCGATGGCGGCTGCGGTGCGGGCAGGGTATTCTGCGGAGAATGCGGTGCAGGAGGCCTGGCGGGAGCTGAAAATTCTGCACCAGGAAGAGAATGGGATGATGCAGGAGCTGCGCCAGATGGCCTCCGGCCTGCAGATGAACCAGACGCTGGAAGGGCTGCTGGAGGATTTCGCCGAGAGGGAAGGGCTGGAGGACGCCGTCAGCTTTGCAGAGGTTTTCCGGGAGGGAAAGAGATCCGGCGGAAACCTCGTACAGATTATGGAGGATACGGTGAACGTCATAGAAGAAAAGGAGGCCGTGTCCAGGGAGGTGGAAGTGCTTTTGGCCGGCCGCCGCTATGAACAGCGGGTGATGGCGGCAGTTCCGGCAGGGATGCTGCTGTACCTGCGGCTGGGTTCGCCGGGCTATCTGGACAGCCTCTACCATAGCCTGGCAGGAATCTGCGTGATGACGCTGGCCCTGGCGCTGTATGCCGCCGGCATATGCTGGGGCGGAAGAATTTTGGAGGCGGAAGAGATATGACGGGACGGATAGAAGAGGGGCTGGAGGCGGCGGGGCGCCGCCTGAGAGGGATGTTGGGCCGCCTTTACAGAAGAGGCCGGGCGCGGCGGCTTTTCCGGGACAGGAAGGGTGTCCCCGAGGCTTTGGCCTGCCTGCATCCGGGAGAGCGGCTGGAGGCCGTGGAGGAGCAGTACCATATCCGGAAGCTGGGGATTTCCCTGCTGGCCTGCGCCGCAGCCGGGGTCGTGCTGGCGGGCGCGGGGATATGCTGGGCGCTGGATCCTGGGAGGCAGCCGGTGTCGGAGCTGGAGAGGCCGGGATATCTGGAGGGAGACAGAAGCCAACAGCTCTACGTGCAGGGTGAGGCCGGTGAGGGGAGGCTTTCCCTGACGCTGGGGGAGAGGCAGTATACCCAGAAGGAGGCCCAGGCGCATCTCCAGGAGGTTATGGCGGAGCTGGACAGCGTGATTAGAGGGGAGAACCAGAGCCTTGACCGGGTGGAGTATCCGCTGAACCTTGTGAGGGAGTGGCCGGATTACGGCATTTCCCTGGAGTGGTATTCCGGGACGCCGGAAGTGCTGGACAGCCGGGGAGTGATTGCGGACAGCCATGTGGAGGGCAGCTGCCTGGTGGAATTGCGGGCGCTCCTGCGCTGCGGGCAGTATGAGAGCACTTACCGGTGCACGGCAAATGTCTATCCCCGGAAGAGGGAGGCAGAGGATGCGTTCCTGGCTCTGGCGGATGCCTCTCTCCGGGAGCAAGAGGCCCGGACGGCCGCCCAGGCAAGCTTTGCCCTCCCGGAGGAAATCGGGGGCGAGGAGGTAACCTACTATCTTCCACAGGACACCTCTGGCTGGAGCGCTGGCTGCCTGCTGCTTGCCATGGCAGTACTGCTCTATTTCTGGCGGGATGAGAGGCTGCTCCGGGAGGCGCGGGGACGGGACGCGCAGATGATGGCGGATTACCCGGCGATCGTCAGCCGGCTGACGATTTTGCTGGGGGCAGGGATGTCCGTTCCCAACGCCCTGGAGAAAATGACGGAGGACTATCTGGCGAGAAGAGAGCGGGGCGGGCGGAAACGGTATGCCTACGAAGAGATGGCGGTGGCTGTGCGGGAGACAAACAGCGGTATACCCCAGGCGCAGGCATACGAAAGGCTGGGGAAACGGTGCAGGCTGATGCCGTACCGCAAGCTGGCCGGGCTGTTGGCACAGGCTGTCCGGATGGGTAATAAGCGGCTGGCCGCACAGATGAAGGAGGAGGTGTCGGAAGCGCTGGAGGAGCGCAGGCAGCGGGCCAGGAAGGCCGGGGAGGAGGCCGGCACAAAGATGCTGGGGCCCATGATGCTGCTGCTGGCAGTGACTGTGCTGATAGTGTTATTTCCAGCTCTGCAGACATTTGGAGTATAGAGCGGGGACAGAAGGGAGCGAAGACAGGAGACAGAAGGAAGTAGGAAGAAGGAAGCAGAAGGCAGAAGACAGGAGAAGGCGGCAGGAAGAAGGAAGTATGCAGCAGCAGGAAGAAAGCAGAAGACGGCAAAAGGCAGTAGAAGACAGAAGGAAAGGAGAGGGGCAGTTGAGAAGGTTTTTTCGGGTTCTGCGGGACGAGCAGGGGATTGGCGTGGTGGAAATGATATTGATCTTGGTGGTGCTGATCGGGCTTGTCATTATATTCAAGGAGCAGCTGACAGATCTGGTGAACAGTATTTTTAAGACGATCAGCAGCCGCAGCGGGTCGATTTGATGTACAGCGGGACAGGCGGAAGGCGGGAGGCCCAGATCACCGTCTTCCTAAGCCTCCTGCTCCTGCTTGTGACGGCAGCGGTGCTCAGCCTGCTGGAGAGCGCCAGGGTACAGGCCTGCAGGGCCAGGGGTATTCGGGCGGCGCATCTGGGCATGTTCAGTCTCTTTGGAGAGTACGACAGGGATATGCTGGAGATGTATGACATTTTTTTGCTGGACGGCGGATTTGGCGAGGGCAGCCTTCGGGAGGAGGTGCTGCTGGAACATCTGTACAGGGAAGTACAGACGAACAGCCGGGCGGACGGCTTGGGAAGCGCCCTGACGGGAGCCGCGGATTACAGCGGGATTAGCCTGCAGGGGGTGGACATTGAGGTTTTGGAATTGGTGACAGATAACGGATGCCAGGGGTTCTTGAGCCAGGCGTGTGATTACGCCGCCGGCAGCCTGCTGCCCGCCGCTCTGGAATACGGCGGGGACTGCGCAGAGGCGCTTGTCCTGGGGGAGGAGACGCTGGATTCTTCCGGAGATCTGGGCGAGAATTTGGAAGAGCTGAGAGAACAGGCGAGGGAAGAGGCGGAGGAGGACGCCCGGGATCAGGGGATTTCGGTTCCCTCAGATATTGTGGAGGGATTGGAATTCGAGAATCCCATCCAGGTGCTGCGGCGGTACATAAGCATGGGCATTCTAGGGCTTGCAGCAGACGAAGACGTTCTCTCCGATGCACGGATGGACAGCGGGACGCCCTTTTCCAGAAGGAACGCCCAGACTGGCAGGAATACAGGGGAGGCGGGGAGCGTGGGAATTGCGGACAGCCTGCTGTTCCACGAATATATCCTGGACAAGTTTCCGTGCTTTTCTGCGGAACTGCCAGAGGACTTTCCCGCCCTCCGATACCAGTGCGAATATCTTTTCGGCGGCGAGGAGGAGGACAGGGAGAACCTGGAGGCTTATCTGAACCGGCTGCTTCTCGTAAGGCTGGGATTCAATACGGTATACCTGGCGGGAAGCAGCGCGAGGCAGGCGGAGCTGGAGGCGCTGGCCTCGGCGATGACCGGGGCGGTGGGACTGCCGATGCTCTCAGGGCTTGTAAAGGCTGCCCTGGAAATTTTGTGGGCGTATGAGGAGAGCCTGGTGGATATCCGCACGCTGTGCACAGGAGGAGAAGTGCCGCTGACGAAGGATGACAGCAGCTTCGCCTGTTCTATACAGCAGATCTTTTCCTTTGCCCCGGAGCCGCAGAAAGAGGCGGAGGGGCTGGATTATAGGGAGTATATGCGGCTGCTGCTGAATACGCTGCCTATGGAGGAGAAGGCGGCTAGGGCGCTGGACATGGCAGAGCACACGATACGGGTTCTGCGGGACAGAGGCAGTTTCCAGGTGGATTCCGGGATTTTCCGGATGGAAGTGTATGCGGCATTCCGGGGGGAGGGAATCTTCTCGGGCAGGGCAGGCGGGTATACCTGGAGTACCCGCGCCGGATATACCTATGGGGAATCTTGACGCGGCCTGCCAGCAGCGGCGGGCCGAAACATAACATGACAGAAAGGAGGCAGAGAAACGTGGCTTTCACACAGTACTGTTCTTTTGGGGTATCCAAAGGCTCCATCTATTATCCGCCGGCGTTCAGCCGGGTGGGTAGTCCTCGAAAAGGCATAAACTCTCTGAAAAGCGCTTCCGCGGGCCTGCTCAACCCCAAGTGCAGGCGAGAAGCGGGCGTATTGTCTGCAAAGGCTGTGTGGAAGCTACTTTTGTCTGCCTCCTGGCGAAGAGGAAAGTACAGGCTGCCGGCATCCCTCACTGTGGAGGCAGCTCTTTCCCTGCCGCTGTTGTTGTTTGCCTTCCTTGCCTTGTTTGGCTATTTTCGCCTGATGGACAGGGAGCTGCAGGTGGGAGGAAGCCTGGCGGAGACCGGGAAGCAGTTTGCAGAGGCGGCGTATGTGGGAGGCCAGGAGGGCTATCTGTCCCTCAGAAGATACTATTCTGTGGAGGGGCAGGGGCCGCTGGCAGCAGGGGCAAGGTTTGCGGGGAGCACCCAGGTGGGGCTGTGGCCGTGGCTTGGCTATACCGCGGCGGGAAGCGGGGCGCTGGACGGGGCATCCTCCAGCGGGCAGATGGTTTACCGGACGCCAGCGGGAGAGGTCTACCACACCAACCGGGACTGCAGTTACCTGCGCCTCTCCGTGGAGGCGGTGGCGAAAAGCGGTGTGGAGGAACTGCGCAATCTGGACGGCAGCCGCTATCAGGCTTGCGGAGCCTGCGGCGGAGCTGGAGACACGGTCTATATTACGGATTACGGCGCGCATTACCACAGCACGCTGGAGTGCAGCGGCTTGAAACGGACGGTTCTGGCAGTACCGCTGGAGGAGACGGCGGGGATGCCGGAATGCAGAAAGTGTGCAGGCGGCGGAAATTCTCCGTGAACCGTTGGACGGGCTTGGCCATGGCTGCGGGTACTGACAGAGGGCATGCTGGCAGGGAAGGGATAGGCGGGCACGGACAGAGGAGGACGGTTAAGTGAGCACGGACAGGTGAGCGCAGACAGGTGAGCACGGACAGGTGAGCATGGACAGGTGAGCACGGATAGGTGAGCACGGATAGATGAGCACAGACAGGTGAGCACAGACAGAGGAGGGACTATGTGGCAGGAAGCAGGAGCGTTGGTTTTTTTAGGAATCTGCGCCAGAGAAGATATCCGGTACCGGACAATCCCAGTGGATGCCGCCGTGGCAGCGGGAGCGCTGGGGATGCTGGTGCGGATGGGAGCCGGACGTCTGACCATTGCAGGATTTGCCGGGGTGGCCGCCTTGAGCCTCCTGCTGTTTCTGGCAGGATGCCTTTTGAGCCCGTCTGTGGGCCAGGGGGATACTCTGGCGGTTGCGGTGACAGGGATGTGGATAGGCGCCGGGAAGTGTCTTGTGCTGGCGCTTCTCGGGATGGCGCTGGCTGCCGTCTGGGGCGGCGCGGGAGTGGCTGCCGGGAAGTACCAGTGGAAGAGCCGGCTGCCGCTGATACCATTCTTTCTGGCCGCAGACGTCTGCCTGTTGGCGGCAGGAGGCTGAGGGCAGCCTACACGGTGGAGGCCGCCCTGCTAATGCCGGCAGTGCTGGCGGTCCTGCTGTTCATCTGGCAGCTGGCAATCTATTACCATAACCAGGCGGCCAGCCGGGCCATCTGCCAGGAGGCGCTGTACAAGGGATGCAACCAGCAGCTTCTGGGAGGAGATGGGGAGGCGGCAGCCATGCGGACACTGGAAGAGCAGTCCCGGTATTTGAGAGGAGTATCGGATATCACCATATCTGCGAAGTGCAGCGGCGCCAGCCTGGCTGTGTCCATAAGCGGAACAATGGATTTTTTCCCGCTGCGGCTTTTGGGAACGAGCCAACAGCCGCTGGAAGTGGGCGCGGAGGCAGAAGGCGTGTGGGAAAGCCCGGCGGAAGGAATACGCAGGCTTCGCCTGCTTGAGCAGTACGGAGACGGATAATAGGACAGAGGGGCGGGGCCATGGAGATACAGTACAGAACAACCTTGACGCAGAACAATGTCCTTGTGAATGGGCTGGAGGACACGGCGGAAACAGAGTTCGCAGTGCGGATGCTGACAGGCGCGGAGATAGAAGGGCTGCTGCCATGCAGGCAGCAGATTCTGGACGGGGAGAGAAGCCTCTGTTATGAAGCCGGAGCCCTGCGCCCGCTGACGGAGTTCTTTCCGGGAAGGAAGCTGGAACAGGCGTTTATGAGGAGACTGCTGGAGAAAATTGCGGAGGTGTCGGCGCGGCTGGAAGAATATCTTTTGGATACGGCGGGGCTTTTGCTGGAGCCTGGCTATGTGTTTACGGATGATTCCTTGGAGTCGTTTGCTTACTTGTATATTCCGGGAGGAAGGGCTGAGTTCCCGGAGGCGTTCCGGGAGCTGGCAGAATTTCTGCTGGAGTACATGGATTACACGGACCGGGGAACCGTGCTGCTGGGCTACGGGATCTATAAGCGGATACAGGAGGGGCGGGATACCGTGGGCACGCTCCTGGCCTGGTGCAGGAGCTGCCAGGAGGGGACGGAAGGCAAGGAAGCTAGAACACAGGCATCTGCAGGCGAGCGGCCGCAGGGCGCGAAGGAAGGGCCTATGGCAGCCAGGGGACAGGAGCCGGGCGTGCAGGAAATGTGTGGAAATGGCAGTGCGCCACTGGGGACGCAGGGAGAGCGAAGGAGAAGGAGTCAGCCAGCCAGAGAGCGAAGGAAGATTTCTGCGGCGGATGCTAGGACAGGGAACAGAAGAGGCAGGAGAAAGACGAGAAAATATGTGCTGGCAGTTTTGGCTGCCGTGGCTGCTGCCATCCTGGGCTATAAGCGGCTCCAGGACTTTGGCTATTTCGCAGAGGCGCCAGAGGCGCAAATTGTGGTGGAGGAGGGCTATCCCTCGCCGGGGGAAGAGCCTGGGACAGGAGGGATGAGAAATATAGGGGCCAAAGCAGCAGCGGCAGCAGGAATTGCGGCGGCAGCCTTGGCTGGCACAGCCGGTGTGGCGGCCATCAGGCACCGCAGCAGCCGCAACAAAAAGGACGAAGACACAGAGAGACATTCTGGGCAGGGGGAGCTGACCGTATGCCTGTACCGGCAGGAGGAAAGCCATAAGCTGGTGCGGCAGGATAACCAGGAGGAGCTGCTGCTGACAGGAGAGAGCCTTCTCCTGGGAAAAGAGGAGGGGGTTGTGGATCACGTCTTGGCAGAGCCAGCGGTGAGCCGGAGGCATGCCCGTCTGAACCGGAGAGGAGAGCACTGGTATGTGAGAGACATGGGTTCTACCAACGGGACATGGGTAAACGGAAGGAGGCTTGCCGCAGAGGAGGAGGCTTTGCTGGGGCAGGGAGATGAAATCGAGCTGGGCGGAGTCCGGCTGCTGTTTCTATAAAAAACTGCGGGTTCCCCGGAAAAATTAAGATAGGGCAGGTATCGGGATCGGAGAGGCTGATAGATAGGCAGCTGTCTCCGATTTCTCCATCCTGGGGAGCCCGGAGGCCGGATATCTTTTGGGAAGATGAGAAAGGGGAGCGGGCAGGCCGTATGTTTTTGAGGAGGGATGGGAACTGCGGACGAGAGGCGCGCGGGAACAAATGTTCTTTTTGCTGTACCTTTTCGATGAGGCATGTTATAATAACCTTGCGGCTGGACTGGGGCGAAAGGAAGGGAAAGAGAGTAAGCCCCCAAAGCAGTACATTATCATGAATTATATGGATTATTTTGAAATGTAAATAGATAGGAATAAAAAGTAGATAAAGAGGTGAGATGGTTGCAGGAATCGAATTTGTTAATGTATACTACGGAAGATGGATTGACAAAAATTGAAGCGACTTTTGTGAATGATACCGTATGGCTTTCTCTAGAACAGATGGCAGAGTTGTTTCAACGTGATAAATCAACTATTTCCAGACATATAAAAAATATTTTCACAGAATGCCCTGAAAAGACGGGCAAAGCTAAGGAGAAGATTTCGCTATGGATAAATTTGTTTTGCAGGCCCCGTATCAGCCCACCGGCGATCAGCCGCAGGCAATCGAGGCGCTGGTAAAAGGGTTCCGGGAAGGCAATCAATGCCAGACTTTACTGGGAGTTACCGGTTCTGGTAAGACTTTCACGATGGCCAACGTGATCCAGGCATTGAACAAGCCAACGCTGGTTATCGCCCACAATAAAACACTGGCTGCTCAGCTGTACGGAGAGTTCAAGGAGATGTTCCCTGATAACGCCGTGGAGTATTTTGTCTCCTACTACGACTATTACCAGCCGGAGGCCTACGTCCCATCCACAGACACCTATATCGCGAAGGATTCCTCCGTCAACGACGAGATCGACAAGCTGCGTCTGTCGGCGACGGCGTCGCTCATTGAGCGGCGGGACGTGATCATAGTCTCCTCCGTGTCCTGTATCTACGGGCTGGGCGAGCCGGAGAACTTTGAGAAGATGATGGTATCCCTGCGGCCCGGCATGGAGAAGGACCGGGACGAGGTGCTGCGCCAGCTGGTGGATATCCAGTACACAAGGAACGATATCGACTTTAAGAGAGGTTCTTTCCGTGTGCGCGGGGATGTGGTGGAGATCATTCCTGCCAACGCGGCGGACACGGCGGTGCGCGTGGAATTTTTCGGCGATGAGATCGACCGGATCACCTCGGTGGATGTGCTGACGGGGGAGATCAAGGGGGAGCTGAACCACGTGGCGATTTTTCCAGCGTCCCACTATGTGGTGCCAGCGGAGCAGATTCGCCGGGCGGCAGTATCCATCGAGGAGGAGCTGGAGGAGAGAATCCAGTATTTTAAGAAGGAAGATAAGCTGCTGGAGGCACAGCGGATAGCCGAGAGGACAAATTTTGACATTGAGATGCTTAAGGAGACGGGGTTCTGCTCCGGCATCGAGAACTATTCCCGGCATCTGGCGGGGCTGGCGCCTGGGACACCGCCCAACACGCTGATGGACTATTTCCCGGAGGATTTCCTGATCATCATCGATGAGTCTCACAAGACGATCCCCCAGATCCGCGGGATGTATGCGGGAGACCAGTCGCGGAAGACGACACTGGTGGACTATGGTTTCCGCCTGCCGTCAGCCAAAGATAACCGCCCGTTGAATTTTGAGGAATTCGAGGGTAAAATAGACCAGATCCTGTTTGTCTCGGCTACGCCGGGAGAGTATGAGGAGGAGCATGAGCTGCTGCGGGCGGAGCAGGTGATACGGCCTACCGGCCTTCTGGATCCCCGGGTGGAAGTGCGCCCGGTGGAGGGGCAGATCGACGACCTGGTGGGAGAGGTCAACAAAGAAGTGGCGAATAAACACAAGGTGCTGATCACGACCCTCACGAAGCGGATGGCAGAGGATCTCACCGGCTACATGAAGGAACTGGGGATCCGGGTGCGCTACCTCCATTCGGACATCGATACGCTGGAGCGGACGCAGATCATCCGGGATATGCGCCTGGACGTGTTCGATGTGCTGGTGGGCATCAACCTGCTGCGGGAGGGATTGGACATCCCGGAGATCACCCTGGTGGCCATCCTGGACGCGGACAAGGAAGGGTTCCTGCGTTCCGAGACCTCCCTGATCCAGACGATCGGCCGAGCGGCCCGCAACGCGGAGGGGCATGTGATTATGTACGCCGATACGGTGACGGATTCTATGCGGCTGGCCATCGATGAGACGAACCGCCGCCGGCGTATACAGGAGGCGTACAATGAGGAACATGGCATTACCCCCACGACAATCCAGAAGTCTGTCCGGGATCTCATCAGCATCTCCAAAGAGGTGGCGAAGGAGGAGCTGCGCTTTGAGAAAGATCCGGAGTCGATGAATGCCAGGGAGCTGGAACGCTTGATGGCAAAGCTGACGAAAGAGATGAAGAAGGCGGCGGCAGAACTGAACTTCGAGGCGGCAGCGGAGCTGAGGGATAAGATTGCAGACCTGCGGCGGATGCTGGCAGATCTGAAGAGATAGCGGCGAGGCAGCCGCGGGGAGCGGGCATGAGGGACAAGAGAAGGCAGCTGCGGCCAGGGATATCGCGGCAGCGGCGTCCTGAGGAGCAGAAGAAGAGATAGATAGAAGAAATAGATAGAGGGAAAACGAGAGGATAACATGTCGGAGAAAACAGTAAAACAGTGGATTAAAATCAAGGGTGCCAGGGAGCACAACCTGAAAGATATTGATGTAAAGATTCCCAGGAACGAGTTTGTCGTCCTGACGGGCCTGAGCGGTTCGGGCAAGTCCTCCCTGGCCTTTGATACGATTTATGCCGAGGGACAGAGAAGGTATATGGAGTCGCTGTCTTCCTATGCCCGGCAATTCCTGGGGCAGATGGAGAAGCCGGACGTGGACAGCATCGAGGGATTGTCCCCGGCTATTTCCATCGACCAGAAGTCGACGAACCGCAATCCCCGTTCCACCGTGGGTACGGTGACGGAGATCTATGATTATTTCCGCCTGCTCTATGCCAGGATCGGCATCCCCCACTGTCCGAAATGCGGCAGGGAGATCCGCAGGCAGAGTGTGGATCAGATGGTGGATCAGGTTATGGAGCTGCCTGAGCGGACGAGAATCCAGCTTCTGGCCCCTGTGGTGAGAGGGAGAAAAGGGGAGCACGCCAAGCTCCTGGAGAAGGCGAAGAAGAGCGGATATGTCCGCGTGCGGGTGGACGGCAGCCTGTACGAGCTGAGCGAGGACATCAAGCTGGACAAAAATATCAAGCACAACATTGAGATTGTGGTGGACCGCCTGGTGATCCGGGAGGGGATTGAGAAGAGGCTGACCGATTCCATCGAGCGCGTGCTGGCCCGGGCGGACGGGCTTCTGACGGTGGATGTGATCGGCGGCGAGCCGATCCAGTTCAGCCAGAGTTTTTCCTGCCCGGACTGCGGCATCAGCATCGAGGAGATCGAGCCGCGAAGCTTTTCCTTCAACAACCCCTTCGGCGCCTGCCCGGAATGCTTCGGCCTGGGCTACAAGATGGAGTTCGCGGAGGAACTGATGATACCCGACCGGAAGCTGTCCTTAAGCCAGGGGGCGATTGCAGTCATGGGCTGGCAGTCCAGCACAGACCCCTCAAGCTTCACCTATGCGATTCTGAAGGCGATGTCGGAGGCCTACGGTTTTTCCCTGGACACCCCTTATGAGGAGCTGCCAGACAAGATACAGCGGACGATCCTGTATGGCACAGAAGGGCGGGTGCTGAAGGTGCACTACAAAGGGCAGCGGGGGGAAGGCGTCTACGACGTGCCCTTCGAGGGGCTGATCGACAATGTGAACCGGCGCTACCGGGAGACGGCCTCCGACACGATGAAGCAGGAGTATGAGAGCTTCATGCGGATCACGCCCTGTAAGCTGTGTAAGGGACAGCGGCTGAAGAAGTCGGCGCTGGCGGTGACCGTCAGCGATAAGAATATTTATGAGGTGACCGCCATGTCCATCCGCAGCCTGCAGCAGTTCCTGGCTGGGATGACCCTGACAAAGCAGCAGGAGCTGATCGGGCATCAGGTGCTCAAGGAGATCCGGGCCAGGGTAGGGTTCCTGATGGACGTGGGCTTGGATTACCTGAGCCTGTCCAGGGCCACGGGCACGCTCTCAGGGGGAGAGGCCCAGCGGATCCGCCTGGCTACCCAGATCGGCTCCGGCCTGGTGGGGGTGGCCTACATTCTGGACGAGCCCAGCATCGGCCTGCACCAAAGGGATAACGACAAGCTGCTGGCCACCCTTAAGCACCTGCGGGATCTGGGCAACACGCTGATCGTGGTGGAGCACGACGAGGACACAATGCGGGCGGCAGACTATATCGTGGATGTGGGGCCAGGGGCTGGCCAGCACGGCGGCCAGATTGTGGCTGTCGGGACTGCCGAGGAGATTATGGCCTGTGAGGAGTCCATTACCGGCGCCTATCTGAGCGGCAGGCTGCGGATACCGGTGCCGCAGGAGCGCAGAAAGCCCACTGGCTGGCTGACGGTGAGGGGGGCGGCCCAGAACAACCTGAAGAATATCGACGTGCGTTTTCCCCTTGGGGTTATGACCTGCGTCACCGGCGTGTCCGGCTCAGGCAAGAGCTCCCTGGTCAATGAGATCCTCTACAAGCGTCTGGCGCGGGATTTGAACCATGCTAGGACAATCCCGGGAAAACACAGGGATATTGAAGGGCTGGAGGCTTTGGACAAGGTGATTGACATCGATCAGTAGCCGATCGGGCGCACGCCCCGCTCCAACCCGGCCACCTATACGGGCGTCTTCGATCAGATCCGGGATCTGTTTGCCTCCACGCCGGATGCCAAGGCGAGAGGCTATAAGAAAGGGCGCTTTAGCTTCAATGTGAAGGGCGGGCGCTGTGAAGCCTGCAGCGGGGATGGCATCATCAAGATTGAGATGCATTTCCT
>CALWMI010000087.1 GCA_944381745.1 uncultured Lachnospiraceae bacterium | reverse complement strand
TAGCCGGTACCAGGCCCGGCATGTGGTGATTGACCCGGTGATGGTGTCCACCAGCGGGGCGCGGCTTCTGGGGCGGGAGGCGGTACAGGCGCTTACAGAAGTACTCTTCCCGCTGGCGGAGGTCATCACGCCCAACCTGCCGGAAGCCAGGGCGCTGGGAAAGGATGAGGCGCCCGGGGATAGCGCCTGGGGCCAGGGCGTGCGCCCAGATGGCACACAGGCAGGCACGGAGACGATGGCCAGGACGCTGGCCGCCAGGCTGGCGGCGCAGATTCCGGGGCGGAACAAGCCGTGGATTCTGGTGAAAGGAGGCCATCTGGAGAAAAGCGCGGACGATTACCTGTGGAGGGAAGGACGGCTGATCCGGTACGCGGGGGAACGGATCCACAACCCCAATACCCACGGGACTGGCTGCATCCTGTCCACGGCAATCGCCTGCGGCCTTGCCTGCGGCATGGACGTGGAGCAGAGCGTGGGAGAGGCGAAGGAATTCCTGCGCGCCCTTCTGCAGAGGGGGCTGCGGCTTGGACATGGGAACGGGCCGCTGCTATAGCGCTGCCCCTGGGGGATATGCCGCCTCTCTAGGGCGCGTTCCAGCCGCCATCAGCTGTTTCGCGATGTTTTTGATAGGAGGCTGCGGAGGCTTTTTGGAAAGGCCTTTTGGAAGGGCTTTTTGGAAAGAATTTTTTGAAAGGGATTTTTGGAAGGGCACGCCTGCTCTTGCATACGGAGCCAGAATATACTATAATAAAAAGACTTAGTTACGAAATCGTTACAAGACCGTTACAGGTTTATGACAGAGGAGTATGGTATGCGCAAGAGAGAGGGCAGGAAATGGCGGAGAATACCGGCGCTGCTTCTGGCAGCGTGTGTCTCGGCAAGCGCTTTTTGGGCTGATGTCCAGACCGTGTCGGCGGTATCTGTGGAGACGCAGGAGCAGATCGACGACATGAAGGAGCAGCAGGAGGAGACGCAGGAGCAGCTGGATGCCGCGTCGGCGGAGAAGCAGCGGCTAGAGACTGCCAAGGCCAACCTGGAAAACTACCTGATGGATCTCAATGACCAGCTGGCGCAGCTGAGCGCCGAGCTGACAGAGCTGGAGAGCGAGCTGACCGCCACGCAGCAGGAGCTGGAGCAGACCCAGGCTGAGCTGGAGGCGGCCAGGATCCAAGAGGAAGAGCAGTACGAGGATATGAAGCTGCGTATCCAGTTCATGTATGAGAATGGAAATGTCAGCATGCTGACCATGTTCCTGGAAGCTGACAGCATCAGCGATTTCCTGAACCGGGCGGAATACACGACCCAGCTTGCGGCATACGACCGGGCAAAGCTGGAGGAATACAAGGACACAAAGGAATTGATCCAGGAGAAGGAAGCGCAGATCGAGACGGAGAAAGCCGAGCTGGAAGCACTGCAGCAGCAGAAGACGGACACCCAGGAGGAGGTCAGCGCGCTGGTGCAGTCCACCGGGGCGCAGATTGCCCAGTATACAGCGGAGATCGATGAGGCGCAGCGCCTGGTGGATCAGTATGAGGGCAAGCTGGCGGAGCAGGAGAGCGCGCTGGATGAGCTGATGGAGAAGGCCGAACAGGAGGAAGAGGAGGCCGAGCGCAAGAAGGCGGAGGAGACGGCCAGGGAGCAGGGGAACTCCGGGGGAGCGACCACTAGCGGCTCCTCAGGGACGACGAATAACGGGGCGGTATCTGCCAGCAGCAGCGATGTGGATATGCTGGCGGCCCTGATCTACTGTGAGGCGGGCGGGGAGCCCTATGAGGGACAGCTGGCTGTGGGGAGTGTGGTGATGAACCGCGTGCGCAGCGCAAGTTATCCCAACTCCATTATGGGCGTCATCTATCAGGCCGGGCAGTTTTCGCCGGTGGCCAGCGGCCGCTTTATCATTGTCCTGTCCCAGGGCCTTGCGACGGCATCCTGCAGGCAGGCGGCCCAGGCGGCGATCAGCGGCCAGTCCAATGTGGGGAACTGCCTGTACTTCCGCAGGAATACTGGCGGGATCAGCGGGATTGTCATTGGCAACCATGTCTTCTATTAGGATAGAGTAGTGTAGAGGCGATGACCGGACGTTGGCGTACAAGGACTGTATTGTCCCTTGGTACACCGACGTCCGGCATATTTGCGCGGAAGCGAGATGCTTGGGCGGAAGAGAAAACTCCAGGGAAGAGGGAGGAGACAGACAGGGAGGACAGCGCGGCGGCTGTCCTCCCTGTCTGTTATAGATGCCTTGCCAGCTGTGGTTATCCCAGCAGCAGCTCTTTGAAGTCCAGGATGGCCTTGGCGGCGGTGCAGGCGGGGCAGTCGCAGTAGGCTGCGCCGGATGCCTTCAGCTCCCTGCCGTGGGCGGCGATGGCTGCGGCAGTCTCTGCTCCAAAGTGCCCGATTCCGGCCTCCGACTCGGCAAAGGCGATCAGGCCGTCCACGGTTACCAGGTCGTCCTCCATCTCCGCCACGAGAGCCTTGGACGCCTCTGCTTCCGCAGGGGTGCCTGCGGCGGCGAGCCAGCGCTCGGCGGCTTCCCGGGCTTCCGCACAGCAGGAAGGAGCCTCCGTCAGTTCACGTACAGCCTGGGAAATTTCATTGATTTGATTCTGGTTCAGCATAATGGAAATCCTCCTTAATTAAAATATTCTTTGCATCTGTCATGTGTTTACAGGATCCTTTGTCATGTGTTTACAGGATCCTTTGTCGTGTGTTTACAGGACCCTTTGTCGTGTGTTTACAGGATCCGGGGGTATTTGGAGATGTAGTACATGCGCTTGCGCTCAAAGGTGGAGTAATTCATGTTCAGCGATTTGGCTGCCTGGCGCACGCTCTTGTGGTGCTCGTAGGCCCGGTTGATATACTCGCATTCAATCTGTTCCAGTACCTCTCTCAGATCCACTTCCTCCTCCGGCTGGAAAGCCTTTGTCTTGTCGTAGCCGATGAGGGGCAGGTCGTCCACGGTGATCAAGTCGCCCTCGCTCATGATCACTGCCTGTTCGATAATGTTCTTCAGCTCCCGCACGTTGCCCGGCCATGGGTATTCCTTGAGGAACTGGAAGGCCAGGTTGGAGAGATGCTTCTGGAAGCCGTATCTCTTGTTCAGGTCGTCCAGGAAACGGCTGGCCAGGGGGATGATATCATTGGGGCGTTCCCGCAGCGGGGGGATCTGTATGGGGACGACGTTGAAGCGGTAATAGAGGTCTTCGCGGAACTGCTTCTGGCGAACCATCTCCTTCAAGTCGCGGTTGGTGGCGGCCAGTATCCGCACGTCCACATGGATGGTGTCCGTGCCGCCGATCCGCTGTACCTGCTGATCCTGCAGGACCCGCAGCAGCTTGACCTGCATGCTCAGAGGCAGCTCTCCGATCTCATCCAGGAACAGCGTGCCGCCGTTGGCCACCTCGAAGAGCCCCATCTTGCCGTTCTTGTTGGCACCGGTGAAGGCACCCTTCTCATAGCCGAAGAGCTCGCTCTCAATGAGGCTTTCTGTCAGGGCGCCGCAGTTGATTTTCACAAAGCGGTGCTTGGCGCGGGAACTGTGCTGGTGGATGTATTTGGCCACCTCCTCCTTGCCCACGCCGGTCTCCCCGAGAATCAGGGTGGTGGAGTCCACCTTGGCCACCTTGTGGGCGCGGGAGAGCACGTCCAGCATTTTCTTGTCCTCGGCGATGATGTCGCTCTTGGGCAGGATTTGCTCCTTCAGCGCCCGGATTTCATCCCGGTAGCGGTCGGCCAGCGTCTCCGCCTTGGACAGCCTCTCCTCCAGGTTTTGAATTTCCTCAAAATTCCGGCTGTTGCTTACCACCATCTTGATCTTGCCATCTGCGTCGTAGATGGGCTTGCTGCAGATGAAGGCATGGCGGCCTGTGCGGTTGAAGGATAGCTCCAGGTTAGCCTCCCGGCCGGTCTCCAGCACGACGAGGGTGCCGGACTTGGAGATATAGCGCGCCTCCATCTCCTTCATATTCAGGCCGATAATTTCCTTGCGGGACAGCCCGGAGAGCTGCTCGTAGGCTTTGTTGACCCGCATGGTGCGGGCGGAGCCATCTGTCACGTAGATGGTATCGGATAAATTTTCAATGATTTCATCCAGGCAGAAGCAGAGCTGCCGGGTTTTGCGCAGCTCGGCCATCAGCTCCTCCGGCTCCAGCGCCTCCAATTCGGCTTCTTCCTTCAAAATAGATGTATCGTATGAGCGAAGTGGTTCTGTGCGTTCCAGATGAATCCCTCCCTGTCTTTGGTAATGCTGTGGGGCGTTCTCGCCAGAAGGGCGCGCCTGCCGTCTGGCGTCGGTGTACAAATCAGTCATTTTTGACCGTATTGTCCCTTGGCACACCAACGTTAGGGATATTATAGCACAAACCGAGGCACATGTGTTGTTTTTGATAAAATGTGTAAAAAATTACACGGACAAGAGGAGAGATTGTGTGTCATCCGGGGAACAAGGAGGGAAAAATCGGGAGGGACTGTAAAAAGAAAAAAATTTGCACGGCACACGTGTGTTGAAAACGAAACAGAATAAAGCTGAAAAAGATTGAAAATATGCAATTGAATAAAAAATAGATGAAATAAAGGGAAATACAGAAGGGGAAAACGTGTTGAAAACAACACAAAGAGGAAGAAAAGGGTAAGGAGAAGAGAAAGATACAATTTTTTGAGGCAAAAACTAAAGTTGGCACGTGAATTGCTATATACAAAAATGTAAAATTTCTTCGTGCTTTTAACAGGCGCTAAGGCCTGAGCAAATCAAATGAACGAGAGGAGAAGGGACCATGGATTTTAATTTAACAAGAGAACAGGAACTTGTTCGCAAGATGATGCGATCCTTCACAGAAAATGAAGTAGAGCCGATTGCGGCTGAGACGGACCGCACAAGCGAATATCCGGCGGAGACCATCGACAAGCTGTTCCGCTACGGCGTGATGGGAATGGTTGTGCCGAAGGAATATGGCGGAGCTGGGGCGGACGACGTGTGCGGCGCCATCGCGATCGAGGAGATCTCCAAGGCCTGCGCTTCCACGGGCGACATTGTGGCAACGCACAACGGCCTGTGCTGCGGGCCGATCATGAAGCACGGCACGCCGGAGCAGAAGGCGAAATACCTGCCGATGCTGACCAGCGGCCATGTGGGTGCTTTCGCGCTGACTGAGCCCAACGCTGGGTCTGACGCTTCCAAGGGAACGACGACGGCTGTCCTGGATGGCGACCACTATGTGCTGAACGGCTCCAAGATTTTTATCACCAACGGGTATGTGGCGGATATCTTTGTGGTGTTTGCCATGACAGATCCCTCCAAGGGAACGAAGGGAATCTCCGCATTTATCGTAGAGAAGGATTTCCCGGGATTCTCTGTGGGCAAGCATGAGGAGAAGATGGGACTCCATGGATCCCCCACAGCAGAGATCGTCTTCACAGACTGCATCGTGCCGAAGGAGAACCTGCTGGGCGTGGCCGGCAAGGGCTTCAGCATCGCTATGCAGACGCTGGACGGCGGCCGTATCGGTATTGCAGCCCAGGCTCTGGGTATCGCTGAGGGCGCGATGGCGAAGGCGATGGAGTTTACCAAGAGCCGTGTGCAGTTTGGCAAACCGATTTCCAAATTCCAGAATACACAGTTTAAGTTTGCAGATATGCAGGTGGCGATCACCGCAGGCCAGTACCTGACCTATGCGGCTGCGGCCAAGAAGGGCGAGGGCAAGAGATTTACCCTTGACGCGGCGATGGCGAAGCTGTTCACATCTGAGAACGCGATGAAGATCACGACAGAGTGCCTGCAGATGTTCGGCGGATACGGCTATACCAAGGACTATCCGATTGAGCGCATGATGAGAGACGCTAAGATCACGGAGATTTACGAGGGCACCTCTGAGGTTCAGAGAATCGTTATTTCCGGCAATATTCTGTAAGGAGGAGAAAGAGAATGAAAATCATTGTTTGTGTAAAACAGGTTCCGGATACAACTGGAAAAGTCGCGGTGAAGCCGGATGGAACGCTGGACCGTGCGTCCATGCAGACTGTCACCAACCCGGACGACTTGAATGCAATAGAGGCAGCGCTGGCTATGAAGGATGAGGTTGGCTGCGAGGTGATCGCGGTGTCCATGGGGCCTGCTCCGGCAGAGGGAATGCTCAGGGAGCTGCTGGCTATGGGCGTTGACCGTGCGGTTCTCGTGTCCGGCCGCGAGTTCGGCGGATCTGACACCTATGCTACCTCCCAGATTCTTGCCTGCGCGATCAGCAAGATCGGGCTTGAGAAGGAAGACATCGTGATCTGCGGACGTCAGGCCATCGACGGCGACACCGCCCAGGTTGGCCCTCAGATCGCCGAGAAGCTGGGGATCCCTCAGATCACCTATGTGGCTGGCATCGAGAAGGACGGAGATAAGATCGTGTGCAAGAGGATGCTGGAGGACGGCTTCATGAAGATCGAGGCGCAGACCCCGTGCCTGCTCACCTGCGTGAAGGAGCTGAATCAGCCCAGGTACATGAGCATCGGCGGGATTATGGAGGCGTACTCCAAGCCGTACGAGGTATTTGACTATGAGGCGCTCAAGGACAGCCCGCTGATGGATGCGGAGTCCATCGGCCTTAAGGGATCGCCCACAAACATTTTCAAGTCCTTTACACCGCCGCAGAAGGGCGCCGGGACAATGCTCAAGGGCGCGGACAAGAACACCTGCAAAGAGTTGGCTCAGATTCTGGCCGACAAGCATTTGATCTAACATAGAAGGGAGAAGATACAATGGATACATATAACAGCAAAGATATCGCTGCGTTCAAAAATGTATGGGTATTTTGTGAACAGCGTCAGGGAGAATTAATGCCCACGGACTTTGAGCTTCTCTCCGAGGGCCGCAAACTGGCTGACGAGCTGGGAGTAAAGCTCTACGGCCTGCTGCTTGGCGACCAGGTAGAAGGGCTGGCCAAGACGCTTGGCGGCTACGGCGCGGACGGCGTCATCGTGTGCGAGTCCCCGCTTCTGAAAGATTATACGACAGATGCCTATGCGAAGACCGTCTGCGATGTGGTAAAAGAGCTGAAGCCGGAGATCCTGATCTACGGAGCTTCCAATATCGGCCGTGACCTGGCTCCCCGGTGCGCTGCCCGGCTGCACACCGGCCTGACCGCAGACTGCACGCATCTGGATATTGATGTGGAGCAGTACAAGAGCTTCCTGCGGGAGAACTCCACGCTGGATGTGGATGGAAGCCAGTGGGATGAGGGAGACCGCAACCTGAAGATGACTCGTCCGGCCTTTGGAGGACATCTGATGGCGACGATCATCTGCCCGAAATTCCGTCCCTGCATGGCTACGGTACGCCCGGGCGTTATGAAGAAGGCTCCTTTTGACGCTGCTAAGAGCGAGGCAGTGGAGATTATCCGCCCGGCATTCTCCCTTCAGGAGGAGGATCTGGAGACAAAGGTGCTGGCAGTTGAGAAGTCTGCCAGGAAGCTGGTAGACCTGATCGGCGCAGACGTGATCGTATCCGTGGGCCGTGGTATCGCCTCCGATATCGAGGGCGGCATCAAGATTGCCCAGGATCTGGCAGACGAGCTGGGCGGCGTTGTGGGCGGCTCCCGTGTGGCTATCGATTCCGGCTGGCTGGCATCCGACCATCAGGTGGGACAGACCGGCAAGACCGTGCATCCCAAGATCTACATCGCGCTGGGAATTTCCGGAGCGATCCAGCACAAGGTTGGTATGCAGGATTCCGAGTGCATCATCGCTGTGAACAAGAATTCTGCTGCGCCGATCTTTGAGGTGGCGGACTACGGCATCACCGGCGACCTGTACAGCGTAGGGCCGATGCTGCTGGAGGCAATCCGCGAGGCGAAGGCTGCGAAATAAGCGATACAAGATCAAAACAATACATTTTAACTCCATGATGAGGGCATCCCCGCGCGGGATGCCCTTTTTAATGATCGGCTCTGCAAGGAAGGCAGTGGGGAAGAAGGGAAGAAAAATAATAAATTTGTAAGGAAAAGTTAAAGTGGATATCATCATGATGTTGTATACTGCGGGGAAAGCAACGGATGCGGAGGAGGCGGGAGCATGGAGGATGGCAGACAGGTGGACAGGAGAGGCGCGGCGCTCTTGCTGGCGGCGGGGCTGGCGGCATCGGCGCTCTTCTGCGCTGGTATCCGGGCGGACAAAGAACGGATCCAGACGGCGGATGTGTCAGCGCTCACGGAGGAGGCGGAGGTCACCGCAGCAGTGGAGGAGGTGACGGCCGGGGAATATATCCGGATTGAGGGCTATGCCTATATCGAAGGGGAATCGGTCCATGCCGCCGCCCAGAAGGTGCTTCTGCGCAGCGGAGAGGACGGGGAATACCTGGAGATTCCGACGCAGATGCAGGTGAAGGAGGAGCTGAACCGAGTGCCTGAGGGAGGCAAAAATCACGAGAAAGGTGGTTTTCAGGCCAAGGTGCGGGCATCCGCCCTTGCGTTGGCGCCGTCGGAATATGAGATATGCATCGCCTATCAGAACGACGGGCACCGGGTGCTTGTGGATACAGGGGTGCGCCTGGACGGACGAGAGGAAGGACAATGACAGGAGACAGGATGGAAAAGGGAATCAACCGGATACAGGAAAGGCTCTTGGGACACAGGCTGCGCAGGAAGGCGGCAGAGAAGTGGGAGGAGTATGTGCCCTTCCTGATCCTAGGGGCTGCGGCGCTGTTTCTCCACTATATGGTGCCGGGACTGATGAAGGACGACCGCTACTACTGGAATGTGCTCAATGAGAAGGGCACGCTGGAATATCTGGCGGAAGGCTGGAATTCCTGGACATCCAGGATGTTTATCGAGGCTGTGGCAGTGTGGGTGGAGCATCTGCCCATGGCGGTGTGGAAACTGCTGGACACGGTGATTTATACAGGGATTGGGCTGATGATTTCCCGCCTGACGGTCAGGGGCAGCCAGAGACGGGCGAATGCGGGCATCTGCGCGCTGATGCTGGTCTATCCCTTTGGGCACATGTCTACGGCGGGGTGGATGACCACCACAATCACCTACCTGTGGCCGCTGGCGGCGGGGCTGGCTGTATGCACCGGTCTCCAGCGGCTTTGGGAGGGTCGCAGGCTCTCCTGCTGGGAGTACCCGTGTTATGCCGTCCTGACCCTGTACGCGGGCAGCTTAGAACAGATGAGCGCGGTCATGACAGCGGTGGCGGCCGTGGCTTGGGGATTGATCTGGAAGAAAGGCAGGCGAAACGCCCTTCCGCCCGTGCTGCTGGCTTTGTCTGCGGCCTGCGTCGCAGCCGCCCTTCTCTGCCCTGGCAATGCGCTGCGGACCGCGTCGGAGATCAAACAGGCCTTTGCGGATTATGGGATGCTGAGCCTGATGGATAAGCTGCAGATCGGCGTGGTCTCCACTTGGGAGAGGATGTTCTTTTCATCAGAGCCGCTGTTCCTGGCTTTCTGCCTGATTCTTGCCGCGGGCGTGTTCCTGCGGACAGAGGATCTGTTTTGCAGGGCTGTCTCCGCGATGCCGCTGGCGCTGAGCCTCTTGATGGGGCCGCTGGCGGGAGCCGCAGGGGAGATGTTTCCCGGGCTTTCCAAGATGGAGGAGCAGCTGGGGATATACGGGGCGGTGGATTTGGGGAACTTTGACTGGAAGAGGAGTTACCTTGTGGTGCTGGCGCTGGGCGGGGCCTACACCTGCCTGCTCGTCTCCCTCTATGTGCTGTACGGGAATACGCTGCGGGGGAGGCTGCTGGCGGGCGTGTTCCTGCTGGGCAGCGCCACGCGGTTCGTGATGGGCTTTTCGCCCACGGTGTGGAAGTCGTCAGACAGGACGTACCTCTTTCTCCTGTTCGCGGTGATCGTGTGCGGATCGGCAGTTCTGGGGGATTTTGGAGTCTCCTGGCCGAAACCTTGGAGGAGCGGGATGTATCTTGCTCTGGGGATTGCGGCTGCGGCCAGTGTGCTGAGCTGTGCGCTGCAGATGGCATAGCGGCAGGGCATAGCGGCGGCGCATAAAAAGTTTAAAAATTAGTTGACAAAGGGCGGCAATATAGATATAATAACTCATGGACATTCGGTCAGGGATGCTGCTGAATGCAATCGAAGTGTGGCTCAGTTTGGTAGAGCGCTGCGTTCGGGACGCAGAGGTCGCGTGTTCGAATCACGTCACTTCGACTCCTTGGCAGGGGCGCCGGAAATCTTGGGGAACTAAGGTTTCCGGTTTTTTGTTGGCCAAATACCGATGGCGGAGGGGAAGGTGAGAGGCCTGGGAGTGGTGCTGGAATACATTTGCTATATGCTGCTGGCTGCGGCTGCGGGGAGGGATATCCGGGAGCGCAGGATCCCGGACGCATATTCGGGGGCGCTGGCTGCGGCTGCCCTGCTGGATGGGGCAGTCCAGGGCGGGACGGGGGACGGCGCGTGCTGGGCTGCCAGGCTTGCGGGCTTGTTCTTCCCGGCGGCAGTGCTGGCAGTGTGGGCATCTGTGCGTCCAGGCAGCTTCGGGGGAGGGGATGTGAAGCTCCTGGCTGCCGGCGGCCTGTACCTGGGAGTTGGAAGGGCGTGTGCAGCCTTCGGCCTGGCATCCCTTCTGTGCGGCGCGTACCTGGGGATTATGCTGGCGTGGGGGCGGCTGAAGAAGCGGGACACCGTGCCCTTCGGCGCTTTCCTGTGCGCGGGGCTGGCGGCGGCGCAGGCCGCAGGGGACAGCATCCTTCGCTGGTATCTGGGAGGATAGGGGATTTTGGGCAAAAAAATCGGAGCCCTGATAGCGGGGGGCTCCGGTAAGAGAGAGGTATGTTATGAAAAAGTTTGTAGCGAAAGAAAAGTTCTTGAACTTTCTTTCTGATACTTATCATAATAGAAGAATGTGAAAAAATCATGATTAGATTTTGAATGAAATGTGAACTTTATGTATATTTTTATCAAAGCTTTTCTTTGGCTGGGCTTTTATGGTAGAATACGGGTGAGGGATACAGGAGGCTTTTTCTGTTCAGAGGGGGATATACAGATGAAGAAGGAGACGAAAGAGAAGTATTTGTACCCGATGGCCATCCGAGCCACCGTCGTGGTGGCCGGCGTCCTGGTGTTTTTCCTGATATACCGCATAGACCAGGTGGAGCGGGAGCTGGGGAGGCTGATCGGCATTCTGATGCCCTTTATCTACGGCTGCGTCATGGCATATCTGGTGCGGCCGGTGTGCTCGTTCCTGGAGAGGCATCTGCTGCGGTGCATGGAAGGGAGAGTGCAGGAGAGGCTGGCTGGGAAGCTGGCGGGAGGGCTGAGTATCGCGGGCAGCCTGATCTTTTTCCTGCTGGTGGTCTACATGCTGCTGGCGATGGTGCTGCCCCAGGTGGTGGAGAGCATCCGCCAGGTGATCCGCATGCTGCCGAGCCTGCTGGAGCGGGCCACGCTGTGGCTGGAGGGCGTGGTGGGGAACGACGTGAGCAAGCAGGAGCTCATCGCCAACCTGTCTTCCGTGCTGTCTGTGAACCTGGAGGACTGGATCACCGGGGATTTTATGCCCAATATGCAGATGATTGTGATGCATCTGTCCGCCCGGGTGCTGGATGTGGTGCTGCTGGCGAAGGATGTGCTGATCGGGATTGTGGTGTGCGCCTATCTCTTGAGCGGCCGCAGGAAGATGCAGCGGCGCTGGGAGATGGCGATCCTGGCGGCGTTCGGGGAGAAGTGGAGCAAGCGTATCCTGGACGAGATGAAGATTGTGGACAGCATGTTTGTGGGCTTCATCAACGGGAAGCTCATCGACTCGCTGATTATAGGCATCCTGTGTTTTATCGTAATGAAGATTCTCAACTGGCCGCTGGCCATCCTGGTCAGCACGATCATCGGCGTGACCAATATCATTCCGTTCTTCGGCCCCTTTATTGGAGCGGTGCCTTCGGCCCTGCTCATGCTCATATACGGGCCGATGCAGATGGTATATTTCCTGCTGTTCGTGCTGGTGCTGCAGCAGTTTGACGGGAACATCCTGGGGCCCAAGATCCTGGGCAATACGACAGGGCTTGACAGCTTCTGGGTACTGTTCTCCATCACGCTGTTCGGAGGGCTGTTTGGACTGGTGGGTATGATCGTCGGCGTCCCCTTCTTTGCAGTTCTCTATGACTTGGTGAGAAAGCTGGTGCTCTACGCGCTGAAGCAGAGAAAACTACAGGTATGAACCGGGGATTCCTGGGGACAATGATAAGAAAAGGAGTTGGAAGGAAGTTTATGAAGACAGGAAAGAGATTGGCGGCCTGCCTGCTGGCCGCTGTTATGGTGCTGACTGGGTGCGGCGCGAAGGACGGCGGGGAGCCGGCTGCGCTGGAAGGGGATCTGGAGACGATCCTGGAAGAGATCTACGCAGGCGTGGACAATGAGGAGACGAAGGAATTTCTGGAGGGCTTCGGCCAGGGAGAGATCACGGCGGAGAACGTGGAGTACTACCTGGGGAGCAAGGATGTGGCGTTCGCAGAGGGCCTCTACTCGGAGCCGCTGATCAACGCCATCGCCTTTTCGGTCTGCCTGGTGCGGCTTGAGGATGGGGCGGATCCGGAGGAGCAGAGAAGCCTGATAGAGGACAGCGTGAATCCGAATAAGTGGATATGCGTGGGGGCCGAAGCGGTGGAGACGGCCAATATTGGAGATGTGGTTCTCCTGGTCATGGGGGATGCGCAGCGGACAGAGGAGATCCTGGCAGCCTTTGAGGCGCTGGGGCAGTAGAGGACGGGATCGGCAGGAATGGTATTTTCCAGTATCAGTTTTTTATATTTTTTTCTTCCGGCGGTGCTGGGAGCATACGATCTCCTGCCCGGGAGATATAGGAACGGACTTTTGCTGACAGCGAGTCTGTTCTTTTATTTCTGGGGGGAACAGGGGACGGTGCTTGTGCTGGTGGCCATGGCTCTGGCGGGATATGGGGCCGGGCGGCTTCTGGGAAGGCTTGCACAGGCGGAGGGAGAAGACGGCACAGACGGCTGCCGGCGGGAAGGGACGGAAGGATCCGGCCTGCGCCGGAGGGTGTGCATTGCGGCTGCCGCGGCCAACGTGGCGGTGCTGGCCGCATTCAAATATGGCCTGGGCGGGCTCGCCCTTCCGGCAGGCATCAGTTTTTTCACCTTTCAGATATTGAGCTATGTGGTGGACGTGTACCGCGGCGATGTGAAGGTACAGAAGAGCGCGGCGGATTTCCTCATGTATGTGTCGGCCTTCCCGCAGCTGATCGCAGGCCCCATCGTGCGGTATAAGGAGATAGAGGGGCAGATCGGGGACAGGCTGGTGGGATTAGGGAAGACCGCCCGGGGAATCCGGATATTCCTGGTGGGGCTGGC
This sequence comes from uncultured Lachnospiraceae bacterium, assembly GCA_944381745.1. GTDB lineage: Bacteria > Bacillota > Clostridia > Lachnospirales > Lachnospiraceae > JAGTTR01. The sequence goes on along the minus strand of CALWMI010000087.1, from coordinate 5,154 downwards.
AAAGAAGGTGCTGCTGGCCAATGAGCTGGCTGTACTCGCGCAGAAGGCGGGGGCAGCGGCGGAGGCGGGCACGCTGGGCGGGCCCCAGGCGACCGTCCTGGGGACGTGGCTTGCAGCAGCGGCATTCTTTTTCCAGATCTACTATGATTTCTCGGGCTACAGCGATATGGCCGTGGGGCTGGGGCATATGCTGGGCTTTGATTTCCCGGAAAATTTTGATTATCCCTATACTTCGGCCAGCGTGACAGAATTCTGGAGAAGGTGGCATAAGACGCTGGGCGGGTGGTTCCGGGACTATGTCTACATTCCGCTGGGCGGCAACCGGGTGCCCCGCTGGAAATGGGTGCGCAATGTCCTGGCAGTCTGGGCGCTCACGGGTATCTGGCATGGGGCAGAGTGGAATTTCCTGGTGTGGGGGCTGTACTTCGGCTGCCTCCTGATCCTGGAGAAGCTTGTCCTGAACCGGTGGCTTTCCCGCCTTCCCCGGCCGCTCCGGCATGTCTATACGCTGGCGGTGGTGTTCGCAGGCATGGTGATTTTCCGAGGGGGAACCCCGGGGGAGGTGTGGGAACAGCTGGGACGGCTGGTGGGCTTTCACACGCAGGCCTTTGGGGACAGCTACAGCTGGTATTACCTGAGGAGCTATGCCAGGCTTTTGCTGGCAGCGGCCGTCGGGGCGACACCGCTGCCCAGGAGGCTGTGGAACTGGCTGGCTGCCAGGTGCAAGGGAGAAGAGGACGCGGACAGCGGAGATAGCCTGGGACGGCGGACGGCTGCCGTCCTCTGGGGCCTTGCGCAGGCCGCAGCCGCCGCCTGGGTGCTGCTCTGGTGCACGGCCTGCCTGGTGGGCGGCTCCTTCAACCCCTTCCTATATTTTCGGTTCTGAGGGGCTGAGCGGCTAGGAGATGGAAGAGGGCCAGGCGAACCGCGCCGGGGAAAGGAGGAAGAAGGATGGGAGAAGACAAGAAGGCCGCAGACAAGTGGGCTGCAGACAAGTGGGCCGCAGACAAGAAGGCCGCAGATAAGAATGCCGCAGGGCGCAGCGGGCGGACGCGGCTGCAGGATGCGGCTATAGCAGCGGTGTTTTTTCTCATTTTGGGAGGAGGGATGGCGCTCCATCTGCTGACGCCGGACAGGGAGCGGTCTGACACCGAGCGCAGGGTGCTGGAGCAGTTCCCCCAGGCTGAGGTGGAAACGCTGCTGAGTGGGGAGTTCTTCCGGGAGCTGGAGAGCTACGGGGCCGACCAGTTCCCAGCCCGGGACCGGTTCCTCCAGATGCGGGCAGAGGGGACGGCTGGCTGGCTGGGGGAACTGGACGCCGAGGGGTATTATCAGGCGGAGGGGCATATCGGACGCCTGGAGGATGCCCCGTCGGAGGCGTCGGTCAAAAGGGCGGCGGAAATTTACCGGCAGCTGGCCGGGGAGTACGGGAGCCAGGGGCACGTCTACTATACGGTGGTTCCCTCCAAGAACCGGTATCTGGCTGCGAGCCACGGATATCCGGCGGCAGACTATGAGGCGGCGGACCAGCTTCTGCGGGAACAGCTGGAGGGTATCGAAGAAATCCCCATCGCAGGGCTCTTGGATGCGGAAGACTACTACCGCACGGATCTCCACTGGAGGCAGGAAGCGCTGGTAGAGACAGCGGACGTCCTGCTGGCAGGTATGGGCAATGAGGCCCAGGCCAGCATGGCGGGGTATGAGGAGAAGGACGGGGGCGCCTTTGCGGGAACCTATGCCAGGCAGTCCTTCCTGCCGGCGGAGGCAGACCGCCTGTATTATATGGAGAACAGCGATACGCGGGAGGCTGCGGTGTACGACTGGGAGACGGGCGGCATAGGCCCGGTGTACCAGGAGGAGGCATTGGGGGGCAGGGATCCCTACGATGTGTTCTTGTCCGGGGCGAAGGCCCTGCTGACCGTGGACAATCCCCTTGCCGCTGAGGAGAGGGAACTGATAATATTCCGGGATTCTTTCGGCAGCAGCCTGGCGCCCCTGCTTCTGTGCGGCTACTCCAGGATTACCCTGGTGGATCTGCGCTATATTTCCCGCACGGCGCTCCGGGAATATCTGCAGCCGTCTGAAAACTGCGACATTCTGTTCGCCTGCAACGATGGGATTTTGGCGGACAGCGCGATGATTGACCGGCCGTGAGGGATTATGCTAAAATGGATAGCGGGTGAGGGAATGTATGTTTGATTTTCTTAGGAAGAAATCGGCCAGGAATAAGCCGGCAGCGCTGGGACAGAATGAGAAGAAGCATATCCGCTGCCAGTATAAGAATAAGAAGAAATGCCCGGACGACTGTGCGGACTGCCATTTTTCCATCAAGCTCAAGGGTGATTTTATGATGCAGGTCGAGGCCTATGACTCTGCGGCGGAGCTGTACGAGGAGGCTGTGGCGCGGGAGCCGGACTATGCGGATGCCTGGGCGGCCCTGGGCAGGGCATCGTCGCTGCGGGGGGATCACCGGCGGGCGCTGGAGGCCTACGAGGAGGCACTGGACATCGACGAGGTGTTTGGGGAAGCCCTATATGGGCGGGCGGTGGCCTTGAAGGATATGGGCAGCCTGGAGGAGGCGCTGGATGCGGCGGATGATGTGCTGTACTATTACGACTATGAGCCGTGCCGGCAGCTGAAGAAGGAGATCCGCGGGCTGCAGGCGGAGATGACAGCCTCCGAGGCCAAGAAGCTGGAGGAGAAGAACCGGCTGCTGATGAAGATGATGCATTTGGCGGCCCAGGAGGGATATATCCAGGAGCGCATGCCCACGGTGGCCGATGTGACGGCAGCGGCAGATGTGCTGATACCGGAATGCTTTATGCATCTGACGGGGAGGAAGAAGTTTACGCTGGAGGCGGTAAAATCTGCGGCGGTGTGCTGCTTTTACGGGGGAGCCGGGCTGGCGGCGCTGTGGAAGCAGAGGGTGCGGGACTTTACCGTGCAGGGGATTGAGGACAACCTGTTTGCGCCCAGGGGTTTTCCGTGCATGGACGAATACGCCTGCGAATTGCTGGGGGTTCCGTTTGAGAGCCAGGAGGGGCAGGCGCTGCGGAAGTTTTCCAGGGAGCTGAGCAATATGGCGTTGAACGCCATCATGAACCAGGTGGGGGCTGTGCGGATGGACAACGCCCAGATGGAGGCGCTGGTGAAGGATTCCATGAGGGATGTGTACCTGGTGGGAGCCGGCATCGGCCTGGGGTGGGACACGCAATTCCTGCGCTGAGAAGAAGGATTTTCCCGTTAAAATTTCTGCACTGAGCTGTTCGGCGGGCGCTCCCTATGTTATAATAAAGGGACAGCGCATGTGTGCACTGGCGCTGGCAGTGACTGAGATTGGGTGGGAGGTGTTTTGATGCAGATTGACAGACTGAAGGAAATGATCGAAGAATCCGAGAATGTTGTGGCGCTGACGGGGTCGCCGCTTCTGGAGGAGTGCGGGTATCCATATGTGCGCTATGCAGATGCGATTTATGATATCGAGAGCAAGTATGGGTATTCTCCGGATGAGCTCTTCAGCTTATCCATGTACAAGTACCGTCCGGAGCTGTTCTTCCGCTATTACCGCGAGGAGGTGCTCCACGAGAAGCTGGCGCCCAGCGCCACGTTCTATGCGCTGGCGGAGATGGAGCGCCGGGGGAAGGTGAAGATGATTGTCACCAGGAGCATCCACGGGCTCTGTACGATCGCCGGATGCCGGAACGTGATCGAGCTGAGGGGGAGCGTGCTGCGCAATACCTGTCCGCACTGTGGGCGGGAATATCCCATGGAGTACATACTGAAGAGCACGAAGGTGCCGGTCTGCCAGGACTGCTTTACCACCGTCAGGCCGGGGATTGTCCTGGCAGGCGAGATGCTGGACAACCGTCTGGTCACCCAGGCAGCTGACGCGATCTCCCAGGCGGATATGGTGCTGGTGCTGGGGACGAACCTGAAGTCGGATTTGACTGAGCAGCTGATCAAGTACTACCGCAGGAAGAAGCTTGTCCTCATCAAGAAGGAAGAGCATTACATGGACCGGTATGCGGATTACTGCATCAACGACTATCCGAAGAACATCCTGCCGCTTCTCGTGTAGGACGTGCAGGCAGGCGGGATAGCCGCCGGCCCGTCCGGCCTGTGTCAGAAACGGTTTTCTGTGCAGGATATAACACGAGGAACGGGTATCGTTTCCGGGAAAATGTTTGAAAAATAACACAAGCCCCTGCTGGCAGCTGTGGCCGGCAGGGGCTTGTGGCTGTCTTATGCGGCACATCGGGCAGGCGGCTCTTGTGTCTGTACAGGCGGACGATGGACAGCAGGGCTGTGAATTGCCTGGGGCGCCGCGCGGAGCCTGACATGGCACGCTTTTTGCTCTTGTATTGGTCAGGAACATAGGGAAGGCTGGCGGTGTGACCGTGCCAGCACGATTAAAAAGGAGGAAGTACCATGAGCAGAGTATTATATGAGAAGAAAGGACATGTGGGAATCATCACCCTGAACAATCCGGCAGTCCTGAACGCGCTGAGCGGAGATTTTGTGGCGGAGATCCACCAGGCAGTGGATGAGGTGGAGAAGGACAAGGATGTATATGTATGCATCATCACCGGCGTGGAGAAATCCTTTGTGGCCGGAGCAGATATCAAGCAGATGCTGCCGCTGACGGCTGTGGAAGCCATCGAGTGGAACAGAGGGGCCGCTCATCTGAACGACCGCCTGGAGAACCTGCGCGTGCCGGTGATTGCTGCGATCAATGGCTTTGCCCTGGGCGGCGGCTGCGAGCTGGCTATGGCCTGCGACATCCGGATCGCCTCCGAGAAGGCGAAATTCGGACAGCCGGAGTGCGGCCTGGGAATTACCCCCGGAGCTGGCGGCACACAGAGGCTTCCCCGCCTGGTAGGGGCTGGCAAGGCGAAGGAGCTGCTCTACACAGGCAGAGTGATTAAGGCAGACGAAGCGTGCAGCATCGGCCTGGTCAACAAGGTGGTTGCTCCGGAAGCGCTGATGGACGAGGCGATGGCTCTGGCAGACGAGATCTGTGCCAACGCGCAGATTGCAGTGCAGGAGATCAAGAAGTGCGTCAACGTAGGGCTGCAGACCGATGTGGCTTCCGGGCTGGAGTATGAGCAGCAGGCCTTCGGCGTGTGCAACTCCACGGAGGACAAGAAGATCGGC
>CALWMI010000086.1 GCA_944381745.1 uncultured Lachnospiraceae bacterium | reverse complement strand
GCATGTCAGCGATGAGCTTGGGCGCCTGGAGGCCAGCCCGATCTTCCGCCAGGCAAAAGGCCTCCTCTTCGGCCAGTATTCCGACGAGCCCAACGGGCATCTGCTGAACCGCCTGCGTATCCTTGGCGAGCGCTGGGGCATCCCCGTGGCTTACTGCCACGACTTTGGCCATAGCCAAAATCATGCCATCCTCCCCATAGGCCTGGAAGCGGTTCTGGATACTCAGGCGCAGACGCTGACCTACCTGCAGCCCTAGTACCTGCCGGTCGCCTGCATCCTCCATCCCTTTTCAGGGGCAAGACAGCTGTGAAGTCTCGGAAGCGATCCACCTCCGGGATTTCACAATTTTTTCACAAAAAAATTAGCACTCACCTCTTGACATTGCTAACAGTAGGTGTTATAGTACACGTAGAACAAAGGAAAAGGAAAGCGCAAGAGCTTCCAAGGCCTTCGCTCGAACCTGTAGACAAGCGACACGCCGGGTCAGCCCGGCGGAGTTTTCATAGCAATGGAAAAGGAGATATGACTTATGTTGATGCCTAGTATTTTTGGAGAAAACTTATTTGACGACTGGATGGACTTCCCGTTTGAGAGTGAATTCTTCGGCAGGAAAAACCCTCTGTACGGAAAGCATGCCAAGAACATGATGAAGACCGATGTCCGCGAGACAGACGGCAGCTATGAGGTTGCCATTGACCTGCCCGGCTTCAAGAAAGAGGAGATTCAGGCAGAGCTGAAGGATGGCTACTTAACCATCTCTGCGGCCAAAGGGCTCGACAAGGATGAGAAGGACAACGAGGGCCGCTACATCCGCAGGGAGCGCTATGCCGGTAGTATGAGCAGAAGCTTCTATGTGGGCGAAGGCTTAAAGCAGGAAGATATCCATGCAAAATTTGAGGACGGCATTCTGAAGCTGAGTGTTCCGAAGAAAGGTGCGCCCGCAGTGGAAGAGAACAAATACATCGCCATCGAGGGCTAAGGGTTATTCCTTCCCTTCATTTCCATAAAACTCCTTATAAATAGGGGCATCCCCTGGGCAGCCAAGCTGCCCGGGGATGCCCCGTTTTTGTGCCTATCTTTTTCCGGCGGCTCCATTCACCCCTCTTGCGCTTCTCCCTGCCCGTAGTAGGCATGGGCCCCATGCTTGCGCAGATAGTGCTTGTCCAGCAATGCCCGCTGCATCTCTCCCTTCCCAGGATTGAGCATCATGGCGTGCCAGTCCATGTAGGCCACCTCCTCCATCACCACCGCATTGTGGACGGCGTCCATCGCATCCTTTCCCCAGGCAAAGGGGCCATGGCTGTACACCAGGACGCCCGGGACAGCCTGCTATGGTTCTCTCCAGCAGGCGGTATACTATACGCTGCTCTAAAAGAAGAGGCGCCCTCGCGGCGCCTCTAACTGTTGAAGTGATATCCGTTTTTCGTTGTCCTCTTGACATAGTACAAAGCCTGATCCGCCCGGTTCATCGTGGTCTCCAGGGCCTCTCCCCGGCGCACGGCCGTCCCTCCGATGGAGATGGCAGGCCACTTGCCGCCGTCCTCCTCCATCCGCCCATGCAGGACATTTTCCAAAATTCTCTGTGCCAGCGCCCGGGCGTTCTCCTCATCCCGCAGGCGTCCGCAGAGAAGGAGGAACTCATCTCCGCCCATCCGGCATACCACATCCCGGGCGCGGACAGACGCCTCCAAAATGCGGGCCATCCTGCGCAGCACGCGGTTGCCCGCCACATGCCCGTAGGTGTCGTTGATCCGCTTAAAGTTGTCAAAATCGATCAGGAACAGCCAGCTCTCCTCTTCCTCCCACGTCTCCCATATCTTCTCAAAGGCTCGGTAATTGATCAGGCCAGTCATCGCGTCCTTCTGGGCCAGCTCTGTCATTTTGTCCGCGATCTCCTGGACTTCCTTCACCCGCTCCACAAGGCTCTTGGGATAATACTCACCGGCCGCCTGTTCCTTGTTGGGCACGGACTGGTGGATGTGGACAGCCTTCCACTGTCCGTCCTTCCTGCGGTACAGCACAGAAAACCGAGTGTCCATGTCGATGCAGGCCACGTGGTCGTCGCTCTCCCACCAAAGGCGAAGCCCTCCGTAGGCGAGACAGACATCCGGCAATACCTCCACCTGCCTGCTCCAATAATTTCTGCACTCGAAGGAAATCTCCCTGCGCTCCTTCAATTCCTTGTCCATCTCGGGCAGGAAATGCTCCAATCCCTCATAGAGCTCATGTGCGCCGGTGCCAATAATCACACAATTCTCATCCACATAATCCAGAACTTTGTGGATTTTCTCCCCTTCCGATGAAAAATAGATTTTCCAAAGCTTTTCTGTCCACTTGCAAAAATCCATGTCTTCACTCCCGAAATTCTTTTTGCCGCAGCCGCATTATTTTTTGTCACGCACCTGTTATACCTGTCCCCAGCCGCTCAATATAAAACAATTATACCTTTGAGGGACAGAATTAGCAAATATTTTATGGAGAATTCCCCTTCCAAAATTTCGCCAAAACAGGCCATTTTTTGATACAGCCTCCCGGCATAGGGCGCAGAAGGTTTCCCGCCGCGCATCCCCCCACGGCCTCAGCCTGGCTCCTGCCGTGCTCTCCTCACCCCACAATCTCCGCCCGGCGCCCGCCGCGCTCCCCTCACCCCACAATCTCCGCCCGGCTTCCGCCGCTCTTCTCCTTCACCACGGCGATCTGCCGGTCAATCCGCTCCCTCAGCTGGGGCACATGGGAAATGATTCCCACCAGGCAGCCCTCCGAGGCGAGGCCTGTCAGTGCCTGCATCGCCTTGTCCAGCGCCTCCTCGTCCAGCGTGCCGAAGCCCTCGTCCACAAACATGGTGTCCAGGCGGATGCCCCCGGCGGACGCCTGCACCCCCTCCGCCAGGCCCAGCGCCAGGGAGAGGGATGCCTGGAAGGTCTCCCCGCCGGACAGCGTCTTCACACTGCGTTCCGTGCCGTTGTAATGGTCGGTAACGTTGAGCTCCAATCCGCTCTGGCTGCGCCCGCCCTTGGGTTCCCTGCGCCGCTTCAATTCATACTGGCCGCCGGACATGGACAGCAGCCGGATGTTCGCCCGGGCCAGGATGCGGTCAAAGTAAGCCATCTGCACATATGTCTCCAGCATCACCCGCTCTTTCCCTGCGAGATTCCCGTTGGCGGTGTCCGACAGCGCCTTCACCCACGCCAGCCGTTCCTCCAGCCTGCCCAGCTCTTCCGCCCGGGCCTCCATAGCCACGCGGTTCCTCTCGTTGGAGACGAGCCTGGCGTGAACTTCCTCCTTCGCCCCCGCCAGCTCCGCTTGGAGGGCTGACAGCGCTTCCTTTCGCGCCCGCCCCTCTTCCTCCGGCAAATCTTCGCCCTCAGCCAGCTGCCCTTCCAGCTGCCGCAGCTGTCCTTCCAGCCTGCCCGCCTGCTCCTGTGCCTCCGCAGCCGCTGTCCGGGCCTGTTCCAGCTCCTTCTGCCTCTTGCGCAGCCACACGCTCTCCTGCTCCAGCGCCGCCCGGGCCTCCTGGGCGCTCTTCCCGGGAAGCTCTGCCGACTGCAGGCGGATCTGCTCTCCCAGCCACTGCCTTCGCGCCCGCCCCTGCAGCTGCCTCTGCTCCAGGCGGACGGCCTCCCTCTCGGTCTCCTCCGCCTGCTGCTCTGCCTGGGCCTGTTCCCTGGCCGCCTCCTCTCTGCGGCGCATGCGGCGCTCTGCCTGGGCCAGGCTCTCCCGCAGGCCCGCAAGCTTTCCTTCCTGTTCCCGGGAAGCGCGCTCTAGCCGCGCAGCAATGTTTTCCGCCAAATCCTGAGGTTCCGGGGACATCCCCCGCCTTCCCCAAGGACTCTCCCCGGTGCTCAAGGCATCCCGCCCAACAGGCAAAGCGTCTCCGCCGGCATCCTGCGCTGGTGCCTCCCGGCTGTCTATCCCTGGCTCCGCCCCGGATGCGGGCTGCAGCAGCTCCTGCGCCTTCTCCTCCAGGGATTTCCTCTCTGCCGCAGTCTTCCCCCGCTGCTCCCCGGCCTGGCGGCTTGCATCCAGCGCCCTTTGCCGGGCTGTCTCCGCCTGTTTTTCCAGATCTTCCAGCTGTTCCTTGGACGGCGTTTCCCCTGTTTCAGCCGCCGGGTGCGGGTGTTGGCGGGAGCCGCATACCGGGCAGGGCTCCCCAGGCCGCAGCGTCCTGGCAAGAACCCCTGCCTGGGCATCCAGATATACCCGGTGCGCGGCCAGATAAGCTTCGGAAGCCTCCCCCTCCTCCTGTGCCGCTCTGCGGTAGCTTGCCTGAAGCCTTCCCAGCTCCTCCCTGCTGTCCACATAGCGGGATAAGTCCTCCCCCAGCTTCTGCAGGGCGTCCAGCCGCTCCTGCTCCTGCGCCAGGACAGCCTCCAGCCTCGCCCGCTCCTGCGCTGCCCCCGCCAGGGATTCCCTCTCCGCTGCCAGCTGCGCCCTCACTGTCTCCAGGGAGGCAAGACGTGCCTTCTTCCCTTCCAGTTCCTTCTCTTCCTCCGTCAGCCTCGTCCCCAGGGCTTCCTCCTCCTGCCGCATCTTCTCCAGCTCCTGGTATTTCGGAAGCAGCGCTTCCAGACGGGCGGCCTCGCGCCGGTGGGCCTCCTCCTCCGTCTGGCGGCTGCCCGCCTCCTCCAGCGCCCTCTCCGCAGATGCCCGCCGCTCTGCAGCCTTCGCCAGGGCTGCCTCCGTCTCCCGCAGCTGTTCCTTGGCGCGCTGCCGCTGCTCCTGCCTGGCCAGCGCCGCCGTGAGGGCCGACAGCTCCTCCTGCTGCGCCTGCATCCTGTCCGTCAAGGCCTGCTGCGCCGCCTCGTCCTCTGCCGTCAGCTTTCCCGCCAGCTCCACAGCCTCCGCCGCAGAAAGCTCCCTCCTCTTGGCCCGTTCCACCTGCTCTCGCTGCGGGCTGTCTCCGGCGCAGTCCAGCCCCCCGGCATACTGCCAGAAGCGAATGCCGGTCTCCTGCACCTGCCGGCCAAGCCCGGACGCCTCCGTCTTCAGCCGCTCCTGCAGGTCCTGGTAAGGCTGAGTGTGGAAGATTTTGCGAAAAATACGCTTGCGCTCCTCCGTGGGCGCCAGCAGCAGCTCCTGGAAGGCCCCCTGGGCAATCATGGCAATCTGGGAAAACTGGTTCTTGTCCAGCCCCAGAATTTCCTGGATCCCGGCGTCCACCTCCTTCTGCTTGGCCAGCACCCGCCCGTCCGGGTACGTCAGCTGGGCCGACGCCTTCTCCCGCGCCATGCCTCCGCCTCTTTTGGCCGGACGGCTGTACTCCGGGCTTCGCCGGACAGTATATTGTTTCCCCCCATATTCAAATGTGAGTTCCACCTGTGTGGGCATATCTGCCGCCGCATACTGGGAGCGCAGCATCCCCGGCTCCCGGCTGGGCCCGCTGGCCTCCCCGTACAGGGCGTAGGTCAGCGCGTCAAAAATGGTCGTCTTCCCAGCCCCCGTATCCCCGGTCACCAGATAGAGGCCGCTCTTTCCCAGCCGTCCAAGCTCCAGCGTCACCTCGCCTGCGTACGGCCCGAAGGCAGACATCCTAAGCTGTATCGGCCTCATGCATTTCCCTCCCATATCCGTTCTATCAGCCCGGCCAGATAGGCCTCCTGTTCCGCGCTCAGCGGCTGGTTGTTCTGGCTGCGGTAGAGCTCCCCGAACAGCTCCAGCGGCGATTTCCGCTCTGCCTCGCAGACAGCTTCCAGCTCCCTATTTTCCCTTGTGCGGCGGTTGTCATAATCCAGCTTCATCAGATTGCGGTAAATCGTCCGCAGCTTTGCCAGCGCGTAGGGGATGTCCTCCTCATCCGTCAGCGTGATATGCACGTAGTCCTCCTGCCAGGAGGTTCCCCCGTAGAAACTCCGGCTGGCCACCTCCTCATAACTTCCCCGCAGCTGCCGCATATCCCGCAGCGGCACAAGCGGCCTCGTTCTCACTGTCAGCTCTCCGTGTTCCCCCAGCTCCGCCACCGTGACCGATTTCTGATCCCCAGCCTCTGAGAAGGAATACTTCAGCGGAGTCCCGCAGTACCGGATCCGCTCCTCCCCGCAGCCCTGCGGCCTGTGCAGGTGCCCCAGGGCCACATAGCGGAAGCCGTCAAACACCGAGGCGTCCACGTTGTCCGTCCCGCCCACGGACAGCTCCTCCGACTCCGCCCGCTGCGCCCCCGTCACAAACTGGTGCGTGACCAGCACGCTGCGGCAGCCCTCCCGCCGGATTTCCTCCCGCGCCTGCCTGAGCGCGCAGTCCAAGGCGTCCGTATAGCTTTCAATCTCCTCCTCCGGAAAGAAGCGGCGTACCTGGGCCGGCTTCAGGAAGGGCAGCAGATACACCCGCACCTTTCCCCAGCCATCCTCCAGCTCATAATAGGCCGCCTCCCCTTGGTACACCGGGGCCATATGCACGCCGCTTGCGTCCATAAGCCTCCCCCCAAATGCCAGGCGCTCCGGCGAATCATGGTTGCCGCTTATGGCAAACACCTGCGTCCCCAGGCCGGACAGGCGGACGAGAAGCATGTCAAACAGCTCCACCGCCTCCGCCGGGGGCACTGGCTTGTCATAGATATCGCCTGCGATGAGCACGCCGTCCGGCTGCTCCTCCTCCACAATTTTCAGTATCTCTTCCAGAATATACCGCTGATCCTCCAGCATGGAATACCCGTTGACCCGCTTCCCCAGATGGAGATCGGACAGATGGACAAATTTCATGGAACCTCCCCTTGCCTGTATCTCTTCTGCACGGCCCGATGCCCGGCACCGCGCAGTCTTCCGCCCTGGCTTGCCGCCCGGTACTTACAGCTTTTTCAGCACATACTGCCTGGTGCCCAAGCCAATCTTCTCCGCCTGGTCAAGCGTCGCCTTCCATTCCACATTGGGGTTGGAATCCTTGAAATGGTCATGATGGCACACCCAGTCCGGACGGGCCAGATTGTCCCCCAGCTGGCTGTTCCGGATAGGCTCCGCCCCCAGGCAGGCATCCGCGCAGGCCTGGTCAAGCGCCACCGGGTCAAAGCTTGCAAACATACCGATATCCGGCAGGATCGGCGCGTCATTTTCCCCGTGGCAGTCACAGTTGGGGCTCACATCCTGCACCAGGGCAATGTGGAAGCACGGCCGCCCGTGACAGACCGCCTGGGCATACTCCGCCATCTTCCTGTCCAGGATCTCGTTGGCGTTGTCGTTGGGATTGAACACAGCGTCAAAACTGCACGCCCCGATGCAGCGGCCGCAGCCGGTACAGCGGTCGTGATCCATCACAGCCTTCCGGTTCTCCAGCCGGATCGCCTCACTGCCGCACTCCTTCACGCAGCGCCCGCAGCCCCGGCACAATTCCAGGTCGATCTGCGGCTTGCCGTTCCTGTGCTGGTGCATCTTGCCCGCACGGCTGGCGCAGCCCATGCCGATATTTTTGAGCGCCCCGCCAAAACCGGTGACCTCATGTCCCTTAAAGTGGGTGAGGCTGATGACCACATCCGCATCCATCACAGCCCGGCCGATCTTGGCCGTCTGGCAGTATTCGCCGTTCACCACCGGCACCTCCACCTCGTCGGTTCCCCGCAGCCCGTCGGCGATCAGTATCTGGCAGCCAGCGCTGATGGGGTTGAATCCGTTCAGGTTGGCGCAGTCTAAGTGCTCCAGGGCGTTGCGCCTGCTGCCCGGGTACAGCGTATTGCTGTCGGTCAGGAACGGCATCCCTCCCTGTTCCTTGCAGAGCT
>CALWMI010000085.1 GCA_944381745.1 uncultured Lachnospiraceae bacterium | reverse complement strand
ATGCCCTGGTCTGAGATGATACAGCAAAGATGCAGGATTGAATCAAAAAGTTGAAGTTGGAGCGTTTTACTTCAATAATAGTAGAACATGGTTTAAAAAGATAGCCGTTGTATTGTTAAGCGCTTACGTTAAATTAAGGACAACCACCCCCAAAACGGGGCTAATGGGTTAAATCATAGGACAACTTTTTTGCCCCCGCCCCCTCCCAAGAGATCATTTTTGCCCCTCTGAAATTTTATGCAAAATCGGTTTGGCAGAGTTTGGCCAAATCTGAACAAAGGAATATGATTTTATTGCGAAAGCGTTCAGCGTTCCTGCTGGGCGCTTTTTGCATTTCCGTGGTGATTGCTTTCCAGGTCAGCCCGCTGGGGCTGCCGATGGCCGCCTGGCTGGCAGCAAGGTGCAGGCTCTGCGGTATGCGATTCAGGACGCGGTGTATGGCTAAATCAGAAACACGGAATTGCCGGGGAATGCAGCCCTGGTTGCCCCGGCAATTTTTTGATTTAACTTTCATGCTTATTTTGCTGATAAGGTTAGCATGAAAGTAAACTCTGTATCCATCAGGGACATAAAAAACCAGGGGGACGGAGTGTGCAATTTCTCCGGCCCCCTGGTTGGGTTTAGTTTTCTGGTGTGGATTTTTGTACAGTCACATATTTCTGATTGTGGCTTTGGGGTTTATCGGGCAACGTCATTTGCAGCTGACCAGATTCTAACAGGGGTTTGAGATATTTTTTCGTGAAGTGTTTAGAATCCTGGTAGCCACAATGTCTCATGATTTCCCTCTTGGAACGTGGTTCCGTGCAAAAAGCAAGGATTCGCTCATGTGGGGTATCATGTGGGGCGTCATAGGGGGTATCATGTGGGATCATCCTCCCCTCATTCTGCGGCCCGACCTTTTCCACCGCAATCGGGGCAAGCGGAACTACCGTGCGGAACACATCGCCCTCGATAAACTCCGGGGTCCCGCCGGAATAGAGCTTCGTGTATTTGTAAGTATTCCGCATCCCGGACCCCAGCTCGTCTGCCAGCCCGATCTCCCGGAACACTTTGGAGATGGGCGGGTTCTTGGCATACGGCTCAAAGGAGGACAGGTGCAGAGCGCCGTGTCCGTGGGAACGATTGGCATTTTCCGTGTAGAGCCGGTCGCGCTCGATCACAAATTTCGCCACATAGCCGCTGGAAAAATCCCGGTGGGCCAGGCTGTTGGAGCAGATCTCCCGCAGGATACGGTCTCTGGCACTGACGCTTTGGACGCCTTCCTGCACAAAGGGGTCGCTGAGGTGCTTTTGACCGAAAGCGATCAGGCGGTCATAGGTCTCCAGCAGATTGGTGATAATCACGTCCCGGTCATCATAACGGTCCACGTTTTCCACCCGGAAGATGGCGTCCGTTTTGTGCTGGGGCAGCACGGACAAGATCGTGGAGTCTTTGCCAAATAGGAGGATTGCCGCCAGGGTGATGCCTTCCATTTGCCGTTCGGGGTCTTTCAAAATCAGCCCGGCGCTGCGCAGCAGTTCTTCATCCGAGAGCGATTTCCACGGGTGATTGGCCGTGCGGCTGGCTGTCATAGCCCTGGTGCGCTCGATCAGGTCGGGGCGCAGGTCCTCCATCTGAAAACGGGTCACTTTGTTGACAAAGTAGCTGCCGCTTTTCCGGGCGTACAGTTGGTACACCAGGTCGGAGTTGTCGGTGATGTCTATATCTGCTTCATGGCTACGGTCAAAAATGTGCCCGTGGTGGCGGCAGACCTGGCTGCCAGAGGGCACATGAATGACCAACAGGATACGCCCCTCCACGGTGCAGGCTTCCGGCTGCAAGTAAAGCGGCGGGTTGATTTTTTGCCCGTTGTTGATGGAAGTTGCGAAGTCCTTTTTCATGCGGTCCGCCGCATCCGGTGCAATGCCCAAAATTTCTCCGTTGTCTTTGACGCCCAGGACAATCGTTCCGCCGTCCCGGTTGGAGAATGCGCAGACAGTATCGTAAACATCCTTTGTGATCGCGGTGGTGGATTTCTTAAACTCCACTTGGATATTTTCGCCGTCCTCGATCAGCCTGAGAAGTTCGGCTTCTGTCATAGGAGCAACAGCCCCCTTCGATGTTAGATTTGTATTTTTTTATTATACGGGATTTTTCACACATTATCAAACCCCTTCGGTAAGAAAAAGTACAACATTATGGGTGAACCATCTTGGTCATTGGCCAAGTTGGGAGGATCATGGCCTGCATCATGGCCCGTATCATGGCCTGCATCATGGCCTGTATCATGTACTGTGGAACCACACAGGATGAGTAAAGTTTTCCCCGGACGCCGGGAGAAAGGAGGTCACCCACATGGCCACCACCCGCATCATGCCGCTGCATGCTGGCAAGGGCCGCACGGTCAGCAAAGCGATCAGCGACATCATCGACTATGAAAAAAATCCAGACAAGACCGACCACGGCCAGCGGTGAGCTGGCCGCAGTCAAAAGCGTTCGCAACACTCTCCGCAGAGAGCGTTTCGGAGGCCAACCGCCGAAGGCGGCTCTTAGGCCGGAGATGAACACGCAGCCACAGATTGAAAATCTGTGTTCAAAGGGGGCGCGGGCCGTCAGTGGCGACCGTTGGGTGCGTTAGCACACAACAGCGCAGACCGAGCCGATAGGCGAGGCCTTCCTTCAACAAGCGCGACCCCAGTACCGAGTGGAAAGGCTCAAAGGATTCCGCACAGGGAAACCTTTCTAAAATGGCCGTCTCTACCTCATCCACCAGGCACTCTGCCGCAGCGGGGTTTTTCAGACGATAGGTAATGTGGTCTACGATTTCATCAAGATTATCTTCAAAAAGCGGAAGAAAACGTAGCTCATAATGCTTTTCGTTCACGGATACGCCTCCTTGCCCGGCTAAAAACCTCGTCGGCAGAATGGCGGGTGTCAGAGAGGTCCGCAGCGCGGTCCGCTTCATCCAGCGCCAACTCAACATCGTTTGTCAGTTCTTCGTATTGCTCCAAACTGAGCAGGACCATGGAGCCGTAACCGTTTTTTGGTAAGAAAAACCGGCTCGCCTTTGGTCAAGACCTCTTCCTCAACCTCAGAAAAGTGATTTCGCAGATCCGAGACAGGTCGAATATTCAGCATGGTATCGCCTCCTTTGTGGCGTTATTTTATCGTGATTTTATCACGGAATCAAGAGCTTTGTACGAACCGCTTGAATGTCACAAAAATGTACCTTTGCTGTACCTGAAATGAGACATTGGTTTGTTCTGATAATGATAAAAACGACTAGGGAATACGAAAGAACATCTTTTGCTATTTTATGCGGAAGGGAAGGCGCCCATAAAAATTTGCGGATACCGCTTGACAAGGAAAATCATCGAAGATACAATATATAGTATCATCAATACAAAATTTACACTATATATTGTTAAATGCAAAGGGGGATTTTTATGAGCAACCTGAAAAGCACTGTTTATCCAGACGTTATCAGAAAACGCAACGGTACGACAGTGCCTTTTGACGCACAGAAAATCCACGATGCAATCCGCAAAGCAAATGAGGCTGCCCAGGTTGAGGCGATTTCACCGCTCCAGTTTCATGATCTCGTGGATGATATCATCCGTTCGCTTCCCGATGGCGAGATCCCACATGTAGAACAGATACAGGACATTGTGGAAGAAAAGCTGATTGCATGGGGATTTGCCAAGACGGCGAAGGCTTACATCCTTTACCGGGCAGAGCACACGAAGGTCCGCAAATCCGAGGCGGATCTGGTGAAAATTTACCAGCAGCTTACCTTCCGAAGCGCGGCGGATGAGGATATCAAGCGCGAAAATGCGAATATCGATGCGGATACGGCCATGGGGACGATGCTGAAATATGGCTCCGAAGGCTCCAATTATTTTGTGGACAACTATATCCTGCCCAAAGATATTGCTGCGGCCCATCTCAACGGCGATATTCATATCCACGATAAGGATTTTTATATGCTGACAGAGACCTGCTGCCAGATCGATCTGATCAAGCTTTTCAAAGATGGCTTCTGTACCGGGCATGGGTATCTCCGGGAGCCGAATTCCATCAAAAGCTATGCGGCGCTGGCCTGCATCGCCATACAGGCAAATCAGAATGAGATGCATGGAGGGCAGTCCATTCCCAACTTCGATTATTCCATGGCCGATGGGGTGGTGCGGACATTCCGCAAGGAGTATTTTAAGAACCTTGAAAAATATATCCGGATAAAATATGACCTGGATGGGGCAGATGCGTCCGGATTCATGGAAAAAATGAAGACCGCCGTGGGGACGGATATCCGCATGGGAACGGCAGAGGAATTTGAGAAGAAGCTGGAAGAATGGGTGAATGGCGGCGAGATTATCTGTGGAAGCCGTGTGCTTCTGCCGGAAGATATCCGCAAGGCGCATGAGTGCGCGGCCGATATGGCGTTAAAAGGGACGGATTACGAGACGTATCAGGCGATGGAGGCCCTGATCCATAATCTGAATACGATGAATTCCAGGGCCGGCGCCCAGGTTCCTTTCAGCTCCCTCAATTACGGGACAGACTGCTCGCCGGAAGGGCGGATGGTGATGAAGAACCTGCTGCTGGCTACGGAAGCAGGCCTGGGCAATGGGGAGACGCCGATTTTCCCGGTACAGATTTTCAAGGTGAAGGAAGGCGTAAACTATCATCCGGGCGATCCGAACTACGATTTGTTCCGCCTGGCAATCCGGACATCTGCGAAGAGGCTGTTCCCCAATTTCAGCTTTCTGGATGCACCCTTCAACCTGCAATATTATAAGGAAGGGGATTATAACACGGAGGTCGCCTATATGGGGTGCAGAACCCGGGTGATGGGGAACCGGTATGACCCTTCCCGGGAGATCACCTGCGGGCGCGGAAATTTAAGCTTTGTCACGATCAATCTTCCGAGATTGGGTATCAAAGCCCACGGGGACCAGGACGCTTTCTATGAGAGCCTGGACAAAATGATCGAATTGGCATGCCGCCAGCTTCTGCACCGTTTTGCAATCCAGTGTAAGAAGAAGGTGCGGAACTATCCCTTCCTGATGGGGCAGGGGATCTGGCTGGATTCCGATAAGCTGGATGTGGACGATACCGTGGGGGAGGTGCTCAAGCACGGCACTTTGAGCGTGGGCTTCATCGGGCTTGCCGAGACGCTGGTGGCGCTGACAGGAAAGCATCACGGGGAAAGCCCCAAGAGCCAAGCGCTGGGGCTTGAGATTATCGGCCATATGCGGCAGAAGCTGGATGAGAAGTCTGAGGAGACAGGGCTTAATTTCACGTTGCTTGCCACGCCTGCGGAAGGGCTGTCCGGCCGGTTTGTGCGGATCGACAAGAGGATCTTTGGCGAGCTGCCGGGGATCACGGACCGGGAGTATTACACGAACTCCTTCCACATTCCCGTATATTACCCAATCCGGGCGTTCGACAAGATCCGCCTGGAAGCCCCCTACCACGCTTTGACGAACGCAGGGCATATCAGCTATGTGGAGCTGGACGGGGATACGTCCAAGAATCCGGAAGCCTTCGAGGCAGTCATCCGCTATATGAAAGAATGCGGGGTCGGATATGGGTCAGTGAACCATCCGGTAGACAGGGATCCGGTTTGCGGCTACACAGGCGTGATTGACGAGGTATGCCCCCGCTGCGGGAGGCGCGAAGGGGAAGCAGTCCCGGTGGAAAAGCTGCGGGAGCTGCGCAAAAAATACCCGGATACCCCGGTGTATGCGGATCCGACCCGCTGAGAGTGGGATAGGAAGAGAACAACAAGGAAAATTTATCATATTAGAGAACGAGGAGGATGTTCCTATGATTGGAAAAGTGCAGCCGAAAGATGGAATGGTAGGACAGGATGTAAAGTTTGACCGGATCCGGAGAATTACCGGATATCTGGTGGGGACGACAGACCGCTTCAACAATGCGAAACGGGCGGAGGAGCGTGACCGGGTAAAACATGCGCTCTGAACAAGAACTTCATGACAGGAAGCTCCTTTCGGGTAAAACGGCGCTCCGGCTGGCCGGTACGGTCAAAAACTCGATTGTGGACGGCCCGGGCATCCGCTATGTGATTTTTGTGCAGGGATGCCCCCACCGGTGCCCGGGGTGCCACAATCCGCAGACCCATGATTTCTCCGGCGGATATGAGGCCGATATCGATGCCATCTTGGAGGAGATACAAAGCGACCCGCTTCTGGGCGGCGTGACCTTTTCCGGCGGGGAGCCCTTCTGCCAGCCAGAAGCCTTGTGTATGGTGGGCAGGCGGATTAAGGAGATGGGGAAGCACCTTACGGTGTACACCGGCTACACCCTGGAGTGCCTGCGGCAATTGCAGGAGACAAGGCCGGCGGTGGGAGAGCTTCTGGAACTTGCAGACCTTCTGGTGGATGGGCCTTATCTGGAAGAGGAGAGGGATCTGACGCTCCGGTTCCGGGGAAGCGCGAACCAGCGCGTGATAGACCTGCAAAAATCAAGGGAGCAGAACACGGTCATACTATATCGGGATGAATATGTACAGGGGCTCTGATGGGCTCCTGTTTTTTTGGCGAGACAACCGGCAAAATTACGGGACGGAAACGGATTGGCGATTGTCCCTTGTGCGCCGGCGCTAAGATCGGAGGTTAAAAATGCATATCGAACATATGGCGATGTATGTCAACGACCTGGAAAAGGCCAGGGATTTCTTTGTCCGGTACTTTCAGGCGAAAGCAAATGACGGCTATCACAACAAGACCACGGGCTTTCGCTCCTATTTCCTGGAGTTTGACGGGGGAGCCCGTCTGGAGGTTATGCAGAAGCCTGGGATGGAGGATATGGACAAAGGGCTGGCCCGCACCGGCTACATCCATATTGCCTTCAGCCTGGGAAGCAAGGAGGCGGTTGATCATCTCACGCAGAGGCTGAGAGACGGCGGGTACCAGGTGGCCAGCGGCCCCCGGACGACGGGCGACGGGTACTATGAGAGCTGTGTGATCGGCATCGAGGGAAATCAAATCGAACTGACCGTGTAGGATGGCCAAAGGGATAAAAATTTGTACATGGAGGATAAAAATTCACATGGAAATTCCTCTGGGCTGTGCTATACTGATGATAGCGATGAACAACGCAAATTTTAGAAAGGGAGGATTCTTATTATGAAAAAGAAATTGATGGCAATTCTGTTGTGCGTCACCATGACGGCGGCAATGCTGGCCGGCTGCAGCAGCAGTAGCAGCGACGACGCGGCAGCAGATTCTGCCGACACAGCAGACACAGCGGAAGAGGAAGCTGAGGAAGTAGCAGATGCAGCTGAGGATGCAGGCGTAGATCTCGCCGACGCGAATGTGGCAGTATTCTACTACACCTACGCGGACACCTACATTTCTTCTGTACGTACCGCTCTGGATGCACAGCTGGATGCTCTTGGAGTAACCTATCAGAACTATGACTCCAACAACAGCCAGACAACTCAGAACGAGCAGGTTGACACCGCTCTGGCTCAGGGCGCCAACATCCTGATCGTCAACATCGTAACCTCCGGCTCTGTGGACGCTTCCCAGGCAATCGTGGACAAGGCTTCCGCGAAGGATGCGTACCTGATCTTCTTCAACCGTGCAGTTGAGGATGACAACACAGCTGGACAGGTTCTCGGCTCCTATGACAAGGTTGCCTTCGTTGGAACAGACGCTCCCGAGGCAGGCCATATGCAGGGCGCAATGATCGGCGAGTACCTGGTAGCAAACTATGACACCGTAGACCTGAACGGCGACGGCGTGATCTCCTACGCGATGATGATGGGCCAGCTGGGCAACGCAGAGGCCATCTACCGTACACAGTATTCTGTAGAGGATGCGAATGCGATTCTCACCGAGGCCGGCTATCCGGAGCTTGAGTACTTCGATGCAAGCAACGCTGACAAGTATCAGGTAGACCAGGATGGCGCATGGAGCGCTACAGCGGCGAACAACTACATGACCACCAACCTGTCTCAGTACAATGAGACCAACGGCAACATGATCGAGCTGGTAATCTGCAACAACGACGGTATGGCTGAGGGCGTTATCTCCGCTCTGAACGTAGCAGGCTACAACCTGGGAACCGGCGAGGATTCCACTCTGATCCCTGTGTTCGGTGTAGATGCAACAGACGCTGCAAAGCAGCTGATCGCTGACGGCAAGATGGTTGGAACGATCATGCAGGATGCAGAGGGAATGGCTAGCTGCATCAGCATCATGACCCAGAATGCGGCTTCGGGCGCAGCTCTGACAGATGGTACAGACGCTTATAATGCTGATCCGGATATTGCGAACAAGATTTACATCCCCTATGGAACCTACACGGGAGAATAATCCGGTCACAAGGTGAAATAGAGAGACTAGAACGGAAAGGCGGTCGTGTTATACGGTCGCCTTTCTGCTAAGAAGACAGGAGGAAGAGCATGGAGAATGAAGTTCTGTTACAAATGACTGATATCTGTAAAGAATTTCCCGGCGTTAAGGCGCTGGATCATGTTTCTTTGACGGTGAAGCGGGGGACCGTGCACGCGCTGATGGGCGAGAACGGTGCGGGGAAATCCACCTTGATGAAGTGCCTGTTCGGAATGTACGTGAAGAACGGCGGACAGATTTTCCTGGAAGGGAAGGAAATCAACTTCAGGAACTCAAAAGAAGCATTGGAAAATGGCGTCGCAATGGTGCACCAGGAGTTAAACCAGGCACTGAAGCGAAGCGTTATGGATAATCTCTGGCTGGGGCGCTATCCGAAGATCGGCGGCGTCATGGTCAATGAAAAGAAGATTTACAACGATACGAAAGCGATATTTCAGGAGCTTGGCATCGACGTGGATCCCAGGAGGATCATGAGCACGATGCCGGTATCCCAGAGGCAGATGGTGGAGATTGCGAAGGCTGTCTCCTATAATTCAAAGGTAATTGTGTTTGACGAGCCTACCTCCTCTCTGACTGAGACAGAGGTGGAGCACTTATTTAAGATCATAAACATGCTGCGTGACAGAGGCTGCGGCATTATCTATATTTCCCACAAGATGGCGGAGATCCTGCGCATTTCCGACGAGGTCACGATCATGCGCGACGGCCAGTATGTGGCGACAAGACCGGCGAAGGAGCTGACGAACGAGGAGATCATCCGGCTGATGGTGGGCCGTGAGCTGACCGATCAGTTCCCGCCCAAGACGAACAGCCCGGGGGAGGTATCGCTGGAGGTGGAGCACCTGTCCGGCAAGTATTCCCTGCTGAACGATGTCTCCTTCAACGTGCGCAAGGGAGAGATCCTGGGGCTGGCGGGCCTGGACGGAAGCGGGCGTACGGAGACGCTGGAGAACATCTTCGGCGTGGCCACCAGAAGCTCAGGGACGATGCGTTTAAATGGCAAAGAGGTCAAGAACCGCAACGCACGGGAATCCATCAAGAATGGATTTGCGCTGCTCACCGAGGAGCGGCGTGCCACCGGTATCTTCGGCATTCTGAATATCCGGGAGAATACCGTCATCTCCAGCTTGAAGAAGCATCTGAGGGCCGGACTCTGGCTGGATGAGAAGTCTATGCGCAAGGATACGCAGTGGTCGATCGACGCCATGCGCACAAAGACACCGACGCAGGAGACGAAGATCCGTTCCCTGTCCGGCGGCAATCAGCAGAAGGTCATCCTGGGCCGGTGGCTTCTGACCGATCCGGAGGTGCTGCTTCTGGACGAGCCGACCCGAGGCATCGACGTAGGAGCAAAATACGAGATTTACCAGCTGATCATCGACCTGGCCAAGAGAGGCAAGAGCGTCATCATGGTGTCCTCCGAGATGCCGGAGCTGCTGGGAATCTGTGACCGAATTCTTGTCATGTCCGGAGGACGGCTGGCAGGCGAAGTGAACGCAAAAGAGACGTCGCAGGAGGCGATCATGACCTATGCGGCAAAATATGTATAAAGGAGGCAGCGTCGAATGAATTTTATTTCAAATTTCAAATCGAATATAGCGGCGAAACGCGCCAGCTATCAGGCGCTTGACAGTAGGGAAAAGGCCGAGTACTGGAAGGACGCGCTGATCAACAACGCGATTTATATCCTGATTATCCTGGCGATTATCTACACACAGTACAAGAACAGCTATTTCCTGACAACGGATTCCATCGTCAATATTATTTCCCTGTCTGCGGCGAACCTTCCGATCGCCTGCGGTATCGCGGGATGTATCGTGCTGACAGGTACCGACCTGTCCGCAGGCCGTGTGGTGGGACTGACAGCTTGTATCTCCGCATCTCTGCTGCAGTCGGCGGAGTATGCGACGAAAATGTTCCCGAACCTGCCGGAGATACCGATCGCGGCTGTCATCCTGGCCGTGATTGTGGTCGGCGGAATTGTGGGATGGGTGAACGGTTTCTTCGTGGCGAAGTTCTCCCTGCATCCCTTTATCGTAACGCTGGCTACCCAGCTGATCGTCTACGGCGTCCTGCTGATGTATATTATGATCAACGGGAACAACGGACAGCCTCTGTCCGGCCTTGACCAGAGATTCAAGGATTTCGTCACAGGAAGCGTGATCTCCATCGGCCGTGTGCCGATCCCGAACTATGTGTGGTACGGCCTGCTTGTCGTTCTGTTCATGTGGTTTATGTGGAACAAGACAACCTTTGGTAAAAATATGTTTGCAGTAGGTTCCAACCCGGAGGCAGCGAACGTGTCCGGCGTGAATGTGGCGATGACCACAATCCTGGTACATACGCTGGCTGGCTGTATGTACGGCATCACGGGCTTCATTGAGTCCGCACGTATCGGCTCCAACTCGGCGGCTACAGGACAGAACTATGAGTCCGACGCGATTGCAGCCTGCGTTATCGGCGGCGTATCGTTCGTCGGAGGTACTGGTAAGATCAGCGGCGTGGTGCTGGGCGTATTCATGCTGAGAATCATCTTCGTCGCGCTGCAGTTCCTCTCCATCAGCCAGAACCTGCAGTACATCATCAAGGGTCTGATTATCCTTGTGGCTTGCTCCATCGATATGAGAAAGTATCTCGTTCGCAAGTAAGTATATGAAGGAAAAGAAACAGTGGTTTGGATTTGGACGGGGCATCTACAACAAGACGGATGTCCCCGTCCGCATTCTGGACAAGTTGATCCTGGGGGCTATCGTGCTGATCGTCGTCCTCATCATCTGGTTTGCCGTGCACGGCGGCTACACGCTGCGCTTTGACACAGGCGGCGGAA
Source organism: uncultured Lachnospiraceae bacterium (assembly GCA_944381745.1). Lineage (GTDB taxonomy): Bacteria > Bacillota > Clostridia > Lachnospirales > Lachnospiraceae > JAGTTR01. The sequence goes on along the minus strand of CALWMI010000085.1, from coordinate 42,423 downwards.
GCGAGGTGGCGGAACAGAGGCTGGACTACGGGGATTTGGCAGAGGAGCCGGAGGAGCCCGTGAAGCCGGGCTATGCCTTCTGCGGCTGGGAGACGTCCCAGGATCCGTCGCTGGCGGAGAGATGGGATTTCTCGGTGGACCAGATCGAGAATGACCTGACGCTGTATGCGGTGTGGGAGCCGGCCAGCATCACGGTGAAATTTGACCTGGACGGCGGGACGGTGGACGGCGCTGCCTATGCCGCCGATAAGACGGTTGTGTACGGGGAGCCCTACGGCGAGCTGCCCGTGCCGGAGAAGGAAGGCTTTGTCTTCGACGGATGGATCTACAGCGGCAATGTCATAGGCCCAGACACGCAGGTTACGATGACGGGCGAGCATGTCCTGACAGCACGCTGGGTAGAAGGAGGAGCTTAGATGAATCGCGATAATGCAAGAATGGCTGTCTACGGCCTGGGAGGGGCATACCTTCTGTACCTGGCCTGGCAGCTCTATTCCGGGCTTGAGACGGCGGGAAGCGAGAAGCCCCTGATGATTATCTTTGTGGTGGTGTTCGCCCTGGCCGGCGCCGGAGGCGTGGCGATGGGACTGTACTCTGCCTGGAGACAAGGGAAGATGCTGCATGAGGCCGTGCCGGAAGAACCCTCGGAGGAGGAAGCCGTGCCGGAAGAAGCTTCCGGGGAAGAGGAGGCTGTGCAGGCGGAATCTTTGGAGGCGGAGAACATGACGGCGGAATCTTCGAGGGAAGAGGAGGCCGCCCCGGCAGAAGTTCCGGAGAAAGAGGAGGCTGCGCCTGGGAAAGCGCCGGAGGAAGAGAGGGAGTACTGATTTGAGGACGACAAAGGAATTAAAAGAGCTGTTCACAAGCGGGGCGAAGGATGAGCTCCTGATGGATATTTATCTCGACAGAAGCCTGCTGGAGTACCAGAGGCAGCGCTATGGGGATGCCATTGCGCGGTACGAGGAGCTGTATGGCAGCGGGGAGGCCCAGATCTACAGCACGCCTGGCCGCAGTGAGATTGGAGGCAACCACACCGATCATCAGAATGGGGAGGTGCTGGCGGCATCCATCAACCGGGACGCCATCGGCATTGTGGGCAGGCTGGACGGCGCAGTGCGGGTAGTGTCCGGGACCGGGCCGGAGATAGCGATTTCGCTGGACGACCTGGAGGCGAAGAGAGAAGAGGAAGGGACGACCAGGGCTCTGATCAAAGGCGTGCTGGCTGGGATCCGGGAGCACGGCGGAAAGATCGGCGGCTTTCAGGCATATATCACCAGCGATGTGCTGATCGGCGCGGGGCTCTCCTCCTCGGCGGCCTTCGAGACATTGATCGGCACCATCGAGTCGGGGCTGTACAACGATATGGAGCTCTCGGCGGTGGATATCGCCGTGATTGGCCAGTATGCGGAAAATGTCTATTTTGGCAAGCCCTGCGGGCTGATGGACCAGACCGCCAGCTCGGTGGGGAACCTGGTGCACATTGACTTTGCGGACAAGAGCCATCCGAAGATCGAGCGCATCAGCTGCGATCTGGAGGCGTACGGCTACAGCCTGTGCATCACAGACACGAAGGGCTCCCATGCGGATTTGACGGACGATTACGCGGCGATCCCCGCGGAGATGCGCGCCGCCGCCGCCGTATTTGGCAGGGAGGTGCTTCACGGGGTGACGCTGGAGGAGCTGCTGGGGAAAACCCAGGAAGTGAGGAAGAAAGCCGGAGACCGGGCGCTGCTGCGGGCCATCCACTTTGTGACGGAGAACGAGCGGGTGAGGGAGGAGGCAGCTGCCCTGCGGGCCGGGGATTTCCAAGCATTCCTGCGCACCGTGAAGGCGTCGGGAGATTCCTCCTTCAAATACCTGCAGAACGTCTATACGAGCCACGACGTGAGGAACCAGAGCGTGTCCGTGGGGCTGGCCGTGAGCGAGGCGGTCCTGGGGGACGACGGCGTGTGCCGCGTGCACGGGGGAGGCTTTGCCGGAACCATCCAGGCGTTCGTGAAAAACGAGGCGGTGCCGCGCTACCGGGAGGCGATGGATCAGACCTTCGGGGCAGGAGCCTGCAGCGTGCTTAAGATCCGCAAATACGGCGGAATGAAGGTTCTATAAAAAACCCAGCGCCGGTGTGCCAAGGCGGATCACCCCTTGTACGCCGACGCTGGCGCCGATGCGGCAAGGGCGGATTGCCTCTTGTACACCGGCGCTGGGATTGCGAGAGCCTGCCGCAGGCTCTGATATGTGGACATGCCCGCTGAAGCGGGCATGTCTATTTAGGAAAGAGAGGGGTAGGATGGGAAAGAAAGAGATTGACAGCCTGATCGGGGAGCTTGTCGCCTACGGGATGGCAGCCGGGCTCGTGGACCAGGCGGATGAGGTATATGTGACCAATCAGCTTCTCGCCCTGTTTGGGCAAAATGAATATGAGAAGCAGGAGGCGCCGGCGGACATCCGTCCGGTCCATAAGATTCTGGAGGATTTGCTGGCGTGTGCGAAGGAGGAAGGGCTGCTGGAGGAGGATACCGTGACAGCCCGGGATCTCCTGGACACAAAGATCATGGGCATCCTGACGCCGCCGCCGTCCCAGGTGCAGAGGAGATTCTGGGAGCGCTACAAGGAATCGCCGAAGAAGGCTACAGACGAGTACTATGCCTTCAGCCAGGCGACCAATTATATCCGCCGCGACCGGATTGCGAAGGATGAGAAGTGGGTGGCGGATACAGAGTACGGCCCGATCGATATCACGATCAACCTCTCCAAGCCGGAGAAGGACCCGCGGGATATCGCGAAGGCTGGCCGTGCAAAGAAGAGCGGCTACCCCAGCTGCCTGCTCTGCCGTGAGAACGAGGGGTACGCAGGACATTACGGGCATCCGGCCAGGCAGAACCACCGGATTGTGCCGCTCAAGCTGAATGGCGAGGACTATTTCCTGCAGTATTCTCCGTACGTGTACTACAATGAGCACTGCATCATCTTCCATAAGGAACACATCCCGATGAAAATTGACCGGGCGGCGTTTGCGAAACTGCTGGATTTCGTGCGCCAGTTCCCCCACTATACGGCGGGCTCCAACGCGGATCTGCCGATCGTGGGCGGATCGATACTGAGCCATGACCATTTCCAGGGAGGAAATTACGTCTTCCCTATGGCACGCGCTCCCATCGAGAGGAGCTTTACCGTGGCAGGATTCCCGGATGTGAAGGCAGGCATTGTGCGCTGGCCTATGTCGGTGATCCGCCTGCAGGGCGGCGATGCGGTTCAGATGGCGGATGCCGCCGACAGTATCTTGAAGGCGTGGAGGGGCTACACGGACGAGAAGGCCTTCATCTACAGCGAGACGGAAGGGACGCCTCACAACACAGTCACCCCCATCGCCCGGATGCGGGATGGCTTGTATGAGCTGGATCTGGTGCTGCGCAATAACATCACCACCAGCGAGCACCCCATGGGTGTGTACCATCCCCATGCCCAGTACCATCATATCAAGAAGGAGAATATCGGCCTGATCGAGGTGATGGGGCTGGCGGTACTCCCGGCGAGGCTGAAGACAGAGATGTCCCTCCTGGAGGAGGCAATCCGGAAAGGGGAGGATCTGCGGCAGAGGGAACTTCTGGCAAAGCATGCGGACTGGGCCGAGGAGTGGCTCGGGCGAAGGGAGATTACTCCAGACAACCTCCATGCGGCTGTGCAGGAGGAGATTGGAAAGGTGTTCGCGAAGGTGCTGGAGTGCGCCGGCGTGTACAAGAGAACCCCGGAGGGGCAGGAAGCCTTCGGGCGCTTTATCGAGACAATCCAGTAGGAAGGCGGGGGACAGAGCAGGTCGCGCGGAGGCGCGGGACAGCTCTGTCCTTTGTATACCGCGCCGGTGTCCAAGGGGGCATATTGCCCCAGGGGACACTGGCGCGAACTTTTTGTGTGCCCCATCAGTTGTCACGCATACCGATCTCTGCTATGATGGTGTTGGAACCAGCAGACAGGTATGGAGAGGGGATACTGGTATGTATACGATAGTCATTGCGGACGACGAGACAGAGCTTCGGGAGGCGCTGATTCGGAGAATTGACTGGGACAGCGTGGGCTTCCAGGTGGTAGGGGAAGCGGAGAACGGGATCGAGGCGCTGGAGCTGGTGGAGAAGCTGGAGCCGGATTTGCTCCTGACAGATGTGCGGATGCCCTTCAAATCAGGAATCGAGCTGGCGAGGGAGGTAAGAGAGATCCGCCCAACGATGCAGATTGCGTTCCTGAGCGGCTACGACGACTTCTCCTACGCGCAGAAGGCGATCCAGTACAATATCATCAGCTATATGCTCAAGCCGATCTCCGCGGAGGAGCTGACGGAAGAACTGAAGAAGATACGGAAGAAGATAGATGAGAAATTCGAGGAATTTACGAAGCAGACGGAGGAGCAGGAGCAGCAGCGCCGGACCCGTTTCCTGATGCCGCTCCTGCTGGACGCATTTCAGGGCAGTGCGGACGCAGACCGGGAGGAGAGGCTGGCCAAGCGGGCGGTGGAGCTGGAGCTTCAGAAGAGCGCGGACAGCCAGATCCAGTACACGGTGCTTGTCACAAGCTTCCTGGACAGGGAGGGGAGGAACCGGACGGATGAGACGAGCGCAGGCGCCGTGCACCAGGTGGTGAACCGCTATCTGCGCCACACAGGCTTTTTCTGCAACGGGCGCGTGGTCTCGCTGTTGGCGGCCACCAGGGGGGCGCTGGACAAATACCTGCACATCATCGTGGACGATATCTCCCAGAGCGTGCAGCGTATCCTGGGGCTTTCGGCCGTGATTGGAGTCAGCCGCATCGCGCCGTCGCTGTCCCACGGCCATGAGGCCTATGTGGAGGCAGTGAACGCCATGAGCTATTCCAGGAGCAGCGGCTCCGGCGTGTCGTTTATCTCCGATATCGAGCGGGTGGAGCTGTTCGACCAGGAGGTGGTGCAGGCGGCTGTGGGGGAGATTGAGCACCTGCTCAGGAGCGGTACGGCGGAAGAGCTCAAGAGCTGCCTGAGACGGTATTTCGACGAGATGGAGAGCAAGGAGGCTTCGCCCGCCATCGTGCAGCTGTTCGCGGTGCAGCTGTCGGCTGCGGTGTTCCGGGTCGTGTATGCAGTGGCCGATGTGGAGGCAGCCAGGAATTTCCAGCAGGAGATGCCCATGCTGGGCCAAGTCCTGTTTGATTCCGTGCGGGAGATGGAGAGGCAGTACACGGACTTCTGCCTGGCAGCCAGGGATCTGGTGACGGAACACCGGCAGAAGAGCGGCTCCCTCATCTGTGACCGGGCGCTGGAGCTGATCGAGAGCCGGTATATGGATCCGGGGCTGTCGCTCCTGGCCATCAGCACGGAGATCTCCGTCAGCCCCAACTACCTGAGCGCGCTGATCAAGCGCTCCACGGGGAGCACGTTTGTGGATCTGCTGACGCGCAGGAGGATGGAGACGGCCAAGCGGCTGCTGCTGGGCACGCCCATGAAGATACGGGAAATTTCAGAGAAATGCGGCTACAACGACCAGCACTATTTCAGCTACTGCTTTAAAAAATACGAGGGGATCTCTCCCAATGCGTGCAGGAGGCAGCATGAAGAACAGAAGAATCCAAAATAAAATATCCCTGTCAGTGGTTATGACCGGCGTGGTGGTGGGGCTTGTCCTGGCCATCCTGCTGGTGGTGCTGGTGTTTTTTATACGCCTGTATGAGAATTCCATCGAGCAGAGCTCCGTGATCACAAGCGAGCAGGCGGCGCGCCAGGTGGTCAACACGGTGGAGAACTACACGGAGGACATGGCGGCGACGATGGAGAACGTCACGGAGTATATCGCCAAGCCTGCCGCGCTCCGGGAGGACTTCTTCGAGAGCTTCTTCCAGATCCGCACGGACGTGGTGGCGGTGACGATCTACAACGAGGAGGGCAAGCTTTTGGACTGCTGGGCCGGGGAGAAGGCGGCGAAGGAGACGGCGCTTGTGAACCTGTCCTACGCCGAGATACCGGAGGGGGAAGGGCTTCATATCTCCAAGCCCCATGTGGAGTCGCTGCTGGAGGACTATTATCCCTGGGTGGTGACCATCTCCCGGACAATGCAGGGGGAGCATGGGGAGGAGCTCCGCGTCTTTATGGACATCCGCTTCTCCAACATCGCGGCCTACGTGGACGACGTGGGCATCGGGCAGCATGGCTACTGCTTCATCCAGGATACGGATGGGGATCTGGTCTATCATCCCCAGCAGCAGCTGATCTACGCGGGGCTTAAGGAGGAGGCAGGGGAGCTGCAGTCGCTGGCGGACGGCTCCTACATCCGCTCCAACGTGATCTACACGGTGAACAGCCTGAGCAACTGCAGCTGGCGCATTGTGGCTGTCAGCTATGTGGACGAGCTGATCACCGGGCGCGTGGAGGGGATGGTGCGGATCTGCCTGGCGCTGCTGGCCCTCATGTTCCTGACGGCAGTCTTTGTGGGAAGCCTCTTTTCCTGGCTGTTCGCCAAGCCTGCGAAGCGGCTGGCCAGGGCGATGGAGGCCTTTGAGAAGAACGCGGAGAACTTCTGCTTTGAACCGGTGGAGGGCACAAGCGAGGTCAACGCGCTCTCGTCCTCCTTCGGCCACATGGTGCTGCGCGTCCAGCAGCTGATGGAGCAGGTGCGCCAGGAGGAGATTTCCCTGCGCAAGACGGAGCTGAAGGCATTGCAGGCCCAGATCAACCCGCATTTCCTCTACAATACGCTGGATTCCATCGCCTGGATGTGCGAGGAGGAGCGGACGAAGGAGGCGGTGGAGATGATCAACGCCCTGGCCAGGCTCTTCCGCATCAGCATCAGCAAGGGGCATGAGCTGATTCCCCTGGAGAAGGAGATCGAGCACGCGAAGAGCTATCTGAAAATTCAGAATTACCGGTACAAGAACCAGTTCACCTACCACTTTCAGGTGGAGGAGAGCTGCCTGCCCTATTACTGCAATAAGATCACCCTCCAGCCCATCATCGAGAACGCGATTTATCATGGGATTGACCGGATGGTGGACGAGGGGCATATTGAGATCCGGGTGTGGGAGGAGGAGCAGGCGATCGTGATGACCGTGGAGGACAACGGCGTCGGGATGACGAAGGAGCAGTGCGTGGATATTCTCGAGAGGGAGCCGGGAGACAGGCGGGGCATCGGGATCAAGAACGTGAACGACCGGATCCAGATCTATTTCGGGGAGCGGTACGGGCTGCAGATCACCAGCGAGCCGGACGAGGGAACCTGTGTCAAAATCCGGATACCGAAGCTTGAGGAGGAAAGGCAATGAGTGGGAGAAAAGGCGGCAGATGGAGGCAGCTCGCGCCGTGGGCGCTGGGCGCCGTGTTCCTCTTGGCCTGTTATTTTGTGGGCATCCGCTACATCATCGGCAATCTGACAACCCGGGAGGCGGAGAGCGGGGAGAGTGGAAGGCCCTATGTGGCGCTGGTGGCCAAGTCTACCACGTCGGCCTTCTGGAGGTCGGTATTTGCCGGGGCGAACGCAGCCGGTACGGAATATAACCTGGATGTCACGGTGGATGGGCCGGACAACGAGGAGGATTATGAGACGCAGAACGAGATGATCGCCGAGGCGGTGGAGAGCGGGGCAAGGGTCATCGTGTTTTCCGCCGTGGACTATGAGGCGAACGCAGCGGCCATCGACGCAGCCGCCGCCAAGGGCGTGCAGATCGTGGTGATCGACAGCGATGTGGACAGCGAGGCGGTGAGCTGCCGGATCAGCACGGACAACTATGAGGCAGGGCAGATGATGGGGCAGGCCATCCTGGAGAGCGGCCTGGAAGAGCTGCGGATCGGGCTTGTGAATTTCGATAAGAATTCCGCCAACGGGCAGCAGCGGGAGAGAGGGCTGCGGGATATGCTGGAGGATGTCCCCGGCGCCAGGATTGTGGACGCGGTCAATGTGCTCTCCACCACGGAGGATGCCAAGGAGGGGACGAGGCAGATGCTTCAGGAGCATCCAGACATCAATGTGATCGCCACCTTCAACGAGTGGACAAGCCTGGGGGTGGGCTACGCCATTGAGGAGCTGGGGCTCGGGGAGGAGACGTATGTGGTGGCCTTCGACAGCAATGTGGTGTCGGTGGGAATGCTGGAGACGGGGGAGGTGGATGCGCTGATCGTGCAGAATCCCTTTGCCATGGGCTATCTGGGCGTGGAGTGCGCGTACAATCTGATCAATGGACTCGACGTGGAAGAATCCGTGGTGGACACTGCCACCACGGTGATCACCCGGGAGAATATGTTCGACGAGGAGAGCCAGAAGGTGCTGTTCAGCTTCGACTGAGCAGGGCAGGCATCGGCGGCAAAGAGGAGGGTGCCCTCCAAGTCTGGAATGACTTGGGGGACACCCTCCTGGCGTCGGAAAGGGAGTTCGATCATGGATATGCCATCAATACTCCTTCAGGAAGCTGCCCAGCTCTTTGTTGAATTTCGGCGCGTCCTCCAGGAACAGGCCGTGGCCGCAGCCGGGGAAGATGACCAGCTTGCTCTCCCCGCCCAGATGCTCCTTCATGTATTCGCCGTGGGACGGGCCGTAGATCAGGCCGTCGCCGCTGTAGGCCAGGAGGACGGGAACCTTGATCGTGGGCAGTATCGGGCGGAAGTCCTCGATTGCCATGGCAATCCACATGTTCATCATGCAGTGGGGCGTGTTGTCCAGCGCCTCCTTGAGCACCCACTGGTACTCTTCGTTGTCCTTGCTGTAGCCCTTGGCGAACACGTTGGGGATGAAGAGGTTGGCGGCAAACTCCCAGCTCACGGCGATGGCTGTCATGAACTGCAGGTTCTGGACAATGTCGAAGCTGCAGCTCTGGCCCAGCTTCCACTCGCTGTCACACAGAAGTTTGGGCGTCATATCGATGAAGCACATCCGCTTGATGTATTCGCACTGGAATTCCCTGGCGTAGGCCAGCAGGGTGCTTGTCCCCATGGACCAGCCCACCACGTTGACCTGGTCGAGCTTCAGGTACTCGATCAGCTCGTGGAGATCCTGGGCAAAGCGCTTCAGGCTCATGCCCCGCTCCGTGATCTCCGAGCGGTCAGACTGCCCGTGGCCGCGGAAGTCATAGAGGATGACGCGGTAATCCTTGGCAAACTCTTCCACCTGATATTTGAAGAACTTGTGGTTGCAGGACCAGCCGTGGATGAAGATCAAGGGCTCCCCGCTCCCGTGCTCCTCGTAATAGATCTTGCAGTTGTCCTTGGTTGTGAAATATGCCATAAAAAACCCTCCTTAAAATAGAATGTGACCATCTCCAGTATACTCCTTTTCCGCGCAAAAGGGTATATCCCATCTGTAAAAAGCAGGTTAAGACATGGCGGGAGGAAAGCTGGGAAGGACTTCCTACAGCAGGAAAGATGTGATATAATCGGGGAAAAGGACAGGCCAAAAGGAAGAAAAAATGAGAGATAGATTGTTTTTCGGGAAAAATTCCAGGACAGACCGGATCCACTTTTCGATCAACCAGAAGATCCTGATGCTCTCGGCGGCGATCGTGGCATCGTTCCTGATTCTGGTCATCATTCTCCTGGCCAGCATGAACAGCTACCGGAAGCAGTACGATGAGATTGTGGGCAATCTGGTGGTGGCCAATGACTACAACTTGAATTTTAAAGAGGATATGGACGAGAGCCTGTACAAGCTGGTGGTGGGCTACATCGAATACGAGCATATTTCGGAGGACGATACGCTGAAGGATCCCTATGTGCTGATTGAAGAGCTCAGAAGCGAATTTAAGAAGCTGCGGGACGTTACGATGGAGTCGGAGAGCCGGCTATGGCTGGAGAGCCTCCTGCGCAATATCGATACCCTGGAGAAACGGGTGGACGATATCCTGGAGAATATCCGGAAGGGCGGCAAGTACGACGAGAATATCCGGGAGCTGGACAACAACATCTATATCCTGACGGAGCTGATCCAGGATAATATCCAGTACTATATCTATTACCAGATCCGGGCGATGGAGCAGGTGACCAGTGCCCTAAATGAGCAGAACCAGAATTTTGTGGTGGTCTGCGCCTGCCTGCTGGCAGCGCTGACAGTGACGGCGATTTGCGCGGCTTATCTGATCACAGCAGGCATACTGAAGCCGCTGGGAAGCCTCTACAGCGCGATGGAGAAGGTGTCGGCGGGAGACTTTGCCGTGCGGACAGACGTGCATTCACAGGACGAGCTGGAGATCCTGTCTGACGGCTTTAACAGCATGGCGGAAAATATGGAGACCATGATCGCCCAGATCAAAGAGGATGAGCAGAAAATGCGTCATCTGGACCTGCGGCTTTTGCAGGAGCAGATCAACCCCCATTTCCTGTACAATACGCTGGACACGATCGTGTGGCTGATTGAGGGCAACAAGATGGATGAGGCGGTGAACATGGTCGTGACCCTGTCCAGCTTCTTCCGCCTGGTGCTCAGCAAGGGAAAAGAAGTAATATCCCTGGGGGAGGAGGAGAGTCACATCCGCAGCTATCTGGAAATCCAGGGCATGCGGTACCGGGATATCCTGGAGTACGATATCCGCCTTGCGCCGGAGCTTTACGCCTGCCGTATCCCGAAACTGACGCTGCAGCCGCTGGTGGAAAATGCCCTCTACCACGGAATCAAATACAAGCGTGGAAAAGGGAGGATTCAGGTGCGGGGGATTATGAGAGACGGAGAGCTCCATCTGACCGTACAGGATGACGGAATCGGGATGGAGGAGGAAGAGCTTGCGGTCCTGCGCAAGGAGATCCAGCGCCCGTGCAGCGAGACCGAGAAAGGATTTGGGCTGGCCAATGTAAATGAACGGCTGCGGATGTATTTTGGGCCTTCCTATGGGCTGAAGATTGATTCCCATAAGGGGCGGGGAACCTGCGTGGAGATTGTGATCCCGGCGATCCGGGAGGAGGAGCCGGCTCTGAGGGAGGGGGAGGAAATTGAGGATGACAGGGACAAAGGGTAAAAAATTGGGAACTGTCCTTGTGCTGGCCTGTGTCCTGCTGTTTGCTGTGTCCTGCGCGGGAGGCGCTGGCGGGAAGGCACAGGAGGGGCAGGGGGGAGAGGATGCGGCAGGCGGAGAGCCGGGGCTTGCGGAGGCCATGGAAAACTTGATTGTGGTGGGGGTATCCCAGGTGGGAAGCGAGTCCGTGTGGAGGACGGCCAACACCGAATCGATACAGCAGGTTTTTACCCAGGAAAACGGTTATTTCCTGCTCTTTGAGAATGGGAGGCAGAAGCAGGAGAATCAGATCAAGGCGATGAGAAGCTTTATCTCCCAGCGGGTGGACTATATCATCCTGTCCCCGCTGACGGAGAGCGGATGGGAGACGGTGCTCCAGGAGGCCAAGGAGGCCGGTATCCCGGTGATCCTGCTGGACCGGAAGGTGAATGTGCTTGATCATTCGCTGTATATCTCCTGGATCGGCTCCGACTTCCATAAAGAGGGGGAGATGGCAGGAAGGGCGCTGGAGGAGGCGCTGGAAGAGAAATATGGGGACTCAGAGGAGCCGGTCTACATCGTGGTGCTGTCCGGGACGGAGGGATCCTCTGCCGAGATCGGCAGGACAGAGGGCTTCCAGCGGGTGGCCGCAGAGCACGGCAACTGGGTAATTATGGAACAGGTGGACGCGGAGTTTACGACGGCCAAAGGGCAGGAGGAGATGGAACGCCTGCTGGCTAGATACAGCGATATCGACGTTGTGATTTCCCAGAATGACGACATGGCCTTCGGGGCGCTGGAGGCGATAGAGGAGGCTGGGAGGACCGTGGGGGAGGACGGGGAGATCCTGATGATCTCCTTCGACGCGACTGAGGAGGCGCTGAAGTTAGTCCGGGACGGCGTAATTGCGGCGGATATCGAGTGCAACCCGAACCAGGGGGAGTATGCGGATCAGATTATCAAGAAGCTAAGGCAGGGGGAGCCGGTGGCAAAGCTGTATTTTGTCCCGGAGGAGGTCTACACGAAGGAGAACGTGGAGGAGGCCCTGAAGGACAGGAACTACTAGGAGAGAGGATAAGGATGCGGGATGCTGAAAGTATTTTTGGTGGAGGATGAGAGTGTGATCAGGGAAGGGCTGCGGGATAACATTCCCTGGGAGCAGTACGGCTTCAGCCTGGCAGGGGAGGCCGGGGACGGGGAGATGGCGCTGCCGCTCATCCGGAAGCTGAAGCCGGATGTATTGATTACCGACATTAAGATGCCGTTTATGGACGGCCTGTCCCTCAGCGAGATTGTCAAAGAAGAATTTCCGAAGATGCGGATTATCATTATCAGCGGATACGACGATTTTGATTACGCCAGGCAGGCAATCCGCCTGGGGATTGACCAGTATCTGCTGAAGCCGGTGACCCGGATGACGATGCGCAAGAGCCTGATGGAGCTGAAAGAGAAGATCGAGCAGGACATGGAGCAGCAGGACTACCAGGTACAGTACCAGGAGGAGCTGCAGGAGTTTGAGCAGTTTTCCCTGCGAGGCTTCTTCGAGAAAATGTTGGACGGGCGTCTGTCCGCCAAGGAAATTTATGAGAAGGCGGCGGAGCTGTCCCTGGATTTGACGGCGCCCTGCTACAACCTGCTGCTGTTCACGATCTACGAGAAGGAGGGAGCCTCGAAGGAGTGGTACGCCAGGAAGCAGGAAGAGGTATTCCACTATTTCCTTCGGCATCCGCGCTATATTCTGTTCCGGCTGAACGTGAGCAGCTACGGCGTGCTGGTCAAGGGAGAGAAGGAGCAGATGGGGCTGCTGGTCGCAAACAGCCTGGAATGCTTTGAGAAGGCCTTCGGCCAGGAGGAGCAGCGCATCGGATGGTATGTGGCTGTAGGGCCGGAGGTGGAGCGGCTGAGCATGCTCCCCCAGTGCTATAAGGAAGCGAACCACTGCTTTGCCTACCGCTTTATCCTGCCGGACCGGCATGTGCTGTCTGCGGATTCCCTCGCGGGATATCTGGCTGCGCCCGGGGGAGAGAGCCTGGGCAGTGTGGATTTCATGCAGATGGATCCGGAAATTATACGGGATTTCCTGTCCCGGGGGGCAGAGGAGGAGATCCACGATTTTGTGGAATCCTACCTGCACGGTGTGCAGAATGCCCTGCATTCCTGGATGTTCCGCAGCTATGTCGTCCTGAACATACGCTTTGCGGTAGTCTCTTTCCTGGAGTCGATCGGGGCAGATCAGGCAGAGTACCAGGACGAGATAGGGGCGGCGGTCAACCGCATGCATGACGAGGGGACGGATGTGTTCCTCTACTTTATCAATATGCTGAAGCTGGCCATGAGGATCCGCAACCGGATCAACAGCTATCAGGGCGGGAAGATGCTGAAGAAGGCATTAGAATATATTGATGAGAACTATGGGAGCGACGAATTGTCCCTGAGCGCGGTGGCGGAGCAGGTGGGGATGAGTGCGAATTACTTCAGCGCCATATTCAGCCAGAACATGCAGAAGACGTTCATCGAGTATGTGACGGACAAGCGGATTGAGAAGGCGAAGAAGCTGCTGCGGCAGACGGACAGGCCGCTGGGGGAGATCGCCAAAGCAGTGGGCTACAAGGACGCCCATTATTTTGGGTTTGTATTCAAAAAGCTGCAGGGCTGCAGCCCGCGGGAGTACCGGGCTGAGAAAAGGAGATAGGCCGTACGGAACGTGCGGCGTGCACGAAGAGCGATGGGGCGGCGTGGGTCAGACGCCGCTTTGCGTACTTTCTTTCTGATTGAGTTTCCAAGGGGCTTCCTGCGGCTGCGCGGGAAGCCCTTTTAGACGGCTGATCATGGCCTGGGCTGCGCGGGTTCCCATCTCGTGGGGCTTATGGGAGAGGGTGGTGACGGTGAGGATGTTGGAATTGCTCAGGTAGGTGTTGTCAAAGGCGGCGATGGCCATATCTCCTGGGAGCTGGTAGCCGGCCAGCTGCAGGACGCTGATCAGATGGTATGCGATGATATCGTTGTAGCAGATGACGGCGGTACAGCCAGCCAGCGCCTCCTCCGCCATGGACTTCAAGAAACTGGTATCCTGTTCCGCCATCAGGCGGCGCAGCTCCCGTTCCCCATACCAACAGACATGGCTGTCCGGCACGGACAGGCCGAGCTTCTGCATCGTCTCCACAAATCCGAGATACCGTTCGGCGCCCTGCATATCGTCATATTTAAAGATTCCTCCGACAGCGGTATGGCCCTGGTCACGCAGATGCTGGACGAGGAGGGCGCTCCCGGCGTAATTGTCATCCTTGATGTAGAGGCAGACTGGAGGCCCGGGATAATAGTTGTACAGAAAGACAATTTCGCAGCCGTCCCTCATCAGCGCCTGATACAGCTCCAGATTGGGGCTTGGGAAGGCAGTCTTGCAGCCCTCCGCGATGATGCCCCGCGGAGGGTTTTTGACGAGCAGCTCCAAAAGCGCCCGCTCTGCGGACACCTGGTTGCCGGTGGGGAAAACCCGGCTCGGGAAGCCTGCCGCAGAGAGGGCGGACTGGATATCGTTGAGGACGCCCGGATAGATGTATTCCTGGTCGCTGGAGATCAAGATGGCCACGGCGTTTTGACGGGAGTCCGGGAGAAGGCCGGTGATATGGGAGCCGCTTCCCTGCCGCCGGGCGATCATGCCCTTTTCCTCCAGGATGCCGAGGGCCATGCGGACGGTCTGCCGGCTGACGTGATAGCGGACACTCAGCTCGTGCTCCGTGGGCAGCTTGGGAATTCCCATGTGGATTTGCTTTTCTACTAATTGCTCCAGGCGTTCTGCCAGCCATTTGTATTTGATCGACATAAAAATCCCCCCATTCCTGCGGTTAAAATGATAAAAAATCCAGAGCCATCCCTGTAAAAAATGTCTTTTTTTCTAAAAAAAACATCGGTTTTATGAGGAAATAAAAAAATGCACAACGATTTTTGCCTCTTCTTCCCGCCAGAAAACCGGGAAAGTCTTAAAAATTCACCAGCAGAATCATAAGAAAACATCTGAATGGGAAGAATTTGTACTTTATTTGGATTATAACATGGGGAATTTGTATTGTAAATAATCTACAAACCATAAAAATGCGGGGCTCTGCGCATTGAAAAGAGGAGAAGCCAGAGGCTACAATACAGGCATAGGGACGGGACAGGTTCCCGGACGAAAAAAGAAAGAGGAGGTATAAAAATGAAAAAGAAAGTATTAGCAGCAATTTTGGCGGCGGCCATGGCTATGGCATGCCTGGCAGGATGCTCCAGCTCATCTGAGGAAGCTTCCAGCGATGCAGCTGAGACAGAAGAGGCAGCTGAGACGGAAGAGGCAGCAGAGGATGCAGAGGCAGCTGGGGAGGAGACCGCAGAGACAGCTCCGGCAGCAGACGGTGAGCTGATCCGCGTAGGTATCATCAACAACGACCCCAACGAGTCCGGATACCGTACAGCCAACGATGCAGACATGAAGGCAATGTTCACAGAGGAGAACGGCTATGACGCTTCTTTCGCATACAGTCTGAAGAACGATGAGCAGATTACAGCAGCACAGAAGTTCATCCAGGATGAGGTGGATTTCCTGCTTCTGTCCGCAGCTGACACATCCGGGTGGGACAGCGTCCTGCAGGATGCCCAGAATGCCGGCATCGGCGTGATCCTGTTTGACCGTACCATCGATGCCAGCGAGGATCTGTACCTTGCCTCCATCGTGTCCGATATGGAGCAGGAAGGCCAGACCGCAGTAGATTGGCTGGAGTCCCAGGGACTGGAGGAGTACAACATCATCCACATCCAGGGCGTTATGGGATCTGCTGCGCAGCAGGGACGTACCGGCGCTCTCGACGCGAAGGTTGCGGAGTCTGACAACTGGAACCTGGTAACCCAGCAGACCGCTGAGTGGAATTCTGAGAAGGCACAGCAGATTGTACAGTCTGTCATCGACGCAGGCACAGAATTCAACGTTATTTACGCTGAGAACGACGACATGGCTAAGGGTGCTGTGGCGGCTCTGGACAAGGCAAACATCTCCCACGGCGTAGGCAAGGACGTCATCATTATGGGATTTGACTGCAACAAGTGGGCGCTGCAGGAGCTGCTGGACCAGAACTGGAACTACGACGGACAGTGCAATCCGTTCCAGGCATCCTACATTGACGAGGTTATCAAGAAGGTTGTGAACGGCGAGGAAATCACCGAGAAGACCATCATCCTGGAGGAGAAAGGCTTCGACGCTACAACGATTACCGCTGAGGATGTGGAGAAATACGGAATCTAATAGCGGAAAATTTTATAAGCAAGCAGCTTTTTCGTAGAAGAAAATTCAATTGAGAAAAGGGCGCGCGCGGCATAAGGGTTCTATGGACGCGCGTGCCCTTTCTTAATGGAGAAGGAGGGAACAGGGACAGTGAACGAACACTCTGTACTGGAAATGAAAAATATCCACAAAAGCTTTCCTGGCGTGCGGGCCCTTCAAGGAGTGGACTTTCACCTCTGCGAGGGGGAAATCCATGCGCTGATGGGAGAGAACGGCGCGGGCAAGTCTACGCTGATCAAGGTGCTGACCGGCGTCTATGAGAAGGACGAGGGGGAAATTTATCTGAAGGGCCACGAGAAGCCGGTGGTTATCCGCGCTCCCCACGACGCGCAGAACCTGGGCATCAGCACAGTGTACCAGGAAATCACGTTATGCCCGAACCTGACGGTGGCGGAGAATATGTATATCGGGCGAGGGAAATCAAAGCTTACGAACTGGAAGAAAATGAACGAGGACGCAGACAGGATTCTGGAAAACCTGGGAATCCCGGCGAGGGCTTCCCAGCAGCTGTCCGACTGTTCCATCGCCATCCAGCAGATGGTGGCCATTGCCAGGGCGGTGGACATGGATTGCAAGGTGCTGATCCTGGATGAGCCCACCTCCTCCCTGGATGAGTCCGAGGTGGAGAAGCTGTTCGGCCTCATGCGGGATCTGAAGGCCAGAGGCGTGGGCATCATCTTTGTCACCCATTTCCTGGATCAGGTATACGAGGTGTGCGACAAGATCACCGTGCTTAGGGACGGCCGCCTGGTGGGTGAGTATGTGATCGAGGATCTGCCGAGGGTGAAGCTGGTGGCCAAGATGCTGGGCAAGGAGATGGACGATATGGCGGACATCAAGAGCGAGGCCAAGCCTTACGAGGGGGAGGACGAGTATGTCATCCAGGCGGAAGGGCTGCAGAGCGATGCCGGGATCAAGCCGTTCAATTTCTACATCAAGAAGGGCGAGGTCAACGGCTTTACCGGCCTGCTGGGTTCTGGACGAAGCGAGTGTGTCCGGGCGCTGTTCAGCGCGGACAAGGTGATTGCAGGAACCGTCAAGAAGAACGGGAAACCGGTGAAGATTGCCAAGCCGCTGGACGCCATGAAGAACGGTATCGCCTATCTGCCTGAGGACCGGAAGAATGACGGGATTGTGGGAGACTTGTCTGTGCGGGACAACATTATCCTGGCGGCGCAGGTGCTCCGGGGCTTCTTCCGTCCATTTTCCAAGGCGGAGGCCAACAAATTCGCAGAGGAATACATCAAGCTTCTGGAGATCAAGACGGCCTCCGTGGATACGCCGATCAAATCGCTGTCTGGCGGCAACCAGCAGAAGGTGATCCTGGCCCGTTGGCTGCTGACCCATCCGGATTACCTGATTCTGGATGAGCCCACCCGAGGCATCGACATTGGCACGAAGGTAGAAATCCAGAAGCTGGTGCTGAAGCTGGCGTCCGAGGGCATGAGTGTGACCTTTATATCCTCAGAGACAGATGAGATGATTCGCACCTGCTCCAGGCTGATTGTTATGCGCGACCGCAAGGTCGTGGGAGAGCTGTCGGCGGAGGAGCTGAACCAGGCGAAGATTATGGAAACCATTGCCGGAGGTGATATGTGATGGCTGACAAGAAGAAAACGATGGGAAGCGGCGTGACAGCCATTTTCCGCAAACAGATATTTATACCGATTGCAGCGCTTTTGCTGCTGGCTGTGTTTAACCTGATTATGGATCCGAGCTTTTTCGAGATTTCCTTCGGCTACAACAGCGCCGGGCATCCGGTGCTGACCGGGAACTTGATGACCATCCTGGACTACGGTTCAGAGGTGGCCATATTGGCCATCGGCATGACGCTGGTGACCGCTGCCTCCGGCGGACAGGACATCAGCGTGGGAGCTGTGGTGGCCATTGCCGGGTCGGTAATCCTGCGGGTATTAGTAGGGCTGGGCGGCGACGGGACGCTCCAGGCCCCGATTATCGTGGGATTTCTGGCTGCCTGTGGGGCTGCTATGCTCTGCGGGGCGTTCAATGGGGTGCTGGTGGCAGTCTTCAAGATCCAGCCGATGGTGGCCACGCTGATCCTTTATACGGCAGGACGTTCCATTGCCGCCTGGATCAACAACAATGAACTGCCCTCTGTCACCGATGAGACATTTACCTACTTTGGAGGCTTTATCCCGGGGATTCCTGTCCCTACGCCCTTCTTCATCGCGGTGGTCTGCATTGTGATCGCCCTGCTGGTGCTGAAGTTCACCAATCTGGGGCTGTATACGCAGGCAGTCGGGATCAATGCCGAGTCCTCCAGGCTCAACGGCCTGAACCCGACGTTTATCAAATGGCTGACCTTCGTTATCCTGGGGCTGTGCGTGGCAGTCGTCGGGCTGATCAAGACGAGCCGCCTGTCCACCATCAACTATTCCGTCATTGCCAAGGACATTGAGATGGACGCGATCCTGGCGGTGGCTCTGGGGGGAAATGTGCTGAGCGGAGGAAAGTTCAATATCATGGCCTCGATCCTCGGCGCCTATGTCATCCAGTTTTTGACCACAACCCTTTATAAATTCCAGGTGTCTTCCGACGCCCTGCCGGCCTACAAGGCAGTGGTGGTCATCGTCCTGGTGGTGATCAGCGCACCGGCGGTCAAGGAAAAGATCGCCGCGTGGGGAAAGAAAGTCAAAGCACAGAAAGGGGATGCCTGATATGAAAAAAGAGAAAAAAGCGGCGGACGGCGCTTTGACGGCAAAGAAGGGCAAGCTCACCGATACGAGCCTGCTGCTCATCATCACCGTGGCCGTATTCTTTGTGATGTACATAGGGGCCATGGTCTTCCTGCAGAAGGGATTCCTGAAGCCGCAGACCTTTTTTAACATCCTGAATGCCAACGCGGCCCTGATTATCACGGCCTGCGGTATGAGCCTGGTTATGATCACCGGAGGTATCGATATCTCGGTGGGCGGTGTGGTGGCCCTGGTGAGCATGTGCTGCGCTGTCTACCTGGATTTTATGGGGGGAAATGTGTTTGTTTCTATCATAATCGCCCTGGCCATCGGCCTGGCCTTCGGGGCCGTGCAGGGTTTCCTGGTGGCGTACCTGGATATCCAGCCGTTCATCGTATCCCTGGCAGGGATGTTCTTTGCCAGAGGCATGACCACGATTGTCCACACGGCGCCCTTCAACGTGGAGAACGAGGCTTTTGTAGCGCTGAAGGGGACGAGGATCACCGTGCCCGGCATGGGGACGGTCAATAAGCTGGGGAAATACGTCAACGCCTATGTGGAGATCGGCGTGATTGTGGCCCTGCTCATTGTGGTGCTGCTGTTCTGCATGCTTCGCTGGACGCGGGCGGGCAGGAATTTCTACGCGGTGGGCGGCAACCGCCAGAGTGCCCTGATGCTGGGCATCAATGTAAAGAAGACACGATTCTTCGCCCATCTGCTGTGCGGGATCCTGGCCGGTATCGGAGGCTATGTCTATTTTCTGCATGTGGGCTCCGGTTCGGCGTCCCATGCGTCTGGGATGGAGATGAACGCCATCGCCTCCTCCATTATCGGCGGCACGCTGCTGACCGGAGGCGTGGGCAATATCTTCGGAACGTTTGTGGGGGTGCTCTCCTTGAGTACTATCCAGAACATCGTATCCTCCATCGGCCTTGACCAGGCGTGGTGGACAGGCATCACCGTGGCGGCGATGCTGTGTATCTTCCTAGTCATCCAGAGCGTACTGCTGGCGAGGAAAAAATAGAAGAAAGAGTGACGAGACGAAAGGAGTTTTCCTATGCTGGAGACAAGAAACTATCAATTCTGGTTCTGCACGGGTTCTCAGGATCTCTACGGGGACGAGTGCCTGGCGCACGTGGCAGAGCATTCACGGACGATTGTGGAGGAGCTCAACCGTTCCGGGCTTCTCCCCTATGAGATTGTGTGGAAGCCCACGCTGATTACCAACGAGCTGATACGCAGGACTTTCAACGAGGCAAATATGGATGAGAACTGCGCCGGCGTCATCACCTGGATGCATACCTTTTCGCCGGCCAAGTCCTGGATACTGGGGCTGCAGGAGTACCGCAAGCCGCTGCTGCATTTCCATACCCAGTTCAACCGGGAGATCCCCTACGACACCATCGACATGGATTTCATGAATGAGAATCAGTCGGCTCACGGAGACCGGGAATTTGGCCATATGGTGACCCGCCTGGGGATGGAGCGCAAGGTGATTATGGGCCACTGGAGCGATTCGTCTGTGCAGAAGAGGATTGCCGGATGGATGCGCACCGCCGTGGGAATCATGGAGAGCAGCCATATCCGTGTGGCCCGTGTGGCGGACAATATGAGAAATGTGGCGGTGACCGAGGGAGATAAGGTGGAGGCCCAGATGAAGTTTGGCTGGGAGGTGGACGCCTACCCGGTCAACGAGATCGCGGGCTATGTCCAGGATGTATCCAAGGGAGATATCGAGGCCCTGGTGGAGGAATATTACAGCCGCTATGCCATTCTCCTGGAGGGCCGTGACGAGAAAGAGTTCCGGGAGCATGTGGCCGTGCAGGCCGGGATTGAGATCGGTTTTGAGCATTTCCTGATGGAGAAAGATTATCATGCCCTGGTGACCCATTTCGGCGACCTGGGAAGCTTAAAGCAGCTGCCAGGCCTGGCGATCCAGCGGCTGATGGAGAAGGGCTACGGCTTCGGCGCGGAGGGAGACTGGAAGACAGCTGCCATGGTGCGCCTGATGAAGCTGATGACTGCCGGTATGGAAGGCGCCAAGGGAACCTCTTTCATGGAGGACTACACCTACAACCTGGTGCCCGGCAAGGAGGGTATCCTGGAAGCCCACATGCTGGAGGTCTGCCCGAGCATTGCAGACGGGCCGGCCGGCATCAAAGTCTGCCCGCTGTCCATGGGAGACCGGGAGGATCCGGCCAGGCTGGTGTTTGCCGCCAAGACAGGGGCGGCGGTCGCCGTCTCCCTGGTGGATCTGGGACGCCGTTTCCGGCTGATCATCAATGAGGTGGATGTGAAGAAGACCGAGAAGCCGATGCCGAAGCTGCCGGTGGCCACCGCGTTCTGGACGCCCAGGCCCAACCTGATTACCGGGGCAGAGAGCTGGATTTTGGCGGGAGGCGCCCATCACACGGCCTTCTCCTACGATCTGACGGCAGAGCAGATGGGAGACTGGGCGGCTGCAATGGGCATCGAGGCCGTCTACATAGACAACGAGACAACAATCCGCAGGCTGAAGGATGAGTTGAGGTGGAACGAGGCTTACTACCGGTAGGACATCCGATGCCGCTATGGGGGCAGAGAGAAGGAGGAACAGGATATGGGAACTGAGAGGGAACGGATTGCCGGCTGGATAAGGGAAGGAAAGACTGCCCTGGGGATGGAGCTGGGCTCCACCAGGATCAAGGCAGTCCTGATCGGGGAGGATCACGCCCCGGTGGCATCCGGCAGCCATGACTGGGAGAACCATTTGGAGGATGGGATTTGGACGTATTCCCTGGAGGAGATCTGGGAGGGCGTCCAGGACGCTTATAAAAAGCTGGCGCAGGATGTGAAGGAGCAGTACGGGGAGACGCTGTCTGTGATTGGCTGCATTGGCATCAGTGCCATGATGCACGGCTACATGGTGTTTGACAAGGAGGGAAGGATCCTGGTGCCCTTCCGCACCTGGCGCAATACGATCACGGAGGAGGCGGCAGAGAAGCTGACGGAGCTGTTCTCTTACCCGATCCCGCAGCGGTGGAGCATTGCCCACCTGTACCAGGCGATCCTGAACGGAGAGGAGCATGTGCCAAGCATCGACTATATGACCACACTGGAGGGCTATGTCCACTGGAAGCTGACCGGGCAGAGGGTGCTGGGGATCGGCGACGTGGCGGGCATGTTCCCGGTGGATACGGCGGCCCATGATTTCCATCAGGAGATGATTGAGCGCTTTGACGGGCTGGTGGCGGAGAAGGGGTACCCCTGGAAGCTGAGAGATATCCTGCCCAAGGCGCTGACAGCCGGAGAGGATGCAGGCTGCCTGACAGAGGAAGGCGCCAGGCTGTTGGACGTGGACGGCAACCTGAAGCCGGGTATCCCCATGTGCCCGCCGGAGGGAGACGCAGGCACCGGTATGGCAGCCACCAACAGCGTGAAGGTGCGCACCGGGAATGTGTCTGCCGGTACCAGCGTCTTCGCCATGGTTGTGCTGGAGAAGGAGCTGAAGAAGGTGCACCCGGAGATCGACCTGGTGACCACACCGGCCGGCGACCTGGTGGCCATGGTGCACTGCAACAATTGTACGTCGGACTTGAATGCCTGGGTGGGGCTTTTCCGGGAATTCGCGTCCTGCACCGGTGGGGAGATCGGATGGGACCGGCTCTATGAGGTGCTGTACAACAAGGCGCTGGAGGGAGACGAGGACTGCGGCGGACTGCTGGCCTACAATTATTTTTCCGGGGAACACATCACGGGCTTCGAGGAGGGACGTCCGCTGTTCGTGCGCATGCCGGATGGGAAGTTTACCCTGGCGAATTTCATGAGGACCCACTTGTATACATCCCTGGGAGCCCTGAAGACCGGCCTGGACATCCTGTTTAAGGAAGAGCAGGTGAAACTGGACGTGCTGCTGGGGCACGGCGGGCTGTTCAAGACAAAGGGCGTCGGGCAGCGGATCATGGCGGCTGCAGCCGGTGTGCCGGTGGAGGTCATGGAGACAGCAGGAGAGGGAGGCGCCTGGGGCTGCGCGCTGCTGGCAGCCTACCGCATCTGGAGGCAGGAACAGGAATCTCTGGACGCCTATCTGGGCGAGAAGGTGTTTGGCGGCCGCAGAGGCGCGGTGGTGGAGCCGGACGCCCGGGACGTGGAAGGCTTTGACGCCTTCATGGAGCGCTATCACCGGGGCCTGCCCATTGAGCGGGCAGCTGTGGAGTCGCTGAGAGACTAGAGGAGGGAGAGTAAGATGCTGGAAGCATTAAAACAGGCGGTTTATGAGGCCAATATGGAGCTTCCCAGGAGAGGGCTGATCACCTACACCTGGGGAAATGTCAGCGGGATTGACCGGAAGAGCGGGCTGTTCGTCATCAAGCCCAGCGGCGTGGACTATGAGCTCCTGAAGCCCTCGGACATGGTAGTGGTAGATCTGGGAGGCCGGCGGGTGGAGGGGGACTTGAACCCTTCCTCGGACACGCCGACCCATGTGGAGCTGTATAAGGCATTCCCCCAAATCGGGGGCATCGTCCACACCCACTCGCCCCACGCCACGGCATGGGCCCAGGCTGGGAGGGGGATTCCCTGCTACGGCTCCACCCACGCAGATTATTTTTACGGGGAGATCCCCTGCGCCAGGAACCTGACGGCCCAGGAGATTGAGGACGGATATGAGAAAAATACCGGCCTGGTGATTGCGGAGACCTTCCGGGACAGGAATCCGGTATATGTGCCAGGGGTGCTGTGCAAGAACCACGGGCCTTTTGCCTGGGGCAAGGACGCCGCCGAGGCGGTGCACAACGCGGTGGTGCTGGAAGAGATCGCAAAGATGAACTTGATGACGGAGATTCTGAATCCCAGCGGGGACAACCGGACGCCCCAGTGCATGCAGGATAAGCATTTCCAGAGGAAGCACGGGCCGAACGCTTACTATGGGCAGCGGTAATCCCGCAGGATGAGAGAGTAGGAGGAGAACAGGATGAACAATATTCCGAAGGTGAAGGTAGGAATTGTGGCTGTCAGCCGGGACTGTTTCCCGGAGAGCCTGTCGGTCAACCGGAGAAAGGCGCTGACAGAGGCTTACGCGGCCAAATACGACGCGGAAAATATTTATGAGTGCCCGATCTGTATTGTGGAGAGTGAAATCCATATGCAGCAGGCGCTGGAGGATGTGAAAAAGGCAGGGTGCAATGCCCTGGCGGTCTATCTGGGCAACTTCGGGCCGGAGATTTCGGAGACGCTGCTGGCCAAGTATTTTGACGGGCCGGTGATGTTCCTGGCGGCAGCTGAGGAGAGCGGCAAAGACCTGGTACAGGGGCGCGGGGATGCCTACTGCGGCATGCTGAACGCCAGCTACAACCTGAAACTGCGCGGTGTGAAGGCATATATCCCCGAGTATCCGGTGGGTACGGCGCAGGAGTGCGCGGATATGATTGAGGAGTTCCTTCCCATCGCCCGCGCGGTCATCGGCTTGGCGGGCTTAAAGCTGATCAGCTTTGGGCCGCGGCCTTTGAATTTCCTGGCCTGCAACGCGCCAATCAAGCAGCTCTACAACTTGGGCGTGGAGATTGAGGAGAACTCGGAGCTGGATCTTTTTGAAGCCTTCCACAAGCACGACGGGGACGCCAGGATCCCTTCCGTCATGGAAGACATGGCGGCAGAGCTGGGAGCGGGCAACAAGAAGCCGGAGATTCTGGCAAAGCTGGCCCAGTATGAGCTCACCCTGTTGGATTGGGTGCAGGAGCACAAGGGCAGCCGCCCGTATGTGGCCATCGCGGGGAAATGCTGGCCGGCCTTCCAGACCCAGTTCGGCTTCGTGCCCTGTTATGTAAATAGCCGCCTGACCGGGCGGGGAATCCCGGTATCCTGCGAGGTGGATATCTATGGGGCGCTCAGCGAGTTCATCGGCACCTGCATCAGCCAGGATGCGGTGACCCTGCTGGATATCAACAATTCCGTGCCGAAGGATCTGTATGATGAGGAGATCAAAGGGAAATACCCTTACCGGCAGAATGAGACGTTTATGGGCTTCCACTGCGGCAATACCTGCTCCATCAAGCTGACCTCCTGCGAGATGAAGTATCAGCTGATTATGGCCAGGACGCTGCCGGAGGAGGTGACCCAGGGTACGCTGGAGGGCGACCTGGTGCCGGGGCCGATTACCTTCTACCGGCTGCAGAGCACAGCCGACAATATCCTGCGCGGCTACATCGCCCAGGGGGAGGTACTCCCGGAGGCAACCCATTCCTTCGGCGGCGTGGGCATCTTTGCCATCCCGGAGATGAACCGCTTTTACCGCCATGTGCTGATCGAGAAGAACTTCCCGCACCATGGCGCGGTGGCCTTCGGCCATTATGGGAAAGCGATGTACGAGGTGTTCAAGTATATCGGCGTGGACACTGGTGAAATTGGCTTTAATCAGCCCAAGGGCATGCGCTACCCCACGGAGAACCCGTTCGCGTAAGCAGGCGCATCTGAAAAAAATTAGTTGACAAACAAAAATCTTTGCAGTATAGTAACATGCAAAAGAACGGCAACGGCGCCAGAGAGAAATCCCTGTGCGCCGTTTTTTCGTTCAGGCCCCCCCTGCGGGCGCTTGGAGGCCCCTCTGTGGGCGCCTGGCGGGCACCCTGGGAAAACGGCGGCTTTCTAATATTCATATTGCGGCAACGGTGCTGGATAGGTGATCGAACGGCATCGCTGCCCTTTTTTATTTCCCGCCAGGGGAGGCGGCAGACAGGGATAGGAGGAGTGAAGAGTATGGCAAATGTGACAGAAATTTTCGGATCGATGGTGTTTGACGAGTCTGCGATGAAGGCCAGGCTCCCGAAGGAGACTTTCCGGCAGCTGCAGAGGACAATGAAAGATGGCAGGAGCCTGGACATCAACATCGCCAACGTGGTGGCCAACGCGATGAAGGACTGGGCGATTGAGAAGGGCGTTACCCATTACACCCACTGGTTCCAGCCCATGACGGGCAACACAGCGGAGAAGCACGACAGCTTCATCTCCCCGGATGTGGACGGCAAGGTGATTATGGAGTTCTCCGGCAAAGAGCTGGTGCAGGGGGAGCCGGACGCCTCCTCCTTCCCGTCAGGAGGCCTGCGGGCCACCTTTGAGGCCAGGGGCTACACGGCATGGGATCCCACGTCCTACGCCTTTATCAAGGATGGGGTTCTGTGTATCCCCACCGCCTTCTGCTCCTACGGAGGCCATGCCCTGGACAAGAAGACGCCGCTGCTGCGCAGCATGGAGGCCATCAACCGGCAGGCACTGCGCATCCTGCGGCTGTTCGGGCATACGGATGTGATCTCGGTGAAGACGACTGTGGGGCCGGAGCAGGAATACTTCCTCATCGATAAGAAGTACTATGAGCAGAGGAAGGATCTGATCTATACCGGCAGGACGCTGTTCGGCGCCAAAGCGCCCCGGGGGCAGGAGATGGAGGACCACTATTTCGGCACGATCAAGACGCGGGTCAAGGCGTTCATGAACGAGCTGAACGAGGAGCTCTGGAAGGTGGGCGTGCTGGCCAAGACGGAGCACAACGAGGTGGCCCCGGCCCAGCATGAGCTGGCGCCGATTTTCACCACGACCAATATCGCCACAGACCACAACCAGCTGACCATGGAGCTGATGCAGCGGATTGCCAAACGGCACGGCCTGGTCTGCCTGCTGCACGAGAAGCCCTTCGAGGGCGTCAACGGGAGCGGCAAGCACAACAACTGGTCGATCACCACGGACACCGGCGTCAACCTGCTGGATCCGGGGGATACGCCCTGTGAGAACGCCCAGTTCCTGCTGTTCCTCTGCGCGGTGATCAAGGCCGTGGATGAGTACCAGGATATGCTCCGTGTGTCGGCGGCCTCGGCGGGGAACGACCATAGGCTGGGCGCCAACGAGGCTCCGCCGGCGGTGGTATCCATGTTCGTGGGGTCTGAACTGATGGAGATCCTGGAAGCCATCGAACAGGATGCGCCCTACGGCGGCAAGGAGAAGGAGCTGATGCGCATCGGCGTCCATGTGCTGCCGAAATTCCCCAAGGATACCACGGACCGCAACCGGACGTCGCCGTTTGCCTTTACCGGCAACAAGTTTGAGTTCCGTATGGTGGGCTCCTCCGCCTCCATCTCCGGCCCTAACATTGTGCTGAACACGGCGGTGGCTGAGGAGCTGAAGCAGTTTGCCGATATCCTGGAGAATGCCGCAGATTTTGAGGCGGAGCTGCACGAGCTGATCAGGAAGACGATCCGGGAGCACAAGCGGATCAGCTTCAACGGCAACGGCTACGACGATGCCTGGATAGAGGAGGCCGAGAGGAGGGGGCTGCTGAACCTGAAGACGACGCCGGACGCCCTGCCCTATTATGTCAAAGAAAAGAACCTCCGGCTGTTCACCTCCCACAAGGTGTTCAGCGAGGAGGAAGTCCGGGCGCGGTACGAGATCAAGATGGAGCTGTATGTGAAGACGCTGACCATCGAGGCCAGGACAATGACGGATATGGTGAACAAAGATATCCTGCCGGCGGGGAGCGCCTACGCCAAGCAGCTTGCAGACACAGCGCTGGCGAAGAAGGCGCTGGATCCCTCCATTGACGCCTCCTATGAGACGGAGCTTGCGAGAAAGGTATCAGGGCTGACCAGGACGATCTGCCAGAGAGACCAGGCGCTGCGGGAGGCTCTGGGCAAGGCAGAGGGGATGGAGGATTTCGAGGAGAGCGCCTTCTTCTTCCGGGATGAGGTCCTTCCGGCCATGGAGGCGCTGCGAAGCGCAGCCGACGAGCTGGAGACGGTGACGGATGCGAAGCTGTGGCCGTACCCGTCCTACGGACAGCTGCTGTTCGGGATTCTATAGCGCCGGCGTACAAGGGACCGGATGGTCCCTTGGCGCACCGGCGCAAATGAGGGGACAGCCTTGCGCTGTACCGGAATAATAGGGAGGTAGAGACAATGTGTTCCATTATGGTTTATTGTTCGGAGCATGCAGACATGGGCTTGTTCCAGGAGGGATTCAGCCGTACAGTTTCCCGGGGGCCGGATGACACCAGGATCATCGATACCGGCAAGGGGCTGCTTGGTTTTCACCGTCTGGCCATCATGGGGCTGACGGAGGAGGGCATGCAGCCCTTCTCCCTGGATGGCAGCTGGCTGGTGTGCAACGGGGAGATCTACGGTTTCCGGCCGGTGAAGGAGGAGCTGGAGAGGAAGGGATACCGGTTCCGGGGGGACAGCGACTGCGAGATCCTGCTCCCCCTGTACAGGGAGTACGGGACGGATATGTTTGCCAAGCTGGACGCGGAGTTCGCGATGGTTCTTTACGACGGGGAGACGGGCTCCTATATCGCGGCCCGGGATCCCATCGGTATCCGTCCGCTGTTTTATGGGTATGATAAGGAGGGCGCCGTCATCTTCGCCAGCGAGGCGAAGAACCTGGTGGGCCTGACAGACCGGATCCGGCCGTTCCCGCCTGGATATTATTATAAAGACGGGCAATTTATCTGTTATCGGAGGATTACAGATGTGGCCAAAGTATGTTATGATGATATCAACACGGTATGCAGGAATATCCATGACAAGCTGACGGCTGGGATTGCCAAGAGGCTGGACGCGGATGCGCCGGTGGGCTTCCTCCTGAGCGGCGGCCTGGACTCCTCCCTGGTGTGCGCGGTATCCGCCAGAATATTGGGCAAGCCGATCCGCACCTTTGCCATCGGGATGGAGGGGGATGCCATCGACCTAAAGTATGCGAGGGAGGTGGCGGATTATATCGGCAGCGACCACATGGAGGTGGTCATCACCAAGGAGGACGTGATAAAGGCGCTGCCGGAGGTCATCTATGCGCTGGCCTCCTACGATATCACCACCATCCGGGCGTCCATCGGCATGTATCTGGTGTGCAAGGCCATCCACGAGCGGACGGATGTGCGGGTGCTGCTCACCGGGGAGATATCCGACGAGCTGTTCGGCTACAAATATACGGATTTCGCCCCGTCTGCGGAGGCATTCCAGCAGGAGTCGGTGAAGCGCATCCAGGAGATCTACATGTACGATGTGCTGCGGGCGGACCGCTGTATCAGCACCCACTCCCTGGAGGCGCGGGTGCCCTTCGGCGACCTGGACTTTGTGTCGTATGTGATGAGCATCGACCCGGCCAAGAAGATGAACGTGTATCACAAGGGGAAATACCTGCTGCGCCGCGCGTTTGAGGGAGACTATCTGCCCAGGGACATCCTGATGCGGGAGAAGGCCGCGTTCTCCGATGCTGTGGGGCATTCCCTGGCCGACCATCTGAAGGAATATGCGGAGGCGGCTTACACGGACAGGGAGTTTGAGGAGAAGCGGAAGGCTTACGCCCATGCGGCGCCGTTCACGAAGGAATCGCTTCTGTACCGGGAAATTTTCGAGAGGTATTACCCGGGCCAGTCGGAGATGGTGAAGGATTTCTGGATGCGGAACCGGGCGTGGGAGGGCTGCGATGTGGATGATCCCTCCGCGCGGGCGCTGTCCAACTACGGGGACAGCGGGAAATAAAGACAGAGTGGCAGAAGGCAAGGGCGAAGGCGCACAGGAGCCTGGCGCAGAGGACGCGCAGCCTCTGGCATGGAAAGGAGAAGCAATATGATGAAGCAAGAGCAGACGCTGTACCGGGATACGTTTGAACACGATGCCTGCGGGATCGGAGCCGTGGTGAGCATCGACGGTAAGCCGAGCTGCCAGGTCCTGGATGAGGCGCTCCAGATTGTGGAAAAGCTGGAGCACCGGGCGGGCAAGGACGCCACCGGGGAAGTGGGGGACGGCGTGGGCATCCTGGTGCAGATATCCCATTCCTTTTTTAAGAAGGCGGCGAAGTCCTGCGGCATAGAGCTGGGGGGAGAGCGGGATTACGGCGTGGGCATGTTTTTCTTCCCGCAGGACAGCCTGAAGAGAAAATTCGCCATGAAGATGCTGGAGATTATCACGCAGAAGGAGGGGCTTGTCCACCTGGGCTGGAGGAACGTGCCGGTGCACCCGGAGATCCTGGGGAAGAAGGCCAGAGACTGCATGCCCTGCATTATGCAGTGCTTTATCGGCCGGCCGGAGGGCTGTGAGAAAGGGCTGGACTTTGACCGGCGGCTCTACATTGTGCGCCGGGAGTTTGAGCAGAGCAGCGAGAACACGTATGTGGCCTCCCTGTCCTCCAGGACGATTGTCTACAAGGGCATGTTCCTGGTAAAGCAGCTGCGGGCCTTCTATGAAGACCTGCAGAGCGCGGATTACCGGACGGCCATCGCCATGGTGCACTCCCGGTTCTCCACCAACACGAATCCCAGCTGGGAGCGGGCGCATCCCAACCGCTTCATCCTGCACAACGGGGAGATCAACACGATCCGGGGCAATGTGGACCGCATGCTGGCTAGGGAGGAGACGATGTATTCCGAGATTCTCTCCAGCGATATCGACAAGGTGCTGCCAGTGATCAATGCAGACGGTTCCGATTCCGCCATGCTGGACAATACGCTGGAGTTCCTGTATATGAGCGGGCTGGAGCTGCCGCTGGCAGTGATGCTGATGATCCCGGAGCCCTGGAAGCACGACGAGTACATGGAGAGGGACAAGAAGGATTTCTACCATTATTATGCCACGATGATGGAGCCCTGGGACGGCCCGGCGGCGATCCTCTTCTCCGACGGCGACCTGGTGGGGGCGGTGCTGGACCGCAACGGCCTGCGCCCGTCCCGCTACTATATCACCGACGATAACCTCCTGATCCTGGCCTCCGAGGTGGGCGTTCTGGACATCCCGCCGGAGCATATTGTGAAGAAGTCCAGGCTCAAGCCCGGGAAAATGCTGCTGGTAGACACGGTGAGGAAGCGCCTGATCAGCGATGAGGAATGTAAGAACTACTATGCCTCCAGGCGTCCCTACGGGGAGTGGCTGGACAGGAACCTGGTGTGCCTGAAGGACCTGCCAGTGCCCAACAAGAAGATCGATACCCATACCCAGGCGGAGAGGGACCGGCTGTACAAGGTATTCGGCTACACCTACGAGGATGTGAAGAACAGTATCCTGCCCATGGCGATGAACGGGACGGAGGCCACCGCCTCCATGGGGACAGATATCCCGCTGGCGGTGCTGTCAGAAAAGCACCAGCCCCTCTTCAGCTATTTTAAGCAGCTGTTCGCCCAGGTGACCAACCCGCCGATCGATTCCCTGCGGGAGGAGATCGTCACGGACACCACGGTCTATATCGGCTCCGACGGCAACCTGCTGGAGGAGAAGAGCAGCAACTGCCGGGTACTGGAAGTGGACAACCCGATCCTCACCGGCGTGGAGCTGCTGAAGATCAAGTCCTTGAAGCGTCCCGGCTTCAAGAGTGCGGAGCTCTCCCTGCTGTATTTCAAGAATACGTCGCTGGAGCGGGCACTGGAGCAGCTGTTCATCAGCGCGGATCGGGCTTACGCCAAGGGAGTGAACATCCTGATCCTGACCGACCGGGGGGTGGATGAGAACCATGTGGCCATCCCTTCCCTGCTGGCGGTGTCGGCGATGGAGCAGCATCTGGTGCGCACGAAGAAACGCACAGCCATGTCGATCATCCTGGAGAGCGGGGAGCCGCGGGACATCCATCAGTTCGCCGCCCTATTGGGATACGGGGCCCGGGCAGTCAATCCCTACCTGGCCCATGAGTGCGTGGCGGAGCTGATTGACAAGGGGATGCTGGACAAGGATTACCACACGGCCATCGAGGCCTACAACAGCGCCGTCCTTCACGGCATTGTGAAGACGGCTGCGAAGATGGGAATCTCCACGCTGCAGTCCTACCAGTCGGCGAGAATCTTTGAGGCGGTGGGCATCCGCCAGGATGTGATCGACAAATATTTTGCCAACACGGTGAGCCGGGTGGGCGGCATTGGGCTGGAGGAGATTGCGCAGAGCGTGACCTACCGCCACGACCACGCCTTCGACCCGCTGGGCCTGGGCGTGGACACCACGCTGGACAGCACCGGGTTCCACCGGCTGCGCAGCGGCGCGGACAAGGAGGATCATCTCTACAATCCGGAGACGATCGTGGCGCTGCAGCAGGCGACCCAGAGGGGAGACTATGCAAGGTTCAAGGAGTACACGGCGATGGTGGACGACGAGAGGCGGCCCCATACGCTGCGGGGAACGCTGGAGTTTGCCTTCCCGGAGGACGGAGGCATCCCCATCGAGGAGGTGGAGCCGGCCGAGGTCATTGTCCGCCGCTTCAAGACCGGGGCCATGTCCTACGGCTCCATATCGGCGGAGGCCCACGAGTGCATGGCGGAGGCTATGAACCGGCTGGGGGCCAAGTCCAATTCCGGCGAGGGAGGCGAGAAGCCTGAGCGCCTTGGCACGGAGAAGAACAGTGCGATCAAGCAGGTGGCCAGCGGCCGCTTCGGCGTCACCAGCCAGTACCTGGTGAGCGCCCAGGAGATCCAGATCAAGCTGGCCCAGGGAGCCAAGCCGGGCGAGGGCGGGCATCTGCCGGGCAAGAAGGTATACCCGTGGATTGCCAAGACCAGGTATTCCACCCCTGGGGTATCCCTGATCTCCCCGCCGCCCCACCACGATATCTATTCCATCGAGGATCTGGCGCAGCTGATCTATGACCTGAAGAACGCCAACCGCCAGGCGCGGATCTCCGTTAAGCTGGTGTCGGAGGCGGGCGTGGGCACCATCGCAGCGGGCGTGGCGAAAGCTGGAGCCCAGGTGGTGCTGATCTCCGGCTACGACGGCGGGACAGGGGCGGCTGCCCAGAGTTCCATCCACCATGCAGGCCTCCCCTGGGAGCTGGGATTGGCGGAGACGCACCAGACGCTCATCCAGAACGGGCTTCGAAGCCGCGTGGTGCTGGAGACAGACGGCAAGCTGATGAGCGGACGGGACGTGGCCATCGCGGCCCTTCTGGGCGCGGAGGAATTCGGGTTTGCCACGGCTCCGCTGGTGACCATGGGCTGTATGATGATGCGGGTGTGCAACCTGGACACCTGCCCGGTGGGCATCGCCACCCAGAATGAGCAGCTGAGGAAGCGGTTCCGCGGGAAGCCGGAATATGTGATGAACTTTATGCTGTTCATCGCGGAGGAGCTGCGGGAGATTATGGCCAAGCTTGGATTCCGCAAGGTGGAGGACATGGTGGGGAGGACGGATTTCCTCCGGGTGAAGGCAAAGCAGGCCACCAAGCGGGCTGAGACGGTGGATATGCAGGCGATCATCAACCCGGCCTACGCCCACAGCGGGAAAATCCACTTTGACCCGCAGGACATCTATCACTTTGAACTGGAGAAGACGGTGGACGAGGCGGTCCTGCTGCCGAAATTTGCCAAGGCGCTGAAGAGCGGCGTGCCCCACAGCGAGGAGATTGCAGTCAGCAGCGTCAACCGCACGGTGGGCACGATCCTGGGCTCCGAGATCACCCGCAGGTTCCCCCAGGGCATGAAGGAGGACACCTTCACCGTACACTGCAAGGGCGGCGGCGGCCAGTCCTTCGGGGCGTTCATCCCCAGGGGCCTGACCATCACGCTGGAGGGGGATGCCAACGACTATTTCGGCAAGGGGCTGTCCGGCGGCAAGCTGGTGGTCTATCCGCCGAAGAAAAGCCCCTTCCGCTCGGAGGAGAACATCATCATCGGGAATGTGGCGCTCTACGGGGCGACATCCGGCAAAGCGTATATATGCGGGGTGGCCGGGGAGCGGTTCTGCGTGCGCAACTCCGGGGCCACCGCCGTGGCGGAGGGCTGCGGCGACCACGGGCTGGAGTATATGACCGGCGGAAGGGCCGTCATCCTTGGGAAGACCGGCAAGAACTTCGCGGCTGGCATGAGCGGGGGCATCGCCTATGTGCTGGACAGGAGCCACACGCTGTACCGCAGGATGAACAAGGAGATGGTCACCATGTACGAGGTGACGGAGAAACACGACATTGTGGAGCTGAAGGCAATCCTGAAGGACTATGCCGCAGCCACTGGGTCGAAGCTTGCAGGGAAGATCCTGGAGGATTTTGGCGCCTATCTCCCGTTCTTCAAGAAGATCGTGCCGAATGATTACCAGCGGATGCTGACGGCGATCAGCCGCTATGAAGAGAAGGGGCTGTCCCACGACGAGGCGGCGCTGGAAGCGTTCTATGAGGTTCAGAAGGGATAAGGAGGGAGATCATGGGAAAAGCGACAGGTTTTTTGGATTATGGGAGAGTGGACAGCCAGGCGTGCGAGCCGAAGGAGCGCATCAAGCATTTCCGTGAGTTCCATCCGCCGCTGTCCGTGGAGGAGCGGCGCAGGCAGGGAGCGCGCTGCATGAACTGCGGCGTCCCGTTCTGCCAGTCCGGGATGACGCTTCACGGGATGGTGACGGGCTGCCCGCTGCACAACTTAATCCCAGAGTGGAACGATGAGATCTATAACGGCAATGTTTCCCACGCTCTGTCCCGGCTTCTGAAGACGGGGAATTTCCCGGAGTTTACCGGAAGGGTGTGCCCGGCTCTGTGCGAGAAGGCGTGTATCTGCGGGATGGACGGCGACCCGGTGACGGTGCGGGAGAACGAGCTGTTCGTCATTGAGGCGGCCTTCGCCTCCGGGGATATGAAGCCCCGGACGCCGAAGGTGCGTTCCGGGAAACGGGTGGCTGTCATCGGCAGCGGCCCTGCCGGCCTGGCGGCGGCAGACCGCCTGAACCGGAGAGGGCATGAGGTGACGGTGTACGAGAAGGCTGACCGGCCGGGAGGCCTGCTGATGTACGGCATTCCCAACATGAAGCTGGAGAAGCGGGTTGTGAACCGCCGGATCCGGCTGATGCAGGAGGAGGGCATCCGCTTTGTGACCGGCGCGGATGTGGGAAGAACGGTGGATGCCGGGAGTATCCTGGAGCAGTACGACGCGGTGGTGCTCTGCTGCGGCGCGGGGGAGCCCAGGGATCTGGCGGCGGAGAACCGGCAGGCCAAGGGCGTCTATTTTGCGGTGGACTTCCTGGCATCCACGACCCGATGCCTGCTGGAGGCGTCGGAGGACGCCAGGGAGGGAATCCTTCCCGACGGGGGAGACTATATCAGCGCTGCGGGGAAACGCGTGGTGATTGTGGGCGGCGGGGACACCGGCAACGACTGTGTGGGCACCTGCATCCGCCACGGCGCCGCCTCCGTCGTCCAGCTGGAGATGATGCCGAAGCTGCCGGACGAGAGGGCGCAGTCCAACCCCTGGCCGGAGTGGCCCAGGGTGTGCAAGACCGACTATGGGCAGGAGGAGGCCATTGCCCTCTTTGGACAGGATCCCCGCGTCTATGAGACGACGGTGCAGGCCCTGGTCACAGACAAGGAAGGGCAGCTCACGGCGGTGCGCACAGTGCAGGCGGCTTTCCGGGACGGGAAGCTTGAGCAGGTGCCGGGGACTGAGCAGGAGATCCCCGCAGATATGCTGCTGATCGCCGCAGGCTTTAACGGCTGCGAGAGCTATGCGGCCGAGGCCTTCGGCGTGGCGCTCACCGAGAGGCACACGGCGAAGACCGGGGACGGCACCCACCGCACAGGCCGGGAGAAGGTGTTCGCCGCAGGGGATATGCGCCGCGGCCAGTCCCTGGTGGTGTGGGCCATCGCAGAGGGGCGCGCCTGCGCCAGGGAGGTGGACGGGTACCTGATGGGGTACACGAATATGGAATAAGAGGAACGCCTTCTTTGCATGGATTTTACATGAATGATACAAGAGCAAGGTAGCGGGCGAGGAACATCTGTATTATACTATTTAGACATTCGGATAGAAGAAGAGGAATGGAGGAGAGGGTATATGCAGGACAGGAACGATTCAAGCCAGGGCTATCATTTTCAGGACGACGATCCAGGGAGGGTGGATCCCTGGGCGTACCAGGCGTACAGAGGGGAGGATGGCGCCTGCGCAGGCGGGAATATCCCGCCGGATCCGCAGGACAGGAGGCGGAAGGGCGGCCGGGGCGGCTGCCTGGCTGCGCTGATCATTTTCATTTTAGTTATGAGCGTATTCCCTGTCCTCTTTGCAACGCACATGACCGGCGGATCGGACAGCAGCGATGACGAGTATGCCTCGGGAGACGAATACGGCGAGGAATATGAGGGCTGGGCAGAGGAGGAAGAGGCACAGGAGACGGAGGATGAAGGGCCAGATCCGGCGGAGGCGGTAACCTGGCAGGCCTATGGCCTGCCCCGGGAGCTGCTGCTGGTGCTGGAGAACGGCAACGCCCAGGGTTACCGGCTGGAGATCAGCGTGCTCTTCCGCGACGAGGCAGGAACGATGCTGTCGGTGGAAGATGCCTATGTGCAGTGCTGCCCGCCGGGAGGGAAGAATGTGGCATCTGTGCAGCTGCCCCGGGATCCGGAGGGCAATCTTGTGCCCTACGCAGATTACGACATCACGGTAAATGTGGAGGAGAGCAGCTATGAAAATTATGCCGCCCAGATTTCCATAGAATCCAATCTGGCGTCAGCTGGAGGTGTTGTAGCGGCTCTGACGAACGGGATGAACCAGGAGATCAGAAGTCTGGACCTGGTGTGCGTGTATTACCAGGCTGGGCAGGCAGTGGGATATGATACCAATTACCTGTATGATTTGAAGGACACTGCCGCCGTGGAATTTGACGCGCCCACGGATGCGCAGTACGAGCCTGTTCTGTTTGACGATTACGAGATTATCGTGACGGATACGAGCGTGGACTGACAGGAGCCGCGCAGTTTAGAATTGGGGAATTTGCCCGTACAAAAAGGAAAAAAAGCTCTCCCACTTTAGAAAAAAAGTCACTTGTAATAAATTTAATAATTGTGTATAATAAACTACTGTACATAGTAATAAGAAATAAATGAGTGATACCAGACACGGCAGCACTCGTTTATTTTTTGCCACAACGGGAAAGTCCTTCGGACTATCGGAAACAGGGAGGAATGAGAAATTATGCTGAGAGAGCTTGCAAAGAGTATCAGGGAATACAAGAAGCCTTCTCTGATGGCTCCAGCGTTCGTCTCTCTGGAAGTCATCTTGGAATGCATCATTCCCTTTGTGACGGCTCAGCTTGTGAACCAGATCAAGGCAGGATGCGAATTCGGGGTGATTGTACAGTATGGGGCGGCGCTGGTGATTATGGCGGGGCTGTCGCTGTTCTGCGGCGCGATGGCCGGCAATTACTGCGCGACGGCGTCCTGCGGCTTTGCCAAGAATTTGAGGAAGGATATGTTCTATAATATCCAGGGCTTTTCTTTCCAGAACATTGACAAATTTTCCACCGCGTCCCTTGTGACGAGGATGACCACGGACGTGATGAACGTGCAGCTGGCCTATATGATGCTGGTGCGTCTGGCGATCCGCTGCCCGCTGATGCTGGTGTTCGCCTTCGCGATGGCGTTCATCATGGGAGGGAAGATGGCGGCGATCTTCCTGCTGGTGATACCGGTGCTGGGAATCGGCCTGTTTTCTATTATCCGAATGACCATGCCGCTGTTCCGCAAGGTTTTCCGTAAATACGACGCCCTGAACAATTCCATCCAGGAAAATGTCAAGGGCATGCGCGTGGTGAAGGCTTATGTGCGGGAGGAGTACGAGAAGGAGAAATTCGGAAGGGCTGCCGAGGATGTGTGCCATGATTTCACGAGGGCAGAGAAGCTCCTGGCGTTCAACAACCCGCTGATGCAGTTCTGCATGTATGTGGTCATGATCTTCGTCCTCTACTTCGGTTCCTACACCATTATCACCTCCAGAGGGCTTGACCTGGATGTGGGACAGTTCTCCTCGCTGCTGACCTACAGCTTCCAGATCCTGAGCAGCCTGATGATGCTGTCCATGGTATTTGTCATGATTACCATCGCGGGAGAGTCGGCGGAGAGAATCGTGGAGGTGCTCAAGGAGAAGAGCGCGATCACCAACCCGTCCCATCCGGTGATGGATGTGCCGGACGGCTCCATCGATTTCGACGGCGTAAGCTTCAAATATTCTGCCAAGGCGGAGAAGATGGCGCTGTCGGACATTGACCTCCATATCCGCTCCGGCGAGACGATCGGCATCATCGGCGGCACCGGTTCCTCCAAGACGACGCTGATCCAGCTGATTTCCAGGCTGTACGACGCCACGGAGGGAACTGTCCGCGTGGGCGGCATCGATGTCCGGGAGTATGATATGGAAGTGCTCCGCAACCAGGTGGCTGTGGTGCTGCAGAAGAATATCCTCTTCTCCGGCACCATCAAGGATAACCTGCGCTGGGGCAACAAGGAGGCCACGGGCGAGGAGCTGGTGGAGGCCTGCCGCCTGGCGCAGGCGGATGAGTTCGTCAGCCAGTTCCCCCAGGGATACGACACCTATATTGAGCAGGGCGGGACGAACGTCTCCGGCGGCCAGAAGCAGAGGCTCTGCATCGCCAGGGCGCTGCTGAAGAAGCCGAAGATCCTCATTCTGGACGATTCCACCAGCGCGGTGGATACGAAGACGGATGCCCTCATCCGCAAGGCTTTCCGGGAGTTCATCCCCGAGACGACGAAGATTATCATCGCCCAGAGGACGGCGTCCGTGGAGGATGCGGACCGGATCCTGGTGATGGATGCGGGCAGGATTGTGGCCTGCGGCACGCACAAGGAGCTTTTGGAGACCAGCGATATTTACCGCGAGGTATATACCTCCCAGAATAAGGCAGGTGATCAGGATGAGTAAGGCAGCAGGCAAGAAGGACACCCTGGGCAAGCGGTCCATGGGAAGGACAATGAAGCGTTTGATCCATACGCTGTTTGAATTCTATCCGGTGATGATGCCGGTGGTGGTCGTGTGCGTTATTTTCAGCGCGGTGGTGAGTTCCATCCCGGCGGTGTTCATGCAGAACATTATCGCCATCGTGGAGCAGAGCTGGCAGGCGGGCGACTGGGCGGCGGTCAGCGGCCAGATCGTGAAGCTGGTGTGCACCCTGATCGTCCTGTATGTGCTGTCCATCTCCGCGGCGCTGGCTTTTACCCGGATGATGGCCATCATCACCCAGGGCTTCCTGAAGAAGCTGCGTGAGAAGATGTTTAACGGCATGCAGGATCTTCCGATCAAATATTTTGACACCCACAACCACGGGGATATCATGAGCTATTATACGAACGATATCGACACGCTGCGGCAGATGGTTTCCCAGAGCTTCCCGCAGCTGATGATATCCACGGTGACCGTGTGCACGGTGTTCTGCATCATGCTCTACTACAGCCTGTGGATGACGCTGCTCATCCTGCTGGGCGTCTTCCTGATGATCTCTGTCACGAAGAAGGTGGGAGGCAACTCCGCCCGGTACTTCCTGCGGCAGCAGATCTCCATCGGCAAGGAAGAGGGATTCGTGGAGGAGATGATGAATGGCCAGAAGGTCATCAAGGTGTTCTGCCACGAGGAGGAGAGCAAGGCGGATTTCGACAAGATCAACGAGGCGCTCTTTGAGGACGCACAGACGGCGAACAAATTTGCCAACATGCTGATGCCGATCCTGGTGAATATCGGCAATGTCCTCTATGTGGTGGTGGCGCTGTTCGGCGGCGTCCTGCTCCTGGCGGGCGCGCCCAACGTGAGCATCTCCGGGATCCCCATGGGCATCAGCATCCTGGTGCCGTTCCTGAACATGACGAAACAGTTCGCCGGCAACATCAGCCAGGTGTCCAACCAGGTGAACTCGGTGGTCATGGGACTGGCAGGCGCGGAGAGGATTTTTGAGCTGATCGACCAGCAGCCGGAGGCGGACGAGGGCTATGTAACCTTGGTCAACGCCACGGAGAAGGACGGGGAGCTCAAGGAGTGCAGTGAGCGCACAGGCGTCTGGGCGTGGAAGCACCCCCACGAGGACGGGACGATTACCTACACGAAGCTCCAGGGCGATGTGCGGCTGGAGGATGTGGATTTCGGATATGAGCCCGGCAAGACGGTGCTCCACAACATCACGCTCTATGCGGAGCCTGGGCAGAAGGTGGCCTTCGTGGGCGCCACCGGAGCTGGCAAGACGACGATCACCAACCTGATCAACCGGTTCTACGACATCGCGGACGGCAAGATCCGCTACGATGGGATCAATATCAACAAGATTAAGAAGGCGGACCTGAGGCGCTCCCTGGGCATGGTTCTGCAGGATACCAACCTGTTCACCGGGACGGTGATGGACAATATCCGCTACGGCAAGCTGGATGCCACGGATGCGGAGTGCATCGCGGCTGCCAAGCTGGCGGGAGCCCACGACTATATCACCAGGCTTCCGGAAGGCTACAACACCATGCTGGAGAGCAACGGAGCCAACCTGTCCCAGGGGCAGAGGCAGCTGCTGTCCATTGCCCGGGCGGCTGTGGCTGACCCGCCGGTGATGATCCTGGATGAGGCCACCTCCTCCATCGATACGAGGACAGAGGCCATTGTCCAGAGGGGTATGGATGCGCTGATGGAGGGCAGGACAGTGTTTGTCATCGCCCACAGGCTTTCCACCGTCCGCAACTCGGACGTCATCATGGTGCTGGATCATGGAAGGATTATCGAGAGAGGAAGCCATGAGAAGCTGCTGGAGGAGAAGGGTAAGTATTATCAGCTCTACACAGGAGCCTTCGAGCTGGAGTGATCTGGCACGGCTGCGGTGAAATAAGCGTTGAATAACATTTGGAGGAAGCAGGCGAACTGCTTCCTCCAAAATTTTTTATTTAATAGGAAACTTCGTTCCCTATTAAATAAAAACGCTCCGCTGTGGATGCGCACTCCGCGCTTAAGGAAATTGGTTGCTAACGCAACCGCGCTCCGGCGCGAGTGTGCGCCGGAGCGCACACTTTTTTATTCGGTCTGGCTGTTCTGTGCTTGGTAGCCTTCCCCCATGTCCACATGGCATCCAGAATCGGTTTCAGGCTTTTCCCCAAATCGGTCAGGCTGTACTCCACCCGTGGCGGCACTTCTGCGTACACCTGGCGGTTGACAAGGCCCTTTTCTTCCATATCTCGAAGCTGGGCGGTCAGCACCTTCTGGGACACGCTGCCGATGGATTTCTTTAACTCTCCAAACCGTTTTGTACCGGGCAGGAGGTCACGCAGGATCAGGACTTTCCATTTGTCCCCAATCAACATCAGCGTTGTCTCTACCGGGCAGGCGGGCAACTCTTTTATCTGCTGCATATAGCATTTCACCTCCATTTTATCCCATTAGTTTCTTTGCGGTAACTACGCATAGCATGCTTTGTCTTGCTATGATGTATGGAGAAGTCTTTTCTTGGGAACCCTTTAGGAAAAGGGACAGGTCTATTGCTTTTTTGTCCTGAATAATATATAATAAACAGGACAAAAGGAGGCGATACGCATGGCAAACGGTTATGCGAAAGAGATTCAAAACCGCATTGGTGCGGCTCCTGACGGCACGATTTTTATTGTTTCCGATTTTGCGGATGTGGCAGACAGCGAGACCATACGCAGGAACCTGAACCGGTTTGTGCAGGCTGGGATGCTCCGGCGTGTTTTGAAAGGCGTCTTTGAAAAGCCGAAATTCAGCAAGCTCCTTGGGGAATATGTGGCGGCGGATCCGGATGCGGTTGCCAAAGCACTGGCGAGATGCTATCATTGGACGATCGCTCCCTGTGGAGATACCGCATTAAATATGCTGGGGCTGTCTACCCAGGTAACGGCAGTATGGTCCTATATCAGTGACGGACCCTATAAAACCTATGAATGGGATAAGACAAAGATTGAATTTAAGCATCGGACTAATAAGGAGGTCACGGGCCTGTCGCCTATGACGATCCTGGTGATCCAGGCGTTAAAGACCCTGGGAAAAGAAAATGTGGACGAAAAAACAATACGGGTGCTTTCCCGCCGGCTGAATGAAGATGAAAAGGCAGCACTTCTTGCAGAAGGGGCCGAAGCGACGGATTGGATTTACACTGTGATTAAAGAGATCTGCAGAGGAGGAAGAGAAAATGATTGAGATTGCCAGACTTCCGGCAAAGGAAAAGGCTGCAAATAAGGCCGATTCTTGCTTTACAGGGTTTAAATGATTTCATTTTTGGCGCGCAATAAACATAACACCCCCGGCATTATCAAGTATCCTTTCTGGCAGATGACCTATGAGAATCCAAAGGCAGTTTATGCCTGTCTCAACCAGGGAGAGGCGTTTGCTCCCCGGGAGATCGCAGCGCGGTCGGTCTGTATCAACGGAGATATTGGTCAGGCCCTGGAGAAAATATAGGCGGCGCCTACCATAAGTAAACGCCGCCACTGCTCTTACAACTGGTCTAAAATATCATGGTGCCCCACATCAATGAGGAGAATCATTTTGTCGCCCTCATAGTACCAGATAATGCGGATGTCCATATTGACGCTGCACTCAAACAAATCCTTGGTGCCCTGGATGCGCTTGGCGCGTAAGGATGGGTGCATGGGATTTTCAGCTAAAAGCTGCAACTTGTTTTGAAGCTGCTTTTTCTCCTGTGCGCTTAGGTCCTTAAAGTGTTGCCCTTAACCGTTTGGTAAAAGTAAACTGGTAGGCCATCAATCCGCCTCCAATTTTGCAAACAGCGCGTCCACACTGTCGAATACGGGCTGTTC
>CALWMI010000084.1 GCA_944381745.1 uncultured Lachnospiraceae bacterium | reverse complement strand
TGCCCATGTATATGTTCATGAAGAGGCCCGTGCGCGTGGCCGTTTCCGTGGAAATCCTGGCTCTCCTCCTCCTGCCCGTCAACGGTCACAGCCAGGTGCGTGCCGGTAATCCCGCATTTGACAGACGCCTCCCTGCTAAAATGTAC
Source organism: uncultured Lachnospiraceae bacterium (assembly GCA_944381745.1). Classification (GTDB taxonomy): domain Bacteria; phylum Bacillota; class Clostridia; order Lachnospirales; family Lachnospiraceae; genus JAGTTR01. The sequence goes on along the minus strand of CALWMI010000084.1, from coordinate 12,965 downwards.
GCCTGGGATGCCCAGGGCGTTTAATTCCTCCACAAAGCTGTCAGGATCCGGCAGCAGCTCCAGCAGGGCCGCCGCAAGCATGTCCCCTGCGGCTCCCATCCCACAGTCCAAATATAATGTACGCATTTTCTTCCTCCTGTTATCTATGGTTAATCATGCTGGCAAAATACCCAGCGCCAAAGCCGTTATCGATATTGACCACTGCCACGCCGCTGGCGCAGGAATTCAGCATGGACAGCAGCGCGGAAAGCCCGCCGAAGGAGGCGCCGTATCCCACGCTGGTGGGGACGGCCACCACCGGGCAGTCCGCAAGGCCGCCGATGACGCTGGATAGCGCCCCCTCCATCCCGGCGATGACAATGATCACGCTGGCGCTCATGATATCGTCCAGGTGGGCCAGCGTCCGGTGCAGCCCTGCCACCCCCACGTCGTAGAGCCTGGTCACCTCATTGCCCAGCACCTCAGCGGTGACGGCGGCCTCCTCAGCCACCGGGATATCGCTGGTTCCTCCGGTGGCGATCACGATTTTTCCCTTGCCGTCCGCCTCCGGCATCTCCCCCGCCACGCCGCAGCGGGCCTCCTTGTAATAGGTAAGCGGACATTTTTCATCTACAGCCTTGGCGGCCTCCTCCGACAGCCGGGTAATCAGGATGGTGCCCTGCCCGTTTCTCCTCATCACCTCTGCGATCCCAATGATCTGCTCCGGCGTCTTGCCGGCCCCGTAGATCACCTCCGCCGCTCCCTGGCGCACCTTCCGGTGCAAATCCACCTTGGCGTAGCCAATATCCTCAAAGGGCTGCAGCTTCAGCTTCAGGGCGGCCTCCTCAACCGAAACTGACCCATCCCGTACGCCCTCCAGCAGCTTCCTCATATCCTCGCTCATCCTCGCACCTCCAAATCCAGCGATACCGTTCTATAAAGTCTCTTCAAATTCTTCAGGATCTCCTCCCGCCGCTCCACCAGGCGTAAAAGCTGTGCCTCTGGCAGCTGGATCCTGGCGTTCCCCTCCTGGGAGCGGATGCGGAAATCCGTAAATCCCAAGGAAGACAGGTAAGCCTCCGCTTCCTCCGTGGCATGCAGCTTTTCTCCCGTGAGAACCTCCCCGGCGGGAATCCTGGTGGCCAGGCAGGCGTAGGCCGGCTTGTCCCAGGTGAACAGCCCCGCCTCCCTGGAAAGGCGGCGGATCTCCTCCTTCGTCAGCCCGCATTCCCGCAGCGGCGAGCGTACATCCAGCTCCCCCAGCGCCCGCATTCCCGGGCGGTCCCCGGCGTCATCCGAAGCGTTCGTGCCGTCCACCACGACAGAAAAGCCGTCTGCGGCCGCCGCTTCCCGGATGGCAGCAAAAATCGCCTTCTTACAGTGATAGCAACGATCCGGGGGATTCTCCCGAACCCCTGGGACTGCCAGCACGTCCAGCGTCAGGAGCCGCATATCCACGCCCAGCTCCCCAGCCAGCCGCCTGGCATCCTCCCGCTCAAAAGCAGGCTGGAACGCCGACTGTACATAGTAGGCCCGCACTCTCCTGGCATACCGTCCCGCCGCATAGAGCAGATACGCCGAGTCCACGCCGCCGGAGAAAGCCACGGCAGCCTCCGGGCAAACTGCAAAAAAATCCTGTAACGTCATAGATTTCCTCCATCTAAGGCTGTACGCCCGTCCCGCCGCAGTCCTGCGGCGGCAAAAAAAGAAGGCGCAGAAATCCTCTTCTGAGGGTTTGTGTGCCTTCTCAAGCATACTCTTGTCACAACATAAAATTACTCGATAACTGCCCAGCGCCGGACGGCAGACTCCCGTGCGCCAGCACTGCCAAAATTTCATAACCGGCGCTTCTGCGCCGTCCCTGGCGGCTTCATGCCGCTTTCTCATCACGCTTCCTCATTATATTTCATATAGGCGCGGAAGTCAATCCTTTCCGCTGCGGGATGTGCCCAAGTCCTTTTCGCCGCTGGGTGTGTCCAAATCCCCTGCTGCCCGCAGGAAGGCGTCCAGACTCTGCGCATCCACAGCCGCATTCTGCCAGCGCAGCAGCACATTCGGATCGTCCTGCTCCTCAATCTGTATCTTCACCTTCTCCGGCAGCGGACCAAATTTCGCCATCAGATTCACAACGCCTCTTCGCAGGCCCTCTGTGAGGCCTTCTGCGCGTCCTTCTGCATATCCCTCCGCAGTATAGATTTCCTTCATCGTCCTCATATGAAGCTCTTCATCATAATATTCCAGAATTGACATACGCACCTCCGCCCTATGCTTCCTCAGGAAATCCTCCAGTATCCCCTTTCGGATGCAGGCGCGCTCGTTACAGAGCCGTATAGTTCTCCGCCCTGCGCGCAAAATTCTGCTCCAGCATCTGCACATGGGACAGGAAAGCCGGGTCGTCAAAATATTTCGCGTGGCGCGGACATTTGCGCACACAGCTCTGGCACTTGATGCATATGCCGGGTACCTGCAGCGGATCGGAAAGGTCGATGGAGCCCATCGGGCAGTTCCGGGCGCACAGGCCGCACTTGACGCACAGATCCGCGTGGGTCTGGGGCTTGGCCTTCAGGAACTTCGCCGGCTGCCCATCCACGCCCTTGGGCACATAGTACGGTGCCGCAGCATCTCCCTGCACGACAACCGGGGCTGGGATCTCCCCGGCATTTCTCACCTTATCCGCAATCTTCCCGGCAAAGGCGTCAAGCCCGGCCAGATCCTCCTCTCCAGGCCGCCCGGGCGCCAGCACGTCCGTAAAGGCGTGGGTACCCACAAAGGCTCCTCCCGCCACCGTGTGGAAGCCCCCTGCCTCCAGCACCGCGCACAGCTCCGCCAGGGAATTGTCGAAGGAACGGTTGCCGTAGGTCACCGCCGCCACAGCCAGCGCTCCGCCCCCGTGAAGCTTCTCCTGGTAATCCGGCAGAATCTTGTTGGGCAGCTTGCCAGCATAGGTCGGCCCGCACACCACCACCAGGTCGGTCTCCTTGAAACTCTGCTCTGTCCTCTCCTTCGGCGTCGTCCAGGGGATTTCCCTGCAGGGCACGCCAAGCTCCTCCGCCAGCTTCCCGGCGATACGGCAGGCCACCGCCTTGGCATTGCCTGTCGGGCTGAAATACAGGGCATAAACTTGTTCAATCTTCATGTTTCTTACCTCCCAATACACATCAATTTCTTTTATCATAGCACAAAAAAGCTGCCCCTTCTATCTGCAAATGCAAAAGGACAGCAAAAAAGAATTATAAAAATAATAAAAAGAGTAAAGGTGTAAGCCGGGTTCTGTCTTGGATGGCCATCTATCTCGGGCCGGCGTCGCCGCCGGTCTCAAGCAACCCACCTGGAGGCACGGCGGGCCGCCGTACCGCCTCCTATTCGGTCTTGCTTCGGATGGTGTTTACATGTGCCCCGCCTGTTGCCAGGCGGGCGGTGGTCTCTTAAACCGCCCTTCCACCCTTACCAGGTCGCCCTGGCGGTATATTTCTGTTGCACTTTCCTTGGAGTCGCCTCCACCGGACGTTATCCGGCATCCTGCCCTGTGAAGCCCGGACTTTCCTCAGACGGCACCTTTCGGCCTGCCGCCCGCGGCCATCCCCTTTACTCTCGCTAGCGATTTTAGCATATTTGCGGCCAAAAGGCAACCTCTGGCTTCGCAGCGGTGTCAGGATTCCCAGCGCCTCACAGCAAATCCTTATTCTGATACACCAGATACAGCCGGTTGGCCAGGCAGTTCTCCGTGTAGAAGAGCTCCCCCCAACCCTCGTAGTCGAAGGGCTCATAGCCCCCCAGCCTCATCTCATAGCGCTTCTCCGTGATCTCCCGGTACGTCGGGTTCACAAAGAGGTAATCCGCCTCCAGGTACGTGTCCTCCGGCAGGAGCACCACCTGCGCCTTCTCCTCGTCCGTGAGCAGCTTGTAGGCCCGGTAGATGCCGGCGTAGCTGTAGCCCTCGTAGGAGCCGATGACGATGGATTCCCCCGGCGCAGGGTCTGCCTTCTCCAACACCCCCCGCAGGCAGGAGAGAGCCGACACATTCCAGTAGTCCAGCTCGTACTTCTCCTCCACATTGCCCCCGGAGAGGATGTTGTAGTAGCCGAACTCGTTGGGGTGGGCCAGCACAATGACCACCGCCATGCACACCAGCTGGATGGCAGCCGCCGCGCGGCTGGCTATGCGCACAAATTTCTGCCGGCTCCCGGACAGCGCCGCAAACGCCCGCATCCCCATGATGACGAAGGGGCCGTAGATAAAGTAGAAATGCCTCCACCCATTGTAGATAACGGGATCCCGCACGATCGTGTAGGCCAGCACCGGCCAGACAAAGACGAACATCAGCACATAGTATTTTGCCGGGCCGTCCAGGATACGCTTTGGCCGCAGGAAGTCAAAGCCGGTGAGCACGTTGCCTGCCGCCATCAGGATGAGGACGAACACCGGGCTTGTGAGGAAGATCAGCACCGGCAGGTAATGCCAGGGCAGCGTGCGGAAGGAGTTGCCGAACATCTCCCCCTGGTACATGAGCGAGCCCTCCCAGCGGACGAAATTCATGGAGTTGGACACCACGTACTGGAAGTATTCCACGACAGACGGCCAGGTGGCCGGCGTGATGGCCAGGAAGGAGAGGGCAAAGCTTGCCACAACCCCCAGGCCCAGCAGGAAATTCCGACGGCTCCATTCCTTCTTCACCGTCAGGATGATCAGGTACAGAAGGCCTGTAAGCCCCAGCAGCCAGAATCCTAAAACCCGGGTGTTGGAGGCGAAGGCGCCGGTGATTCCCAGCAGGACGGCGTGGCGGATCTTCCGCTCCTCGATAAAACGCAGGGCAAAGTACAGGACGATCAGCACAAAGGCCGCGAACATCATATCCTTATTATTATAGAAGCTGTCTGCAAATATCCGCGGGCTCAGCCACCACATAAGGCAGCCCATCATCCCGTAGATCCTCCTCCCCGTGAGCCGCCGCACCGTCCCGTACAGGGCGAGCATCCCTAGGAAACACACGAGGAACGTGTGGATGTGCCACGTCAGGCTCAGCGCCCGCGTATTGTCCTCATAGGAATATTTTACAAACAGGGGCGTGATCGGATAGTAGGCCGACTGGCCGTGATCTTTCTCCATATATTCCGAGATATAGACAATCCCTCTCTCGTCCGCCCAGCGGACGAAATCGCTGTCCTCCCCCTGCAGGAGCCTGGCATATTCCTTCAGGTTCGCCGACAGGATCCCAAATTCTGTCTCCTCGTCCCAGGGCATCCCGTAATCCTTCGCCAGGAAAACGCCCAGCAGAAGAATCACGGCGAAAAATGCCGCCGTGATCCCCTTCCGGTATTGCCCGATCTGTCTCTGGTACCGCTCAATCCTCTCCAACATCTCCGTAACTCCTCTTATGTGGTCTTATACGCGGAAGCAGCCTCCGCCCAGGAACTCCCTGAGAAGGGAATTCTTCGGCACCTCCTCGCTGGGGACGCCGATAAAGTAGTCCAGGAATTTCAGCAGGCGCTTGGCTTCCTGATACTCCGGCTCCTCCTTGCCGATGCCGAACAGCGCTGGCTCCGCGTACTGCTTGAGCACCGCCAGCTCATAGATCAGCGCGGAGTTGAACATCACATCCGCGTCCTCCTGGTAAGGGAAGATGTTGCGGTCCTCCCCTCTCCGCACGGACGGCCACATGGCGATCGTATTCTTGGCGGAGGTTCCCCGCGTCCGGGCATCCCGCACCATCCGGCGGATCAGCCTCCCGTCCGTCGTGGGGATCCGGTTATGCTCGTCGATATTCAGCTGCGTCAGGGCGCTGATATAGATCTTGAACTTGTGTTCCTTGGCCAGCCGGTAGGACAGCTGATCGTTCAGGCAGTGGATGCCCTCGATCACCAGCACGTCGTCCTTCCCAAGCTTCAGGAAGTTCCCCTTGTACTCCCGCTTGCCCGTCTTGAAGTTAAACTCTGGGATTTCCACCGTCTCGCCCGCCAGGAGCCTCTCCATATCCGAATTGAAGCCCTCCACATCGATGGCCTCCAGGCACTCGTAATCCCGGTTGCCGAACTCATCCAGGGGCGTATCCTCCCGGTTGACAAAATAATTGTCCACCGCGATGGGATGGGGTTTCATCCCGTGGGCGATGAGCTGGATGGACAGCCTATGGGAAAATGTGGTCTTGCCTGAGGAGGACGGGCCTGCGATCATCACAAACTTCACGTCCGGGCGCTCTGCAATCGTCTGGGCAATCTCGCCGATCTTCATCTCCTGCAGCGCCTCCTGTACAAGGATCATCTGCCCGATCTGCCCCTTGGTAATGCAGTCATTCAAATCCCCCACCGTGTGAAGCCCCAGCATCTCTCCCCAGCTGGACGACTCCTTCAGCACCTGGAACAGCTTGTGCTGCGGCTCAAAAGGAGGGATCACCTTCGGATCCTTCTTCACCGGGAGCTGCAGGACAAAGCCCTCGTCATAGGGGAACAGGGCAAAATATTTGATATAGGAAGTGTCCGGAACCATATAGCCGTAGAAATAGTCCTCCAGCCTGCCCAGGTTGTACACATTCACCCGGGACACCCTCCGGTAGTTGAACAGCTTGACCTTGTCGTCCATACCGTGGCGCTGAAACCTGCGGATGGCCTCCGTCGTGTTCAGGGAGTGCTTGCCGATGGGCTTGGCCTCCTCCGCCAGCTTCCTCATCCGGGCCTCCACCCGGCTTAAGAACTCCTGCGTGATGGGCATCCCTTCAATCGTGCAGTACAGCCCCCTGCTCAGGGAGAAATGCACAAAGAGCCGGTCCACCACGTCCTTGCCCTCCACGTCAAACACCGCCTTCACCATCAGCAGCGTGGCGCTCCTCCGGTAGGTGTTCATCCCCGCCTCTTCCCGGGCGGTGATAAAATGCAGGTCGCCGCCCTCGGTGAGGCTCTTCTTCAGCTCCACCAGGCGGTTATTCAGCAGGGCCAGCAAAATATCATTGTCGTAGCACTCCTGGTATTCCCCCGCCAGCTCCTTGAGCGGCGTCCCCTCCGGAACCTGCCGCTCCTCCCCCTCGATACGGATATTCAGCATTCCCATAGACTCTTCTCCTCCACTCTGCAAAATAGGGATGGACAATCCATTTTCTCTCACACCGCAAAATACGGGTGGCAATCCGTTTTCTCTCACACCGCAAAATACGGGTGGCAATCCATTTCCTCTCACACCGCAAAATACGGGTGGACAATCTCTTCCTTTATAATCTCCACGTCCGGCTCCACAAGCCCGGCCAAAATAGCGGCGGCATCCTGGATAAAGATGTGCTCCACCCCGTAGTGCCCGGCATCGATCACCGCAATCCCTCTGGCCACCGCGTCAACGCCGGTGTGGTAGTCGATGTCCCCGGTCACATACACGTCGGCTCCCGACTGTACCGCCGTGCCCAGAAAGCTCTTGCCGGAGCCCGGGCATACCGCCACGCGCAGGACGGCCTTCCCCGGATCTCCGTATACCGTGACGGAGGGCAGGCCAAAAATCTCCTTCACCTGGGCGGCGTAATCCTGCAGGCAAACCGGCTCCGCCAGGCGCCCAACCCTGCCAAAGCCGCCCTCGCCCTCGTCTGTGATACAGGTGACCTCCAGAGCCTCCGCGCCCTGAAGCCCCATCCTCCGGGCGGCGGCGTCCGCCATCACCGCCACATCATAATTTGTATGCATCGCGTAGTAGGATATGCCTGCCTGCAGGAGCTTGATCAGGCGTCTCCCCACAAAGTCCTCGTCTGTCACCCGCTTCACCGGCGAAAACAGAAGGGGGTGGTGCGTGACCAGCATATCTGCCCGCAGCCGCACCGCCTCCTCCACCGCTCTGTCCGACGCATCCAGGGAGACATAGATCTTGTGTACTTCCCTGTCCGGGCTTCCCGCCAGGAGCCCCACATTGTCCCACTCCTCCGCATAGGCAGGCGGGATCCTTCCCTCCAGCCTGTCCATAATCTCCTTACATTTCATAGCAGCCTTCCGCCTCCTTGATCCTGTCCAGGTAGGCCGTAAGCTCCGCCGTGCGCGCTTCCTGCCCGCCCTGCCGCCGCAGCTTCTGTACAATTTCCTCGTAGGCAGTCCTCTCCCGCTCAAGCAGGCTGCGCAGCACCGGATGCCTCCCTTCCAGCAGGCCTCTCCCGAACAAAAAGTCTATCTCTCTCTCATTCCGATAACCGGCGCCTCCCCGCACAGCCCGCATCATCGGATAATATTTCCCATCTTCCTCCACCATATCCTCCGCCGTCATGCGAAATCCGGCGGCGTCCAGAAACCGGCGGAACTGCCCCAGATCCGACTGGGGCTGGAACACATAGACGCCGATGGAATCCCATTTCTCTTCCGCTTCCTTCAGGATACGGGCCATCAGGGGGCCGCCCATACCGGCCAGCAGCACGCAGTCCGCCTCCCCCGGGGCGAGCGCTGAGAGCCCGTCAGACAGCCGGGCCTCTATGTAGCCGGTGAGCTGGGCCGCCCGGATATGTTCCCTGGCTCTCTCCAGCGGGCCTTCCCTCACGTCCATCGCAATCGCCGACGGAATCCTGCCCTGCCGGACAAGCCAGATCGGCACATACCCATGGTCTGTCCCCACGTCCGCCAGGCGGCACCCCTGGGGTACCAGGCTGGCCACCGCACAAAGGCGCTTTGAAAGCTGCATGGTTCCCTCTCCTTAATCCAGATAATCCCGCAGCTTCCTGCTCCTGCTGGGGTGGCGGAGCTTGCGCAGGGCCTTCGCCTCAATCTGGCGGATTCTCTCCCTCGTGACGTTGAACTCCTTGCCCACTTCCTCCAGCGTGCGGGCGCGGCCGTCCTCCAGTCCGAACCGCAGGCACAGCACCTTCTGCTCCCTCTCGGTCAGCGTCCCCAGCACCTCCACCAGCTGCTCCTTCAGCAGGGTGAAGGCGGCGGCGTCCGCAGGCACGGGCACATTGTCGTCCTGGATAAAATCTCCCAGGTGGCTGTCTTCCTCCTCGCCGATGGGCGTCTCCAGCGACACCGGCTCCTGGGAAATCTTTAGGATTTCCCGCACCCGCTCCACGGGCATATTCATCTCCTTGGCAATCTCCTCCGGCGTGGGCTCTCTCCCCAGCTCCTGCAGCAGCTGCCGGGACACACGGATCAGCTTGTTGATCGTCTCCACCATGTGCACCGGGATACGGATTGTCCGCGCCTGGTCAGCGATGGCCCTGGTGATCGCCTGGCGGATCCACCAGGTGGCATAAGTGGAAAATTTATATCCCTTGCGGTAGTCGAACTTCTCCACCGCCTTGATAAGCCCCAGGTTGCCCTCCTGTATCAGATCCAGGAACAGCATGCCCCTGCCCACATAGCGTTTGGCGATGCTGACCACAAGCCGGAGATTCGCCTCTGCCAAACGCTTCTTGGCGTCCTCATCCCCCAGCTCCATCCGCTTGGCTAGCTCAATCTCCTCCTCCGCGCTCAGAAGGGGAACCTTGCCGATCTCCTTCAGGTACATGCGGACTGGGTCCTCGATGCTGACGCCGTCGGGCACACTCAGGTCGATCTGCTCCATATCCACATCATCGTCGTCGTCCAGGATGATGTCGTCCTCATTGTCCGTGATGCGGAGCACATCGATGTTGTTGGCCTCGAGAAAATCCAGGATTTTCTCGAATTTATCGGCGTCCAGCTCCATGTCCGCAAAGAAGTCGCTGATCTCCTGGTACTCCAGGACGTTCTTCTTCTTCTTGGCCATGGCTAGCAGCTCTTTTAGCCGGTCTCCGAATTTCATTACATTTTCTTCCATGTAAGTTCCATCCTTCCATACATTGTTTATAGTCTGTCCTCTAATCTATCGAAATATGCAATTTTTCCAATTTCTGTAATTCCTGCCTGGCCCGTATAATCTCCTGGAAAGCGCCGATATCGGACGTGTCTGCCTCCTTCGCCCGCAGATCCAGGCTGCTGCCCAGCACCTTGAGGAGCGTCTCCAGCACGGCCTTCTCCAGCGCCTCCTTGGACGGCAGTTCTCCGGGGCTCTTATTGAAAAGCGCCGCCGCTTCCTTCTGCTCCTCCTGGCTCTCGAAGCTGCTGACAATCCTGGCCGGGTTGGCCTGCCCTTCCTCCAGCTGCTCAAACAGCTGCCTGGCGCACTCCCGGCACATCGGCTCTGTAAAATCCTTCCAGGACAGGTAGCTTCTCACCTGCCCATACAGGCCCGGGATCTCCACCAGCCACGTGAGGAGCAGCCTCTGGGAGTTTCTCATGCCATCCTCCCGCTCTCTGGCCGTCCGCTCCCGCTCAGCCTTCTTCCCGGCCTCCTGCGCCTCCTTCGGCACATAACCCTGGTTGCCAAGCTCCTGCACCCGCCGCTTCAGGCTCTCATAGGGGATCTGGTACCGCTCCGACACCGCCTGCATATAGTTCTCCCTCTCCAGCTCCTCCTCAAACTGCAGGAGGCGCATGGCGCAGGCATTCTGGAAGGCGGTCTTCCCCTCCGGATCCGCCAGGTCGTAGGAGTCCTCCAGCGTCCACAGCTCATAGAGGAAACTGTTCTGGGCGCCGTCTATCCGCTCCTGGAAAGCCTCCGCCCCCTCGTTCTTGATAAATTCATCCGGATCCTTCCAGGGCCGCATATCGATCACCCGGGCGGATATCCCCGCCTCCTTCAGGATCGGGATCGCCCGCAGCGCCGCCTTGCGCCCCGCCTCGTCGCTGTCGTAGCACAAGAGCACCTTGCTGACGTAGCGCTTGACCAGCAGGGCCTGTCTGGCGGTCAGCGCCGTCCCCAGGGAGGCCACCGCCTCCGAAAAGCCCGCCTGGTGCAGGGCGATCACGTCCATATAGCCCTCGCACAGGATAAAATGGCCTTTCCTGGAAAGCCTGGCCAGATGCAGGCCGTACAGGTTCCGGCTCTTGTCGAAAGCCTCCGTCTCCGGGGAGTTGAGGTATTTGGGTTTCCCGTCCCCCATGACCCGGCCGCCGAAGCCGATCACCCGGCTTCCCGCATCCATGATGGGAAACATCACCCGGTTCCAGAGCTTATCGTACACGCCGTGCTTCTCATCCATTGTGACAAGCCCGGACTCCCGAAGCTGCCCGTCCGAGAAGCCCTGCTTCCTCAGGTAGCGGTACAGCCCGTCGCTGTATTTGCTGGAATAGCCAAGGCCAAACTTCTTTATGGTATCGTCGTCCAGCCCCCGCTTCTTCAGATATTCATAGGCGGTGCGCCCCTGGCTTGTCCGCAGCAGATAGTAGTAATATTTCGCCGCCAGCTTGTTCATCTCCAGGATGCGGGATTTCGCATCCGCCCTTCTTCTCTCTTCCTCCGAGTACTCCTGCTCCGGCAGGGAGATCCCCGCCCGGCCGGCCAGCGTCTTCAGCGCCTCCGGGAAGGAGCAGTTCTCATACTCCATCAGAAAGGTAAACACATTGCCCCCCGCCCCGCAGCCGAAGCAATAGTACATCTGCTTGGACGGCGTCACGGAGAAGGACGGGGACTTCTCGCTGTGAAAAGGGCAGAGCCCGAAATAGTTGCTCCCCCTCCTTGTAAGCTTCACATAACCGGAAATGACATCTACGATATCATTTCTTGAGCGCACCTCTTCCACCAGGTCGTCTGAATACCGCATATGTCCATTCCCTCCCTTGCTGTCAAATTAAATGCTCCAGGATTTGGGGATATAGGCCTCCTGGAACTTGGCGGTGGCATACTGATCCGTCATCCCCGATATGTAGTCGCACACCGTGCGGTCCAGCGGCTGCCCGTACTTCTCCATCATATGCAGGTATTCCTCCGGAAGCTTGTCCTTATGCCGCAGGTAGTAGTCGAAAAGCGCCTCCAGCATGCTCTGGGCCTTCCCCTCCTCCTGCTTGGCGATGGAGTCCGTATACACATGCTCAAACATGAAGCGCCGCAGCCCCTGCATCGCATGCTCGATGTGGGGCGACATGCAGATATCCGGCTGGCCTTCGCTGTTGAAAATCACGTCGTGGATCAGCGTGTTGAGCCTCTCCCGCGTGGAACCTCCCAGCACCTCCCGGTATTCCGCCGGTATGCCGGCTTCCTTCAGGATCCCCGCCCGTATCGCATCGTCAATGTCATGGTTGATATAGGCGATCTTATCCGAATAGCGGACAATCTTCCCCTCCAGCGTGTGCGGAGTCCCAGCTGTACAGTGGTTGAGAATGCCGTCCCGTACCTCCCAGGTCAGGTTCAGCCCCTCCCCCTTCTTCTCCAGCACCTCCACTACACGGACGCTCTGCACATTGTGGGCAAACCCGCCTTCACACAGCTTGTTCAAAATCCGCTCCCCCGCGTGCCCGAACGGGGTATGCCCCAGGTCATGCCCCAGGGCGATGGCCTCCACCAGGGATTCGTTCAGCCGAAGCGCCCTGGCCACCGTCCTGGCGTTCTGGGACACCTCCAGCGTGTGGGTCAGCCTAGTACGGTAATGGTCGCCCTCCGGCGTCAGGAACACCTGCGTCTTGTGCTTCAGCCTCCGAAAAGACTTGGAGTGCAGGATGCGGTCCCGGTCCCTCTGGTAGACGGGCCGTATATCGCACGGCGGCTCCGGCCTGTCACGGCCTCTGGAACGCGCGCTGAAGGAAGCATAGGGGCTGAAATAGACTTCCTCCCACTGCTCCTGCTTCTCCCGGAGCGTCATGCCGGGCAGCTTCCCGCCGTCCTGTCTCATCCCAATCCCCCCTTGCCGAAGACGGTTATCCTACTTTTATCATGATGTTGGGGTCAAAAGGCCTTTCACCCACTTATGAGAAAACTCATGTGGGCTTAGACCTTTTGACCCTGGCATCATTAGCGTCGGTGTACAAGGGGCAATACGCCTCAGCCCTGTAATTTTGCCGGTTTTCTGCGTTATCCTCAGTCAGCGTACATCCAGTACGCCTCCTTCGTCTGCCTAGAAACCCGGCAAAATTCTTAGGGCTGAGGTCGCAGAGTCAAAAATGTGATGATTTGCGTTCGTGCAAGGCACTTGAACGACGCGTACTGGACGTACGTGGAGTGAAAGTAACGCAGCAGGAACGCAA
>CALWMI010000083.1 GCA_944381745.1 uncultured Lachnospiraceae bacterium | reverse complement strand
GTCCCTCTACCTGGAAATCCACCTCTGCGCCGTAGGACTTGCCGATCCAGTCGGTCTGCATCTTCTTGACCTTCTCCGGCCAGTCCAGCTTGTCCAGGTCGTTCAGAAGGCGCTCCGCGTAGGCCGTGATCTTCAGCATCCACTGGCGCAGGTTCTTCTTCGTCACCTCTGTGCCGCAGCGCTCGCAGCAGCCGTTCACAACCTCCTCGTTGGCAAGCCCCGTCTTGCAGGAAGGGCACCAGTTGATCGGGAACTCCTTCTCATAGGCGAGGCCCTTCTTGAACATCTGGACAAAAATCCACTGGGTCCACTTGTAGAAGCTGGGGTCGGTGGTGTTGACCTCCATATCCCAATCGTAAATCGCCGCGATCTCGTTGATCTGCCGCTTGATATTCTTCACATTCTCCGCCGTGGAGATAGCCGGATGGATGCCCATCTTGATGGCATAGTTCTCCGCCGGGAGCCCGAAGGCGTCCCATCCCATCGGATGGATCAGGTAGTAGCCCTGGAGCATCTTGTAACGGCTCCACACATCGGAGATGACATAGCCTCTCCAATGCCCCACATGCAGCCCGTTGCCCGACGGGTACGGGAACATGTCCAGGCAATAATATTTCGGCTTCTTGCCGTCGTTGACATTCACCGGGCGCTCCTCCCAGATCTTGCGCCATTTCTGCTCTGTCGCCCTATGATTATAAGGTACCGCCATGGTATTCTCCTCCTTCTCTCGCTTAAAAACCACTCTTTATTTTAAACAGGAGCCAGCCCCTTGTCAATATCCGGGAACCCCTCTTTCAAAGGCCTCCACCGAGTTCACCGCTCCTCCCTCGATATACGTCAGCTGGACGCTGTCCCCGGCTGTCAGCCGCACAGCCTGCGGGAATTCGGATACCAGGATATCATAGATGGCCTCGTCCCCCTCCAGGACAATGTAATAGTGGGTGTTGCCGTCCACAACCACCGGAGCCACCGCCTCTATGATCCCGCTCTTCTCCAGCGTGTCCGCCGGGTTGCTCTCGGAGATCCCGTTCGTATTCAGCAGGGAGATGTAGGCCTGCTCGCACTCCTGCACCGTATCCCCGATGGCCACCCACTGATATTTCTGAATGTTGACCATGGCATACGTCTTCACAAGCCCTGCGTTATCCTTCAGCGCGATGAAATAGGTGGGCTCGTTGGCGATGTTGAGAAGCAGCGGGAAGCTGGCCGTATAGCCCAGGTGCTGCACCTGGCCCTCCGCCGAACGCATGGCCGATTCCTCGATGGCGCCCTCCACGGAATAGTACCGCGTCTCCATCGTCCGCTGGTTCATCAGGACAAAGCCCACGCTGGACTGGTCAGTGTTGACCGACGTGATGCCTGTGTAGACCCACACGTCGTCCTCCAGGGCCAGATAATTGTACCCTTCTGTCGTCCGCAGGCAATCCCTCTGCCCCAGGATGCTGTTGAGGAAACCGTGCTGCAGCGTCCCGTGATAATTGTACAGCTCCATGAGCAGGTCCGCGTTGTACACGCTGTCAATCCAGGTGGGTACCTCGTCGATGTCATACTCCACCGTCTCCCCGGTGATGGCATTGCACAGCACCACCTTGCCGATGGTCTGCCCGCCGAAGAGGCCGATGTTGAACTTCTTCACAGGGGCGATCCAGTAGGGGACGCCCTCCTCGTTGATCTCAAAGCTCAGGTCGTCAAAAATATAGGTGGGGTACCGGAAACGCAGATGCCGGTAGATATTGCGGTTAAAATATTCGGATTCCGAGTACCGGATGCCCTCGTCCAGCTTCACCAGCTGGGTGTTCTGGCTGGTCATGTCGATCAGGACGTAGGCCGGGATGCCCTCCGACTGGTTGGTCAGCCACTTGATGGGCGTGGCGTACACAAGGGGAGACACCCGCACCGGCTTATCCTTGTAGTTGATCTGGGTATAGCGCTCAGACACCTCGAACTGGGATACCATGTCCACCATGCTTCCCATCTCCCGGTTGCCCAGCAGTACCGCCATCTCCTTGTCCAGGATCGGGATCTGGTCGTAGGACACCTGCTTGATGTCCTCGGTGAACTCCCGGTTCTCCACCTGCATCAGCTGCTGGTATTTCTTCGCGTTGACAATGGGCGAGGAGAGGATGCTCCCCACCACGTAGACAGCCACCACAGCCACAGCCATGCCGCCCAGCAGCTTGATCCTCTTATTCTGCCGCAGCTCCTGCGGATTCTGCAGATGCGGTACCGCCTGGCTCGCCATGACTGCCAGGATCAGCAGGACAAGCGCAAACCAGAAGCCGCTGGAATGGATATTGATCGCCGGCAGTGTCACATAATAGTACAGGAAGCCCACCACCAGCACCGCCAGCACCAGGATTCCATATTTCTTTGCTTTCTTCATAAGCCCTCCTTCTAGCCGCGCCGCAAATGCCGCGGCGCATCTGTCACTAAGTATACTACATTTCCTCCGCATTTTCCACCCTTCGGATGAATAGGCTTTAAAGAAAACAAGTTTTCCGGAGTATCCCATGAAAAAGCCTGCCCTGTCCCCTGAGGCCGCCCTGCTGCCCCTGCTGTTCCTCCTTCTCCTGATGGATCCCCAGACCGCTGCCGCCGGGGCCAAGCGAGGCCTCCTCCTGTGGTTCGACGTCCTTCTTCCCGCGCTCTTCCCCTTCATCTTGGTCACCCGCCTGCTCACCGCCGCCAACCTGGTGGCCGTGTTTTCCCGCGTGCTGTATCCTTTCCTGGGGCCGCTCCTGGGCGTGTCTCCTAACGGCTCCTTCTGTGTGCTGACCGGTTTCCTGTGCGGCTATCCCATGGGTGCCAAGACCATCTGCGACCTCAGGGAGGGAGGAGGGCTCAGCCGCCAGGAGGCCGCCTTCCTCCTGTCCTTCTGCAACAACGCAAGCCCCGGCTTTGTCACTGGGTTCCTGGCAGTCTCCTGCCTGGGCGGCCCGTCCCTTGGGCTTCCCCTGCTGCTGATCCTCTACGGGGTTCCCCTTCTCTATGCGGGCGTGGGAAGCCGCCTGGGGCACAGGAAACCGGGGGGACAGGAGGCGGCGCTGCGGCACAGGAGGGCTTCCGGGCACGGAGAGTCCCCAAGCCAGAGCCTGCAGGCATGCGGCGTCCCCCAGGCTCTCCAGCTCTCCCGCATGGATCTGGGCGACGCCGTATACAACAGCCTTGGGACGTCAGCCCTGATCGGGGGCTATGTCATGGCCTTCTCCCTGCTGGCAGCTTTCCCCCAGTCCCTCCCCTTCCTGCCGCCCGCCGTGAAAGCCCTTCTGTGCGCCAGCCTGGAAATCACCTCCGGCGCGCCTGCCCTGTGCCAGGCCTTCCGCCAGGAGACAGCCTTCGTCCTCCTGTGCGCCTTCGCCTCCTTCGGCGGTTTATCCGCCGCCGCCCAGACCAGCGCCTTCATAAAAAAGAGCGGATTGTCCATCCGCTCTTACTTCCTTCACAAATTGTTCCAGGCACTTCTGTCTGCCGCCGCAGCCCTGGCTGCAGCCCTGCTCCTCTTCTAAAACCTGCCGCGCCCGTGCCATGCCCTGCCGCGCCCGGCTCCTCTCACTCGCCCTCCGCCCCTGCGTTCTGGGTGAGCACCGTATCCACCGCCGCCTGGGCGTCCTTCTGCTGGGGCACCAGCTCCCGGCGGTTCATCTCCACCACCTCCAGGCAGTTGTTCAGGGAAGCGGCAAAATTCTCATACTTGGCCACCGCCGTCTCCGACGTGTGGGCGATAATCTTAGACAGGTTCTCCAGCATCTCGTCCGTGTACTGGATGGCCGCCAGGCGGTAGTTGTTGGCGTCCAGCGTGGCCTTGTCCAATATCTGCTGCGCCTGGGCCGTGGCGTCCTCGATCACCGCGTTGGCCTGGGCGTAAGCCTGCTGCATGATCTCATGCTCGCTCACCAGCTCGTTGGTCTGCATCGTCGCCTGCTGGATGAGAGCGTCCGCCTTCGCCTGCGCGTCCGCCATGATCGCATTCTTATTGCTGATAATCTTCTGATACCGCTTGATCTCGTCCGGCGTCTTCAGCCTCAGCTCCCTCAGGAGCTCCTCGATCTCATCCTTATTCACAATAATCTTCGTGTTGGAAAAACCCTGAAACTTACAACCGTCGATGTAATCTTCTATCTCGTCAATAATCTGCTCTATCCTGCTGCTCATGATTCAACCTCCTGATTACTGATAAACTTCTTGTGCATCATCGCCTCCACGTACGGCGGGACAAAGGTGGAGATATCCGCGTGGAAATTCGCTACCTCCTTCACCGTGGTGGAGCTCAAATACGAATATTTCAGGCTGGTCATAAGAAATACCGTCTCAATCTCGGGAGCGATGATATGGTTCGTCTGCGCCATATTCAGCTCATATTCAAAATCCGGGATAGCCCGCAGCCCCCGCACCAGCACGTTGGCGTTCATCTTCCTCGCAAAGTCTACCGTCAGCCCTGAAAAGGACTCGATCTTCACATTCGGGAGCCCTTTCGTCACCTCCCTGAGCATATCCTTACGTTCCTCTACCGTAAAAAGCGGCGTCTTCTCGCTGTTGCCAAGGACTGCCACAATCAGCTCATCTACCAGGGCCGCCGATCTGCGGATCACGTCAATGTGCCCGTATGTCACCGGATCGAAGCTGCCCGGATAAATCCCCTTCTTCATTTTTTTAGTTCTCCTTCTCTGCCTCCACAAACATGTGGACATTGGTCTTGTATTCTTTGCGCTTTATCAGGCGGTATCCGATTTCCTCCAGATAACCGAAGGGCGTCTGCCTGGAAGCCTCGATCACAATGACCGTATCGGGGCCTACAAAGCTCCTGCCCCTGAGCTCCTCCAGCACGCGCCTCTCAAGCCCCTGGTTGTACGGGGGATCCAGGAAAATATAGTCGAAGGCCTCTTCTCCCTCCAGCCTTCCGATTGCCCGGAACACGTCCGCCTCCACCACAGATGCCTTGGACGCCAGCCTGGTAAAGGCAAGGTTCCTCCGAATGCAGTCGCAGGCGGCGCGGCTCTGCTCCACAAAAACGGCCCTGTCCGCCCCGCGGCTTAGGGCTTCAATCCCAATCCCTCCGCTCCCGGCAAACAAGTCTAGAAAACGGCAGCCAGGAATCCCACCCTGGATGATATTAAACAGGGTCTCCTTAATCCTGTCTGTCGTCGGCCTCGTCTCCACGCCGTCCAGCGTCCGAAGCGGCAGGCTTCGCGCCGTCCCTGCTATGACTCTCATAACGGATCAACCTCACAAGCTATTAATAACTAATTATAGAATTGCATTTAAATTATGTCAATGAATTTCGCTATCAAAATCTGTTATTTTTTGCAGGAACTGCCTGTTTATTATCCGTTTGAATCCATATACTATCACCGTAATCAGTCAGATGATTACTCAACCATAGAAAAACAGAAGAAGAAAATAAGGAGGTAACTGGACAATGACAAATCGTTCATCCAATAAGGCCGCCGTACCGGAGGCCAAGGGCGCGCTTGACAGGTTCAAATTCGAGGTAGCCAACGAGCTGGGCGTACCGCTGACAGACGGGTACAACGGCAACCTGACTTCCAAGGAAAATGGTTCCGTCGGCGGGTATATGGTGAAGAAGATGATCGAGGCCCAGGAGAAGCAGATGATGGGCAGATAACCCGTACCCGGGCGAGAAAAGGGTAAGCTTGTAAAAAATACAGAAAAAAGAAAAAGGGATTTCCCGCAGGCCCTGCAAAAAACGTAAGGCCTCAGGGGAAATCCCCTTTTTCTTAATATACAAGGGACAATGCGGTTGCCCCTTGTACACAGACGCTAACGATCTCTATTATACTCCATTTTCCTGCGCTTCTGTTTCCTTCAGCAAGTAATTTTCTGCCAGTTCCAAAATCTTGGCAGCTGTCTCGACCTGCTGTGCCGTTACCTCTTTGGAAGCTATATAAAAAGTATCATAATCGCTTGCATGGCGTATCTCCTCAGCTTTCACAATTTTTCTTCCAAGTTCCCGTGGGAAAATCTCTGGCTGCACATAATTCTTATTGAAATAACTAAGCAAATGTAAGACGTGCTGCATCCAAATCTTCCCTTGCCACATGCAAACGATAACGGATCACATCCGTCGTAGTTCCAATGTCCACTGAATCAGGCTGCTTCATATAAAACAATCCCTTCTTTCTGTACATTGGAATAAAATGGATAAACTTCCACCCATTGTTTGAAATGCTGAAGATTTTTCACGACAGGCATCATCCAGATATCATAAGTTACATTATACTCATATCCCAATTCTGACAACATATCAGAGTAAGCATCCATTTCTTCTGACGGCAGATCCACCAACAACATGATATCCACATCAGAGTCCGATGTATAATCACCTCTCGCATAAGATCCATATAAGATGACAATCTTAAGATGTGTGCCATAAATTTTTTTACTTCTGACAAATATTGCGTAAGCAGCGTATGGATTGTCTGTGGCATACGATCGAACCCCCTTTCTCTTAATATTAGTATAATCAAATTCCAAGAAATGCGCAACCACTGCCGCAATGCTAGACGGGCAATCCATGTCCTTATTTGCCGGCCCTGCGGAATCCCTGTAAGATAGGGGGATGACAATCCCCCTCCCCTACAAATTCAGCTTCCCGAAATCATATCTCCGGTACCGCTCCAGCTGCTCCCGCAGGCCCCGGTATTCCTCCCCTGCAAGCCCGCCTTCCCGGCCGCAGATTTCGCCCACTGCCTCGCTGGCCGCCTGGAGGATCGCCGCGTCGGTGAAGATATCCCCAATCTTGAATTCCAGAAGGCCGCTCTGGCGGACGCCGAACATATCCCCCGGCCCCCGCAGCTTCAAGTCCTCCCCCGCGATATAGAAGCCGTCGTTGGACTGGCTCAAAATCTTCAGCCGCTTCTGGGTGTCCCGGCTCTTGGAGTCCGAGACAAAAATGCAGTAGGACTGGTGGTTTCCCCGCCCTACCCGGCCCCGCAGCTGGTGAAGCTGGGCCAGCCCGAAGCGCTCGGCGTTCTCGATCATCATCACCGTGGCGTTGGGTACGTTGACGCCCACCTCCACCACGGTGGTGGACACCAACACCTGGATATCCCCCGCCAGGAAACGCTCCATGATCTCATTTTTCTCCTTGGGCTTCATCCTTCCGTGCAGGCAGGCAGTCCGTATGGAGGGCGGCAGGGCTTTCCTAAGCTTCTTCTCGTAATCCACCACGTTCTCCGCCTCCAGGCCTTCGCTCTCCTCCACCATCGGGCAGATGATGTATGCCTGGCGGCCAGCCTCCACCTCCCGGGCGATAAAGCGGTAGGCGGTGGCGTGGTAGCCGCTGTCCACCACACAGTTCTTGATGGGAAGCCTCCCCCCGGGCAGCTCGTCGATGACGGAGATATCCAGGTCGCCGTACAGGATGATGGCCAGCGTCCGCGGAATCGGCGTGGCGCTCATGACCAGGATGTGGGGATGGGAGCCCTTGTCCGAGAGCGCCTCCCGCTGGCGCACGCCGAAGCGGTGCTGCTCATCCGTCACCACCAGGGCTAGTCTTTGGTACTGTACCTTCTCCTGGATCAGGGCGTGGGTGCCCACGATGATGTCCGCCTCCCCCTCCTCAATCATCCGGTAAGCCTCCCGCTTCTCCTTCGCCGTCATGCTGCCAGTGAGAAGCACGGGCTTCAGCGGAATCTGGCGGGAGGCGAACAGCTCCTCCAGGGATTCCAGATGCTGCCTTGCCAGCACCTCGGTGGGAACCATCAGCGCCCCCTGGTAGCCGTTCAGACAGGTCTCCATCAGGGCCAGCACCGCCACAATCGTCTTCCCGGAGCCCACGTCCCCCTGCACCAGGCGCCTCATGACCACCGGGCCGCCCAGGTCGGCGCGGATCTCCCCCCACGCCTTCCTCTGCGCCTTGGTCAGCGCATAGGGCAGGCTTTCCATGAGGGCGTCCACCTCCGGCCGCGGGCGGATGGGGAACCTATTTTCCATCCGCTCCTCTGTCTCCTTCAGAGCCCGCAGCGCGGCGATGAAGAAGAAAAACTCATCGAACACCAGGCGTTTCCTGGCCATCAGCAGCGTCTCCCTGTCCTTGGGGAAGTGGATGTTGGAGATGGCGAAATTGTACTCGGCCAGCTCATATTTCCGGCGCATCTCCAGCGGATAGAATTCCCGCACCTCCGTGTAGGAGTCCAGAGCCTGGCGGACCGCCTTCTGGATCCCCTTGTTCGTGAGCTTCCCGCCCAGGCGGTACACGGGAAGCCAGGAGCCTCTCTGCCTCTCGTATTCCTCCGGGGAGCAGAGGGCTGGCTGCAAAAGCTGCTGCACCCTTGTGCTGCCCTTCCTCTTCTTGCGCCCTCTCACCACATAGCACTTCCCCGGAACCAGGGCATTCCGCATGAACAGGGCGTGGAACCACACGGCCTCCACGCTTCCCGTCTCGTCCTCCAGCCGGGCGGTGACCACCGCCAGCCCCTTGACCCTTCTCACCTGGGGCTCTTCCTTCAGATACCCGGCCACAGCAACCACCGTCCCGTCCTCCAGGGAGGACAGGCTTGCCGCCGGCCTGGGTTCCTCGAAGACCTCGTAATCCCTCGGATAGTAGGACAGGAGATCCCGCACGGTATAAATCCCTAATTTTGCAAAGGCATCGGAGGTCTTCTCTCCGATGCCTTTCAAACACGCAATCTTTCTCTCCATTTGCCGTCTCTTCTCTGCCTATTCCACGCTCACCACATAATAGTAGATGGGCTGGCCGCCGGAATGCACGTCGATATCGCAGTCCGGATATTTCTCCTCCAGGTACGCCTTCAGCTCCATGGCCTCTGATTCCTTCGTCTCCTCCCCGTAGTAGACGCTGATCAGCTCCGTGTTCTCGTCGGTCATCTGGCTGACCATATCCTTCGTCGTCTCCAGGATATCCCTGCCCACCGACAGGATGGACTTGTCGCCGATGCCCATGATATCGCCCTCGTGGATCTCCTTGTCGTCGATCTTCGTATCCCGGACCGCATAGGTGACCTGGCCGGTCTTCACCGCCTCGATGCATTCCATCATCTGCTGGGCGTTCTCCTCCACCGGCTGATCCGGCGTGAAGTTGATCAGAGCCGTGATGCCCTGGGGAACCGTCTTCGTGGGGATGACGAAAATATTCTTATCCTTGGTCAGGGACTGGGCCTGGTTGGCCGCCAGGATAATATTCTTGTTGTTCGGCAGGATGAAAATGTTGTTGGCATTCACCGCCTCGATGGCGTTGAGCATATCCTCCGTGCTGGGATTCATCGTCTGGCCGCCCTCAATCAGGCAGTCCACGCCCAGGCTCTTGAAGATCTCCCCGATACCATCCCCGATGGACACCGCGATGAAGCCGTACTCCTTCATAGGCTCCTTCTCCTTCGGGGCTTCCTTCTCCTTGGAGACTTCCTGCCCCCCCCTGCCCTTCTGCGCGCCTTCCGCCGCCTTCTGCTGCGCGGCGACCTTCTGGGCGTCCTTGATCAGCTTCTCCTGATGCTCCTCCCGCATGTTGTCGATCTTCATACGGGTCAGGGAACCGTAGGTCAGCGCTTTCTGTATCGCCAGTCCAGGATCATTGGTATGTACATGGACCTTCACGATATCCTCGTCCGACACAACCACAATCGAATCCCCAATGGACTCCAGGTAATCCTTGAACTCCTTCTCCTTCTTGTCATCATACTTCTTCTCCAGCATGATGATAAACTCCGTGCAGTAGCCAAACTTGATCTCTGCCTCCGCCTGCTTCGGGACAGCCGCCTGGGCACCGCCCGCGGCCTCCGGCTCCTCCGCGTCGAAGGCGATCTCCTTGCCCAGGTATGCGTCCAGGATGCCCTGGTACACTGCCACAAGCCCCTGTCCGCCGGAATCCACAACTCCCGCCTCCTTGAGGACAGGCAGCATCTCCGGCGTCCTCTCCAGCACCTCCTGCGCATAGGCGATAATCGCCCGGAAAAAGCTCTCCAGATCAGACGCGTCCGCCGCCAGCTCGCAGGCCTTGTCCGCCGCCCCCCGGGCCACGGTCAGGATCGTCCCCTCCTTCGGCTTCATGACCGCCTTGTAGGCAGTCTCCACGCCCTTCACCATCGCATTGGCGATGACCACGGCGTCCAGGCTCTCGTATCCCTTGATCCCTTTGGTGAAACCGCGGAGAAGCTGGGACAGGATGACGCCGGAATTCCCCCGCGCTCCCCGCAGGGAACCGGTGGAGATCGCCTTGGCCAGCTCATCCATTGTAGGATTGGCCATCGCGTGTACTTCCCGCGCCGCAGACATGATGGTCAGAGTCATATTCGTACCGGTATCCCCGTCCGGGACCGGAAATACATTCAATTCGTTGATCCTTTCCTTCTGCGCCTCCAGATTCTTCGCACCGCCCAGGAACATCCTGGCAACCATAGAGGCATTGATTGTATTGTTAGACACGATAAGCTCCTCCTTAAAATCAGTCTATGACGCGTACGCCTTCGACATATATGTTAATTTTCTCGATCTCCATACCGGTAAATTCTTCTACCTTGTATTTTACCGTCGCGATCAGGTTGTCCGCGACCGATGTAATATTCACGCCGTACACAACAATGACATGGAAATCCAGCGTGATCTTATTGGCGTTCAGCGTCACCTGAATGCCATGGGTGAGGCTCTCTCGCTTCAGCAGCTTAACCAGGCCGTCCTTCATATTCACGGAAGCCATACCCACAATTCCAAAGCATTCCACCGCCACTGAGCCGGCATACTTGGCAATCACATCCGTATCTATCAAAACTGCACCCAGCTGAGTGTTCATACGTCCCTTCATTTTGGCACCTCCATTGACTTTTTGGCCGCAAGGCGCCATTCTCCCAGCGCCGCCGCCGCTCTGTCGTTATTATACCCTGTTTCCCCTGAAAAGAAAATATCAAAATTCATTTTTGTAAAAAAAACATAAAATAGCACTTGCATTATCAATTTCTTTCTGATAAAATACATTTGTTGCGAGTTTGTAAGGGACTCTAATATGGCTTTTAGGGAGGTGCAAATCATGGCAAAATGCGCTATCTGTGAGAAAGGTGCTCACTTCGGACATGCAGTGAGTCATTCCAATAGAAAAACAAACAAAATGTGGAAATCCAATGTGAAATCCGTGCGAGTGAAGGTAAACGGCGGCACACAGAGAATGTACGTGTGTACTTCCTGCCTGAAGTGCGGCAGGGTTGAGCGTGCGTAATCGGACGCATGTATTTTTACAGAGCCTGGCACAAGCAAGAGAGCTTCACCAAATAACCTTAACCTGTGTAAGTTATTTGGCGAGGCTCTCTTTTTCTATGCCATCCCCCCTCTATGCCATCCTCCCCGGCGCAGGCGTGCCGGCGCTAACAGCAAAACAGATAATACCCCAGGCAGAGGCAGAATGCGATTGACAGGATCTGCCAAAACAAATTCGGGATCAGAAACATCAAAAGCATCCCCACTGCCATCCAAAATAGAATAAATCCACAAAGTCTTCTCATGGCCGCCGTCCCCGGGCGCCATCCGCCAGGCGTCCCAGCATCCTTCTGTCACTATTAGTATATGACAGGATGCGCCGGGCGAAGCCTGTTATTTCTCTGCGGGCGTCCTCTTCCTGGCCGCTGCTGCGGCGGCTCCCTGCTCGCTGCCTCCCGCTGCCTTGCCGGCGGCTCCCGCCTGGTTCCCGGCCTCCGCCTTGTCTTTTCCATCCTTCTTCGCAGCCGCCACCGTCTGCCTTACCTCTTCGTCCGGCATCATGTCCTTCTTCCCTGCAGCAAACCGGTCTACAAAATCCGGCACCATATCCAGGATCTTCGTGACGGTATCCTGGTTCTTCACATTGACCAGCTTCGTGTGCCCGTTCTGGATCACAAGGATGGCGCTGGGCGTAATCTTGCCTCCCATGCCCCCGTTCCCGCTGCTCTTCTTGTCTGCATTGGACGCGCCGGCTGCGACGCCGAATGTGACGTCCACAAGCGGCAGTATAATCGTATCTCCGATGGTGATCGCATCCCCCACAACCGTCTTGGATGTGAGGAAGCTGTCCATCCCTTTAAACAGGGACTCCAGCGACGTCTTGAAATTGCTGTCTGTAGCCACTTCTCAATTCCTCCTTATTCACGTCTCAGTCTCCGTATCAGATGCCGGATATCCCGGCTCCTTAAGAGCTTCCAGCCCGCCCGCAGCACTGCGGCTCCCCGGGCCTTTCCCTTGATCTCCAGCTCTCCCTCCAGCACCGGCTGTTCAAAATCCGGCTCCACCGCAAGCTCCCAGCCAGGGAACTGGCAGAATGCGCAGTACAGGCCGAAAAGCTGGCCGGTCGCAGCCGGATCCTCCAGCCCGAACCGGATATTTCCCCGGACTTTGCGCGGCAGCACATGGCGCACGAGCCGCAGCAGCTCCTCCCTGCACAGGCCGAACGCCTGCCTCGTCTCCTCCTCCTGGAGGACCTCTGTATAATACTGTATATTCTGTCTGATATCTGCTATTTTAGCACAAAACTTCTCAAAAGTATATCGCATGTCCCGGAAAAAGGCGGCGCAGGCTGCAAGCTTCTCCCGCAGCTGCCCAGCCAGACGGACCATCTTCTCCCACAGGCTCTCGCTCTCCTGCCCGGCGCCTTGCCGCCCGTCCTCTCTCTCCGGCCCTTCCCCGGCCCTCTTCGCAGCAGGCTGCGGGGACTCTTCCGCCCTTGCCGCCGGGGCAGGCTTCTGTATGGCTTTCGCCCCCTGCTGTGCCAGCGGCGGGCGCCCGGGATCTTCCGCCCTTGCCGCCGGGGCAGGCTTCTGTACGGCCTTCGCCCCCTGCTGTGCCAGCGGCAGGCTTCCGGACTCTTCCGCCCTTGCCGCCGGGGCAGGCTTCCCTGCCGGCTTGGCCCGCTCCTTCGCGGCGGGCTTGCCCCCCTCCTGCGCAGGCGGCTTTGACGGGGATCCCTTCTTCTTCCGGCCTCTTTGCCTCCCCGGTGCAGGAGGCGCCTTCTCCTCTCTGGGATATAGCGGGATTCGCAGCAGCCAGAACAGCCGTGCGCTGGCCTTCAGCTTCCCGTCCTCCCAGGAGATATCCGCCCCCACGATGCGGGCTAGCCACCAGAGCCTTCCGGAGAAGCGCCACGTTCCGTCTCTCTTCGCCCTGGCCCTATACCGCACAGGGACCAGGAGAACTGCCAGGACAGCCAGGAGCAGCAGAATCATCACGGCCAGCAGGAGAATCCCCAGCAGCTTCAATACAAATAACACGATATGTAGCATACGCTATCCCTTCTGCCTCTCTTCCCGAAAATATCCCCGCACATCCGTCCCGGATGTCTCCCGGTACACATCTGAGACGATCCTGGAGGCCAGCTCCCAAGCGCTGCCTTTGCCGAAGGCCAGCCCCACAATCAGCGGAAGCCTCCTGCGGACTGGCTCCTGCCGGATGGCCAGCGCCGGCACAATGTCCAGCAGCATCTGCTCATGGGTGCTGACCGTAATCACATACATCCCAGGACAGCCAGCCCCATGTTCCAGCCTCCAGCGGTACCATTGCTCCCGCGCCCCGGCCCTCTCATCGGTATATAGTTGTCCACACCATCTCAGCCTCATTGCGTCACAGCCTCTTCTTCAGCGCGTCCACCACGGTCCTCAGCACCTTGATCCTGGCATAGTACTTGGAATTCGCCTCCACGATGATCCACGGCGCATACGTGGTGGAGGTGTGCAGCAGCATCTCGTCCACCGCCTGCACATACTGATCCCACTTCTCGCGGTTCCTCCAGTCTTCCTCCGTGATCTTCCACTGCTTCGCCGGATCCTCCATACGGGCCCAGAACCGCCTCTCCTGCTCATCCTTGTCAATCTGCATCCAGAATTTCAGCACGATCGCCCCGTAGTTCACAAAGTTGGCCTCCATGTCATTGATCTCCCGGTAGGCCCTTCTCCACTCCTGCTCCGTGCAGAACCCTTCCAGGCGCTCCACCATCACCCGGCCGTACCAGGTGCGGTCAAAGATGGCGATGTGGCCTCCCTTGGGCACATCCCGCCAGAATCTCCACAGATAATGGTGCGCCTTCTCTATGTCGTTGGGGGAAGCGGTGGGATGCACCGCATAGCCCCTGGGATCCAGGCAGCTTGTCAGGCGCTTGATCGCCCCGCCCTTGCCTGCGGCATCCCATCCCTCGAAGGCGAGGATGACTGGCACCCGCCTCCGGTACAGCTCGCTGTGGAGCATGGACAGCTCACGCTGCAGGCTGTTCAGCTGCTCCTTGTATTCTTCCTTGTCCAGCGAAAGGCTCAGATCCACGTTGGAGAGACAGCTGGGCACATACCCTGCGGCAAGCCCCGCATCCATCTGCCTCTCCTCAGCCTTCTTCCTCTCCACAGCCTCCCGCAGCACCTCCACGGCCTTCCCCATGATTTTCACCGCTGCGTAGCGCTTGTCATTGGCCTCCACAACCGTCCAGGGCGCATAGTCCGTGTCCGTCCTCTCCAGCATCTCCTCGTTCATACGGACAAAGCGCTTGTATTCCTCGTTCCTGCGCAGGTCTCCCTTGCTCACCCGCCACGCAGTCTCCCGGTTGTCCAAAAGCTTCTGGAAACGCTTCTTCTGCTCCTCCTTCGTGATGTACAGATAGAATTTTATCACGACCATCCCGTCGTCCGTCAGCTGGCGCTCAAAGGAGTTGATTTCATCGTAGGCGTAGCCCAGCTCCTCCTTGGAGGTGACCTTGTCAAAGCGGTCTATGAGCACCTTCCGGTACCAGCTGCGGTCAAAGATGGCGATCCTCCCGCGGGCCGGTATCTTCGTCCAGAACCGCCACAGAAACGGCCGCAGCTGTTCCTCCTCAGACTCTCCGTTGATGGCGTAGACCTGGAACCCTCTGGGATCCAGCGTCCCGATCAGCTCATTGATCTGCGTCCCCTTGCCGGAGGCTCCCAGCCCCTCGAACACAATCATCACCGGGATCCCCAGCTCTCTGCAAGTCCTCTGCAGGACGGCCAGCTCCTCTCCCAGCTGCCCCTTCTTCTCCCTGTAGGTCTCCTTGTCCAGCGCCCTATCCATATTCAGCTTCTCCAGCATCCAGATACCTCCCTTGCTCTCCCAGAAAACTTTGCCATGTAAAAAAGGGAGCCGAACCTGTCCGCGTCCGCCCCCTACGTCTCAGAAATATTTCTTATTCCCCCAGAGATTGCCTTTCTTCAGATCCAGATATTCGTTATAGGCCTTTTCAAGTATCTGCTTCTCATTGGCAAATTTCAGCAGATGGTACGCCTCGTGATATTTGTAATATCCGGAGTCCATAAAATACTCCTCCCGCTGCGGCCTGCTGTAGTAGCTGTCCGCCATCATCAGATACCAGTGGACGTCCTTCTCCACCGTATCCTCCGGGATATTGAAGGAATACTGGCTCTTCCCCACGTACTTGATAATTGATGCGCGCACGCCGCTCTCTTCTAATACTTCCCGGATCGCGGTGTCTTTATACTCTTCACCGGCCTCCACAGTACCCTTGGGCAGCACCCATCCCTCGTACTTGTTGCGGTAATTCTTATACAGGAGAAGTATCTTGCCCCGAAAGATCACCACACCGCCGCAGCTTGTCGCTTCAATCATTGCCATCCCTCCTGCCATTCCCCGCCGCATAATTAGTATACCTCTTTCCGGGGCATGTTACAAGCTATAATAGGCATCAAATAATTTTTTTGCGATGGGCACCGCGTACTCGCTGCCGGAGCCTGCCTCCTCCACAATCACGGTCACCACAAGATCAGGGGACTCCACATTGGAGAATCCGGTGAACCAGGCATGGCTCTTGGATTTGTCGCTGGAAAACTCCGCTGTACCCGTCTTGCCGGCCACTGTATAGGAAGCTCCCCCCAGCGCTCTCCCTGTCCCCTCCTGCACCACGGCCTCCATAAGCCCGGTGAGTGCCTCCGCCTCCTGGGCTGTCATCAGCTTGCCGTAGGCAGACGCAGAATAGCTCTCCACGCGGGCGCCGGTATAGCTCTCCACACGCTCAATCAGGTACGGGTTCATCAAAACTCCTCCGTTTGCCACCGCGGAGGTGATCATCGCCATATGCATCGGGGAAACCGTCGTCTCCCCCTGTCCCATGGCTGTCATCATAGCCACCGTGTCCTCTGTGGAGTCATCCAGGGCGAAGCTGCTCTTGTTGTAGGGGAGGGATACCGGGAGCTCTTCGTTGAACAGAAGCTCCCCGCACGTCCTGGCAAAGGATGCGCGGTCCAGGGTCAGGCCCAGGCTTGCGAAGGCTGCGTTGCATGACTTTGCAAAGGCTGTGCGGAAATCCTCATGCCCATGGGCGCTCCCGTTATAACAGCTGATGGTGTAGCCGTCGTGGGTGACGCTGCCGCCGCAGTCGTAGGAAAAGCCGTCAAAGCTCCCATTTTCCCGGTAGTACTCCAGGGCCGTGACAATCTTGAACACGGAGCCCGGCGGGTACTGCCCCTGGGTCGCCCGGTTCAAAAGCTCCCCGTCTACGGAGCTGATCAGCGTCTCCCAGTCCTCTGAGAGGGTGTTGGGGTCAAAGCCTGGATTGGATACCAGCGCCAGTATCCGCCCGGTGGAGGGTTCCAGCGCCACCACCGCCCCGCTGTGGGAACCCAGCGCCTCATAGGCCGTAGCCTGCAGAGAGACGTTCAGCGTCGTGTACACATTGTCCCCGATGTTCTTCTCCTCCCGCAGCTCATTGGCTACCTTCTCCGTGAAAAACGCATGGCTGGAGAGAAGGCTGAAATTGGCCAGGGACTCGATGCCTGACTTGCCCTCAGACTCATATCCCACCACATGGGCGAACATCTCCCCGTACGGGTATACCCGCGTCTCCGACCCGTCCTCCGCCACCTGCGTCTCGGCCAGCACCTCCCCATCGCTGCTTAAGATGCTGCCCCGCACAACCCGCTCGGCAAAGGTATCCTGCCTGCGGTTATAAGGGCTGTTGATCACATCGTCGCTGCGGAACACGTTAAAGTAGACAAAATAGAGCAGCATCGCCGCAAAAATGCCGCAGAACAGGTAGGTGATGCGGAAATACTCCCGGTTATCTCCGTCCCCGGCGTCCTTCTTCTTCCCGCCCCCGGCTCCCCTGCCCCGGCCTTGCTGCCGGCGCTCTTCTGCCTCCAGGATTTCCAGCTCTTCCGGCAGGGGCTCTGCGCGGCGCCTCCTTCTGGGCTCTTGCCCTTGCTCCCGCGCTGTCCCTCTGCCCGCGCTCCCGCTCTCTCTGCGGGGCTGCCTTGTATTCTCCGCCATCTGCCTCACCTTCCTCCTCTCTCATGATATACATTCCCTGAATAATCGCAAAAATAACCAGGCTGCTCAGCATGGAGCTGCCCCCCATACTGATCAGCGGGAGCGTCACGCCTGTCAGGGGGATGAATTTCAGCCCGCCCCCGATGGTGAGGAACACCTGGAACGCATAGCAGGCTCCCAGTCCCAGCGCCACCAGCTTATAAAATTCATCCTTCAGCTGCACCGCAATATTGACAAACATGACGAAGCAGCTCAGGCAGATCAGGATGAGGCAGATCCCGAAGATCCCTCCCATCTCCTCCGCGATCGCCGAGAAGATAAAATCCTGTTCCACGTACGGGATGGCCCCCGGCGTCCCCTGGTACAGCCCCATGCCGAACCAGCCTCCGGTACCGATGGCGAAAAGCGACTGGGCAATCTGGAAACCGCCGTTCTCATAATTCCCGAAAGGATCCTGCCACGCCCGCACCCGCACCTGCACATGGCTGAACAGGTGGTAGGCGACCACAGACGCCGCCGCCCCGGCTCCCAGCCCAGCCGCCGTCAGCCACTTCTGCTTGGTTCCCGCGTACAGCATCACCATGTAGACGACAAAATAGATCAGCGCCATGCCCAGATCCCGGGACAGCACAAGGATCACCACATGGGCCGCCGCCACCACCGTGGTAATCACAATCTGCTTCATCTCCCTGGAGCGGTAGAACATGGCCGCCACAAAAAAGACAAACACGATCTTCACCAACTCGGAGGGCTGGATGGTGACGCCAAGGAAGGTAAAGGACAGCTTCGCCCCGTTGCTGACAAAGCTGAACGCAGCCACCACCCCCAGGAGGGCGATGCCCACCGCCCCGTAGACCCAGGGCAGGTTCCGGAAAGAGCGCATATTCTTGATCATGACCGGGATGGCCATACAGCAGAGGGAGGACAGCACCACAATCATAAACTGGCGTACGGAGCCCTCCATGTCAAGCCTGGTCAGGATAATAAAGCTGACGGTCAGCAGCATGCACATATTGTTGGTGAGCAGGCGGGAGCTCTTGGGGTACGCCAAGGAATAGATGAGGAGTATCCCTGCCAGCAGCACAACCTGCGCCCCATAGAAAATCCACACCTTCATGTCGTCCGTCTTGCTGTAAATCACCAGGTAGCCCATCAGATGAATCAGAAACATGAGATAATTCTGGTTGAAAAAAATCCTCCTCTGCTTCTTCACATCGTGGGAACGGAACACATTAAAGCTCTGATATGTGTAGAAGCATATCAGCACAGCAAATATATATTTTGCCAGTTCAATGATAAGATTTGCCATCTGTCCTCCTGCTATCTTCTGCCCGCGGCATCATTCAATCCCCCGGAAGAAATGTCCCCGGGTAAATTCCCCCTCCGGCCGCCCGGCGCTCCCTTGCTGCGCCAGGCTTCTGCCGAACACCTCTAGGAGCCTGGAAGCCTCCCTGCGGCTCTCGCCCACAAACTGCAGCCTGGCCGCCCCGCAGCGAAGGCTCCTGATCTCTTTCCCCTGATCCTGAAGATTCAGCGGAAGGCTGTTATAGATCAGGTTATAGCACCAGGCGCACTCCTGCACTGTCCGGAACCGCTTGCCATAGCGGTCCCGCAGGAAGAGGCCCGTATGCCCCCCTGCCTCCGGCCCAAGGCATTCCCTCTTCCCGTTCTTCCACAGGCACTGGGCCGTCACCATCAGGGGGATATAGCCATATACTACCAGGTCGCTTCCCGACAGGTCAAGGGTTTTCAGCTCCCGCAGGCTCAGCTCCAGGGGGGCGCACTGCCAGGAGACATCCCGCGCCAGCAGGGCCTGCGCCTCCCGGTTCATCCCGTACAGGGTGTAATCCGCCAGGATCTCCCCCTGGAAGCCCCGCTCTCTCAGAAATCCCAGGGCATCCAGGCTCCTTGCCAGGACGCCGTCGATCCCGGCCTCCTCCAGGCGGGGGAATTCCCTCTCCATATAGCGGACGGCTCTCTCCCGGAAGACATAGGGCATGGCAAGATAGCACCGCTTGCCCGCCGCCCGGCAGGCTCCGGCCAGCTGCCGCCCAGCCCCCGCCAGCAGGGAGGCCTCCACATAGACCGCCTCGGTGCAGGGGCTTTCCAGCGCAGCCTCCAGCTGCTCCCTGGTCCGCACCAGGCAGCGAAGGGGGATGTCCGAATCCGAATCCCTGCGCAGGCTTCTCCCCGCCTCGGGCTTATCCTCTCCGTCTGGATATGGCTTCCGCCGCCGGAAGCTTCTGCACACCTCATCCTCCAGCGCCGCGATCCCCTCTCTTCGCAGGCGGTTCAGCGCCTGTACCGGGAGGAAGGCATCTGGATCCAAATAGATCTCCAGCTTGCCGAAGGCAAAGGGCGTATCCTTTGTCCGATCCATCTGCCTGGATACCGTATCCTGGTCCAGCGGCCGGGTCTTCGCCTCCTGGACGGTATCCCCGGACACCGTCACAGCCAGCCGGCCTCCCTTCTGCGCCTCAAGCTCCATCTCCAGCACGGCAGGCTGTCCCTTGGAAAGCTTCAGCCTCCCGCAAATCTCCCGCTGCCTTCCGCCCTCCTGGAACCGGCGGCGGATCTCCCCGAAGAACGCCTCGTCTGCCGCTGCGTAGTCTGGCCTCCTGTCAGCCATCATGTCCGGGCCATTTTGCTGGAACAGATAGCCATCGGAAAAACCGCTCCTCGTGTACAGCCTTTCCAGGAACGACCGGTCTTCCGCCGAAATCCGGCGGCTCTCTCCGCCTTTCCCTTCCCTGCGCGCCTGGAGGGCCATGTCCATATATTTCCGGTAGATGCCTGTGACGCCGGCGGCGTACTCGGCCCTCTTCATGCGGCCCTCAATCTTGAAGGAATACACGCCCGCCTCGATGAGCTCCGGCAGGTAGTCCGCCAGGCAGATATCCCGCGGACTTAACATATAGGAGGGCTTGCCCTTGCCAACCGCCCTCTGCCCCTCCTCCGCCTGGTAGGCCAGGCGGCAGGGCTGGGCGCAGCGTCCGCGGTTGCCGCTTCTTCCCCCCAGCATGCTGCTCATCAGGCACTGGCCGGAATAGCAGACGCACAGCGCCCCATGGACAAAGCACTCAATTTCCACCTGCGTGTCCCGGCAGATCCTGCCTATCTCCTCCAGGGAGAGCTCCCGGGCCAGGATCACCCGGCTCACCCCCAGCTGCTCCAGGTACTTGGCCCCGTCCACCCCGGCCACGGTCATCTGTGTGCTGGCATGGACCGGGAGGCTGGGAAATTCCCGCCGGATAAAAGAGAGGACGCCTAGATCCTGCACGATCACCGCGTCCAGCCCAGCCTCATAGAGGGGCGCGAGGAACCCGTACAGCTCCCCTGCCAGCTCCCTCTCCTTCAAAAGGGTATTCACGGTCAAATGCATCCCTGCACCGTGAAGATGGACATAGTCCAGGGCCTCCTTGAGCTCCTCCCCCGACAGGTTTTTCGCATATGCCCTTGCGCCGAATTGGCTTCCGCCCACGTAGACGGCATCTGCACCGGCTGCCACCGCCAGGCGTATCGCCTCGAAGGAGCCCCCCGGCGCAAGCAGCTCTGTCTCTCTCTTTCCCATACACTGCTCCTCACAAAACGACATCCATGGGAGACCAGCTGCCCATGGATGTGGGATTATCCAATCATGCTTTTCCTTTGTCCGCCGTCGCAAGCTCCGCCTCCAGCTTAAGGATCTTGCGCTGGAGCGCGTCCACCTCCTGCCGGAGCCCCTTGATCTTCTTGTCGGCCTCCTCATACTTCAGCCTGGAGGCCACCAGATCGTGCTTGAGGTCGTATATCTCCTTGTCCTTCCCCTCATATTCCTTCTGGAGCTTGTCTGCCTGCTTCTTCGCCTTGAAATAATCATCCGCAATATTCAACTGCAGAAGGAGGTTCCGGTAATCCAGGGACTGGCGCTTGTAGCCCTCCAGCTCGTTGAACTCGTTGATCTTGCTGTTTATGTAGGCGGCCACCCTCTGCAGGTACTCCGCGCTCTCATAGCCCCCAAGCTTGAGGACCTTGCCCCCGATTAATACCTCTGCGACGTTTTTCGATATCATAGACGACTCTCCAACTTTCCTGTGTAAAAATTATACCTTATCTATCATTATATACAAATCCGCGGGAAAAACAATCTAAAATTGCATTTCCTTGCCGGGATCTAAAATTGCATTTCCTTGCTGGGACGCGAAGCTTCATCCCTGCTCCGGCCGCCCCAGGCCCAGATGCAGGTAGGCCTTCTCCGCCGCTGTGCGCCCCCTGGGCGTCCGGTTCAGGAAACCGTTCTTCAGGAGATAAGGCTCGTACACATCCTCCAGCGTCCCCGCGTCCTCGCCGATGGCGGCAGCCAGCGTCTCCAGCCCCACAGGCCCGCCGTGGAATTTCTCGATGAGGGTCAGCAGGATGTTGCGGTCGATATGGTCAAGACCGTATTTGTCCACCTCCAACAAATCCAGGGCAAAGTTGGCCACCTCCTCCGTGATCACGCCGTCGTATTTCACTTGGGCAAAATCCCTCACCCGGCGCAGCAGCCGGTTGGCCAGCCTGGGCGTCCCCCGGGAGCGCCGTGCCAGCTCGTAGGCTCCTTGCTCCTCGATCTCCACGCCCAGCACCTGGGCCGAGCGCAGGATGATGGTTTTCAGCTCCTCCGTATTGTAGAAGTCCAGCCGGTGTACAATGCCGAAGCGGTCCCGAAGCGGGGCTGTCAGCATGCCCGCCCTTGTGGTCGCCCCCACCAGGGTAAACTTGGGCAGCTCCAGGCGTATGCTCCTGGCAGTGGCTCCCTTCCCGATCATGATATCGATCCCAAAATCCTCCATGGCCGGGTAGAGCACCTCCTCCACCTGCCGGTTCAGCCGGTGGATCTCATCCACGAAGAGCACATCCCCCTCCTGCAGGTTGTTGAGGATCGCCGCCATCTCCCCCGGCTTCTCGATCGCCGGCCCGGAGGTCACCTTCATATGCACCCCCATCTCGTTGGCGATGATACCGGCCAGCGTCGTCTTCCCCAGTCCCGGAGGGCCGTAAAACAGCACATGGTCCAGGGCCTCTCCCCGCTGCTTCGCCGCATGGATATAGATCTTCAGATGGTTCTTTACCTTCTCCTGGCCAATATAATCCTCCAGAAGCTGGGGCCTTAGGCTGCTCTCCAGCCCTGCCTCCTCCTCGATCGCCTCGGTGTTAATCACTCTTCTCGCCATTGCCAAACCCAATTCCTTTCCTCATCTCACAGCCGCATCTGGCGCAGCGCCCGCCGGAGTATCTCCTCGGTATCCAAGCCCTTCACATCCCCGGCAGCCCGCACTGCCGCCTGGGCGTCTGTCTGGGAATAGCCCAGGGCGCGCAGCGCCTGGATGGCCTCTCCCCGGGCCGACGTATCCTCCGACACCGGGAGAGCGCCCTCCTCCTCTGCCTCTGCCAGATGGCCCAGGGCATCCTCCAGCTTCAGCTTATCCTTCAGGTCGATGATCAAGCGCTGCGCCGTCTTGAGCCCAATGCCAGGCGCCCGGCTGATAGCCTTGGCGTCCCCGGTGGCCACCGCAAAGCGCAGCTCATCCGCCTCCATCACAGACAGGAGCGCCATCGCCCCCTTCGGGCCGATACCGCTCACCCCCAGCAGCAGGCGGAACACCCGCAGGTCGTCCTTCCTCAGGAAACCGAAGAGCTGCAGCCCGTCCTCCTTCACCTGCAGCCAGGTGTGCAGCTTTACCTTCTCCTTGACGCCCGTAAGCTGCCCGCAGACGCGGGCTGTCGTGCCCACCTCGTAGCCGACTCCCCCCACGTCCACAATGACGCTGCTCTCCAGCACGTCCGCCACCTCTCCACACACATATGCGATCATAGATTCCGTATCTCCTTTTCTCTGTCCAAAGGCTCCGCCTGCCTATGCCGGCACCCTTCCTCTGCCTCCGCCCTTGCCGCGTCTGCCTTTCCCGGCTTCTATGCCGGCATTCTCTATGCCCTGGGAAGCCGCTTACGCACCTCCGCCGCCGCCACGCCGATCAGGGCGCCTGTCACAACGCCGGACACCAGCAGGACCGGCAGATAGAAGGCGATGCCCACGCTCTCCACGACAGCCATGGCCACCAAAATCTGGCCGATGTTGTGGGTCACGCCTCCCACCATACTCACGCCATAGACGCTGAACTTCCCTGTCCGCCTGGCCCCTGCCATGCACAGCAGGCTTAACACGCCCCCTGCCATGCTGTACAGGATGCTGGAGAGATTCCCAAAGAGGAACCCTGCCAGCAGCACCCGGGCGCAGGACAACACCAGCGCCTGGGAAGCACCTCTGTCATAGAGCATCAGCACGATTACCAGGTTTGTCAGTCCCAGCTTCACCCCCGGGATCCCCACATAGAAAGGGATCAGTGTCTCCAC
Source organism: uncultured Lachnospiraceae bacterium (assembly GCA_944381745.1). GTDB lineage: Bacteria > Bacillota > Clostridia > Lachnospirales > Lachnospiraceae > JAGTTR01. The sequence goes on along the minus strand of CALWMI010000083.1, from coordinate 4,149 downwards.
ATAGCTCAAAATCAGCGCCAGGGCCAGGTACATCCCAAAGTAGGCCGGATGGAACCTTCCTCCATTCCCGCCGCCCGGGGCTTCTTCCTGTCCCCGGCCTCTTCCCTGGCCCTGTCCCTCTTCCGGCTCTGGCCTTCTCTCCTGTACTTCTCCCATCTCTTCCTCCTGCTGTCCAGGCGGCTAATTTGCCACCTGATCCACTTCCGCCTCCTGGCCGCCGCGTATCTCCACAACCACCTTGTTAGGGAGGCAGACAATCGTCTCCCCGTTCCTGGACGCCGGCTTCTGGTTCACGCACACCTGATCCGGGCAGTCTGCGGACACCATGTCCGCCTCATGGCCGCGTATCACCAGCTCATTTGTCCCGTTGATCCATATCTGGGCATCCTGGTCAAGCGGATAGACGCCAAACTCCTCGCCGTCCACAGTGACCACCGCCACAGCGGCAGAGCCCCTTCCCTGATATGCCATATAGATTGCAAACAGCACCGCGGCAGCCCCCAGGACGGCCGCGAGCCATATCCAGTCACCTTTCTTCATATCCGTCCTCCATAGCGCCGTCCCATCCGGATCCATCGCCCCTTCTGCACCGGCGCCGCCGTCTAATATGATAGCACACCCTTCCCCGGAAAGCAACGGATTCGCACTTGTATGCGGCGGCCATCTAATGGTATAATGCCCTTGATACACCGCCGCTGCGCGGGAACTCAGGAGGTAGACATGAAAATTTTCAAGAGATGCAAGAGATGGATCTGTCCTGGCCTGGCCGCCGCTTTGTGCATGCTCAGCTTGTCCGGCTGCACCACCCACCAGGATCCTGTCTCCAGGACAGACATCCTCTTCGATACAGTGGTGACCATCACACTCTATGGCCCTGGACAGGAAGAGCTGCTGGACAGCTGCTTTGCCCTGGGCCGGGAATACGAGCAGCTGTTCAGCCGCACGATTGAGACAAGCGAGATCAGCCAGATCAACGCGGCAAAGGGGCAGCCCGTCGTGGTGTCAGACGACACCGCCGCGCTCATCGAGGCAGGCCTCTACTATAGCGAGCTGTCGGGCGGCGCTTTCGACATTACCATCGCCCCCTTAAGCTCCCTCTGGGCCTTCGGGGAGGAGGACGCCTCCGTGCCGGAGCCGGAAGCTATCGAGGAGGCGCTCAGCCATGTGGGCTACCAGCAGGTGCATCTCGACGGCAGCACCGTGTGGCTGGACGACCCGGAAGCCGCCCTGGATCTGGGCGCCATCGCCAAGGGCTTCATCGCGGATAAGATGAAGGAGTACCTGCTCTCCCAAGACGTCTCCTCCGCCATCATCGACCTGGGCGGGAACGTGCTGACCATCGGCTGCCGCCCGGACGGCGAAGCGTACCGCATCGGCATCCAGCGCCCGTTCGCTGAACAGAACGAGCTCACCGGCATTCTGCCCGTGGAGGATTCCTCGGTGGTCACCTCCGGCGTCTATGAGCGCTATTTCTATGAGGGGGACACCCTCTACCACCATATCCTGAACCCGTCCACTGGCTACCCCTATGAGAACAACCTGCTCAGCGTCACCATCCTCTCTCCCCGCTCAGTGGATGGGGACGGCCTCTCCACCACCTGCTTCGCCCTGGGCCTGGAGGAGGGCACACGGCTGATCGAGAGCCTGGACGGCATCGGTGCCATGTTCATCACCGACGACTATGAAATCCACTGGGCGGGAGAGCACCCGGCGCTGGAATAAGAAGCCGTCTTCAAGCCTATGTAAGGCAGACTTTTCGCACCTGCGCCGAAAATCGCACAGCTACTGCAGCTGTGCGATTTTGGCTTCCACCTCTCCTTTTATCGTCCTTCCGTAGATCTGCTCCTTGGCGGCATTCATCTCCCGCAGCAGCTCCTCCTTCCTGGAAGCGTCCGCCGTGCTGTTGTATTCTCTGATCAGCACATCCACCGTATCCGCCAGCATATGGTCCTGCCGGTAATTGGCCACCGTATAGCCCGGGCTCAATTCCTCCTCGTCCGCGCGGCCCGGGAGATAGTCCTCATAGTCCTGCACCTCTTCAGCGTAAGTAAACGTCTGCTCCTCTTCCGGATCCTCCTCCACCCGGAACTCTGTGCGCACAGGCTCCCCGGCCAGCTCCTCCATCACGCCCTTGAAGATGCGCATAGGGTAAGTGCTCCCGCTCAGCCCCGCCACCTTCTGGGGCGTGTCGCAGCCCACCCAGACGCTCAAGGTGTAGTCCGGGATCATGCCGCTGAACCACCCGTCCCGGTTGTCGTTGGTGGTGCCAGTCTTGCCAGCTGCCGGGACGTCTGCATCCCAGTACATCCGCCTGGCCGTCCCGTATTTCACAACCCCTTCCAGGAGCTCCAGCATTTTCGCTGCCGTGGACGCCTTATAGACCCGCTCCTGCACCGGCTCCTCATAGATCTCCTCGCCCTGGTATAAGATGGAGGTGATACAGGTAGGCTCCGTATAGTTTCCCCCGTTGGCAAAGGTGCGGTAAGCACCCGCCATCTCCACCACGTTGGTGCCATATGTGAACCCGCCCAGGGCAGACACCACATTTTGGTCGGAATACATCAGCCGGTGAAAATGCATATTTTCCAGATATCCAAGCCCTGTGGGCACGCCGATCTGCGCCAGTAGGTAGCAGGCCGCCCCATTCTTGGAATTGTAGAGCGCCTGGTCAAGACGGATCGGGCTTCCAGACAGCGCAGTCTCCCTCCCCTTGTACTCCCCGAGGAGGCTCACGTCAATCTCCTGCAGCACCGAACTCTCTGTGTAGCCCAAATCCAGTGCCGGGGCATACACCAGCAGGGGCTTGATACTGCTCCCCGGCTGCCGGTAGCTCTGATACGCCCGGTTCAGCAGGTTGACACTCTGGCTCTCCTGGCTGCGCCCGCCGGACACCGCCACAATTTTGCCTGTCGCATTGTCCACCAGGGCCGCAGCCCCCTGCAGCTCATAGACGCCGTCCTCATCCGTCTCGGTGAAATCTTCCAGGTTCTCATCGATCTCCCGCTGGAGCAGCCGCTGCTTCTCCTGGTCTAGGGAAGTGCGTATCTCATAGCCTCCCCGGTACAGCTTCTCCCGCTCCCGCTCGTAGACGGACTCATAGGACTCCATATAGCCCTCGTAGGCTAGCTGGCTGTCAAAATAATACCGGAACTGGAAGCCGTCCTGCTCCATCAGGAAGCGGACCGCGCAGTCCACCGCATAGGTCGTCTCATAGTCTGTCCGCTCCGTCTCCTCCTCCCGGATCACCGGCTCCTCCTCCAGAGCCTCCTCGTACTCCTCCTGGCTGATATAGCCCTGCTCCAGCATGTCGCCCAGGATCTTATCCCGCCTCTCCAGCGTATGCGAGAGGTTCTCCCTGGGATCATACCAGGAGGGGGAATTGGGAACCGCACACAGAAGCGCAGTCTGGGACAGAGTAAGCTCCGAGGCAGGACAGCCGAAATAGCTTCTGGCCGCCGCCTCAATGCCGTAGGCCCCGTTGGCGAAATACACGTTGTTGATATAGAACTCCAGAATGTCCTCCTTGCTGTAGGCCGCCTCCAGCGCCAGCGCCAGGAAGGCCTCCTTCACCTTGCGCTCCAGCGTCACCTCGTTACTTAAAAACACCGTCCTGGCAAGCTGCTGGGTGATGGTGCTCCCCCCTTGCAGCTCCTCCCCCTCGGAAGTCACATAGACTGCTGCACTCCGGAGAATGCCGATGATATCCACTCCAAAATGGCTGTAAAACCGCCGGTCTTCCACGGCGATAAACGCATGCACCACATCCTCCGGGATATCCTCGTAGGGCAGGTACACCCGGTCCTCCCCCGTATTCAGCCGCGCCAGCACTTCCCCATCCGCCCGGTACAGATAGGTGCTCTCATTTTCCGAAAAAACGTCTCTCCCCGCCTCCTCCACCACATGGGAGGCCTGCAGATAGAGATAGATGGCAAAGCCGCCGCCTGCAAGCAGCGCAGCCAACAGTATGATTCCGATTCCGGCCAATATCCGTCTTGCTGTCTTCTTCACTTCTCTCCTCCTGTCTTGGCTGTCCCCTTCGTAATCTGTATCTTTGTTCTGACCCATTCTCTTTTGTACGAAAGAATACTTCCATCTTTCCCCAAATGCAAGAGACTTCCCCAATTATTCATGAATTCTTAAGAAAAAGGT
>CALWMI010000082.1 GCA_944381745.1 uncultured Lachnospiraceae bacterium | reverse complement strand
GGGAGAAAACCATGAGTGCTAGACAGAGAACTGAGAAAACGGAAACAAGGAGAGCCAGCATCGGAACATGGGCGAAGATGCTGCTTTATCTGGTACTGGGAGGAGTTGCCGGCGGGACGGCCTCCGTCGGAATAATCCGGCTGCAGGAGAGTGGGGGAATGGACGGCCTGGGACAGCTGTACAGCGGAATGCTCCGGTGGGCGCCAGCGGCACAGGCGGCAGTGTTCCTGGTGCTGTTCCTGTGGTCGCTTGTGTATTTCCGCCGGGCGACAAAAGAGATGGAAGCGCCCTACAGCGACGAGGAGGACGAGCGGGCGGATCAGAGCCAGGCCATGGCAATGCTGCTGTGCTCCACCAACATGATTGTTTCCTTCCTGCTGTTCGGGCTGGCTGCGGACCCGGAAAGCAAGCAGATGATGCTCTCCATTCTGCTGTTCGCCCTGTCTGCCGTGGCCTGCTGCGTGGAGCAGGCGCTGCTGGTCTACCAGATCAAGCGGAGGAATGAGATGATGAAGGGGGATCCCATGTCGCTGAAATTTGCAAAGGACTGGGAGGGCAGCATGGATGAGGCGCAAAAGACGATCTCTTACCGCAGCGCCTACAAGGCATACCGGGTGCTGCAGACAGGGCTTCTTGTGTGCTGCGTGCTGTCGATCATGGGAAGGCTCCTGCTGGGGACAGGACTGCTCCCGGTGGTAATCTCCTGCGGCCTGTGGCTGTTAGGCAACAGCGTCTACAGCAAGAGTGCAATGGAGAACCAGATGCGTTGAGGCAAAAACAGCCATTTCGGGTATATTGTCCCCTTATCGGGCGCGGCGGTCTATGTTATAATGGATAGCAGCAACCAAGGTATTGCAAAGCATCCGAAAGAAAGAGGGGATTCGTGGATGAAGAGACAGACATTTGGACTGAATTCACACGATGGGAGGACACGGCTCCACGGCGTGGTCTGGAGGCCCGAGGGAGAACCCAAGGCAGTGCTCCAGCTGGTGCACGGGATGGTGGAATACATTGAGCGCTATGACGGTTTTGCATCCTATATGGCGCAGCAAGGCTTCCTGGTGGTGGGGCACGACCATCTGGGGCATGGGGAGTCTATAGTGACAAAAGAGGATTACGGTTATTTCGAGGAGATGAACGGGAACCGGGTGCTGTTGGAGGACATCCACCAGATCCGGAAGATCTACCAGGATAAATACCCGGATCTGCCCTATCTGATTCTGGGGCACAGCATGGGATCCTTCCTGGTGCGCCAGTATCTGTACCTGTACGGGCAGGGGCTCCAGGGGGCGGCGATCCTGGGGACGGGGGATATGTCAAGGGAGGTTCTGCGCTTCGGCATGTTCTTAACCAGCGCCATGGCTGCCCACAAGGGCTGGCGTCACCGCAGCAAGCTTGTGCAGGCGATTGCCTTTGGCTCCTACAATAAGCGCTGCAAGCCCCGCCGCACCAACTGCGACTGGATTTGCAGCGAGGAACCGGTGGTGGACGAGTATGTGAAGGGCGAGAAGACCACGTTCATTTTTACGCTGAACGGCTTCTATAATCTGTTCTACAGCCTATACTGCCTGACGAACAAGAGCTATCTGGAACGGATGCCCAAATCTCTCCCGGTGCTGTTTGCCTGGGGAGAGGAGGATCCCGTGGGCGATTACGGCAAGGGAGTACGTCGGGTGATCCGCCAGTTCCAGGAGGTGGGTATGGAGCAGGTTGACACGATGGCATACCCGGGTTGCCGCCACGAAATTTTGAATGAGAAGAACCGGATGCAGGTGTACGAGGATATCGGGGGCTGGCTGGAAGAGAAGGCCGGGATATGAATGGAAGAGGGGGAAAATGGGCATATCTATAGCCATCAGGAAAGGACGGTAGAATTATAGATATGAAGATACTGTTTTACGGCACAAAGCCCTACGACAAAATATGGTTTGAGCCAATGGCAAAGGATTACGGCTACGAGATAGAGTTCCTGGAGCTTCGCTGCACGAAGGAGACGGTGTTCCTGGCGAAGGGATATGATGCCATCTGCATTTTTATCAACGACTATGTGAACGCGCAGATGATCGGAGAGCTGGCAGGCCTGGGCGTCCAGGCTATCCTGCTGCGGAGCGCGGGCTTTAACCACGTGGATGTGCGGGCGGCCCGGGGAAAGCTCCATGTGCTTCGGGTGCCCAGCTACTCCCCGGAGGCCGTGGCAGAGTATGCGGCAGCGATGCTGCAGACGGTCAACCGTTTTACCCACAGGGCCTACACGAGGACGCGAGACTTCAACATGAATATCAACGGGCTGATGGGGCAGGATCTGTACCACAAATGTGCAGGGATCATCGGCACCGGCAAGATCGGGCAGGCGATGATCAGGATTTGCAGGGGCTTCGGCATGCATATTGTGGCCTACGACCCTTACCCTGCCCAGGGACTGGACGTGGAATACCTGCCTCTGGAGGAGGTGCTGGCGCGGGCGGATGTGGTCAGCCTGCACTGCCCCCTGACGAAGGAGACGAAGCATATCATCAACCGGGATACGATTGCCTGCATGAAGGACGGCGTCCTGCTGGTCAACACCTCCAGGGGAGCGCTGATTGATTCGAGCGCGCTGCTGGAGGGGCTTGTGGCAAAAAAATTTGCCGGCGTGGGACTGGATGTGTACGAAGAGGAGGAGGGGCTGTTCTATGAGGACCGCTCCAACGATATCATGGAAGATGAAGTGCTGGCCAGGCTTACCACCTTCCCCAACGTACTCATCACCTCCCACATGGGCTTTTTCACAAAGGAGGCCATGCAGGCCATCGCCATCGAGACGCTGGAGAACGCCTACGCGCTGGAGAACGGGCTGCCTTTGACCAACGAGGTGACGGCGGACTGAGGAAGGCCGCGGCAGAGGACAGCGGGGAGCAAAGGCAGAGGAAGGCCGCAGCAGAGAGATAAAGGGGATTGGAGAAGATGAACAACATTGTACTGATCGGAATGCCGGGAGCCGGCAAGAGCACGGTGGGGGTCGTCCTGGCCAAGAGGCTGGGCTATCACTTTATGGATTCGGATTTGCTGATCCAGGAGAGGGAAGGGCGGCTGCTCCACGAGATCATTGAGCAGGAGGGGGACGAAGGCTTCCTGGCCATCGAGAACGACGTCAACCGGAGCCTGCAGCTGGAGAGGACGGTGATCGCCACCGGCGGCAGCGCCGTGTACGGAAAAGAGGCGATGGAGCATCTGGGGAAGATCGGTACCATCGTCTACTTGAAAATTTCTTATGAGGAGCTGCAGAGGCGCCTGGGCAACCTCAAGGATCGGGGCGTGGTGCTCAGGGAAGGGCAGGATCTGAGAGGCCTTTACGATGAGAGAACACCTCTTTACGAGAGATATGCGGACATGGTGATCGAGCAGGATGGAAGGACGATCGAGGAGACGAGCCGGATGATCACTGACCGCTTCCGGTGACCGGGATTCCGGCAGTTTGCAGCGTGGGCTGGGATTTTCGGAAGCTCTGAAGGGAAAAGATGGGACAGGCCCCCACAAAACGGGCGGGATTGCCCCTGAAAAATGGAAATATCTGCCGTATTTCAGGCGAAAAGCTTGACAAAAAGACAGCGGTTTGTTAAGATGAGCATGTAATATTTCTTAATAAATTCGTAATAATTGTAATGGAAATGAATCACAAGCTTAAAGAGATTGACAGAATCTGTCATTTTCATTGCTGGGGAGGCAGGTATGAAAGCAGGGAGTAGGTGTGCAATAGCCGGTTTTTTGTGCAGTGCGGCGGCGTTTGCACTGGCTTCTTTTTTGGCTCCGGATGTGGCCGTGCGGGAGACTGTGCGGGACAATCCGGTCTATCATTCACAGCTGACAGCAGGGATTGACACCGTTCTTGTGAATATTGCAGAGGAAGATGCCGGGGAGGAGATCCACGAGGAGATCACGGAGGTCCTGAACGAGGGAGTTGTCCAGAATGCGATCCCCGGATATGACTGGAATACGATGGCAATCGCCAACGTGGAGGAGTCGGTGAACGTCCGCGCGGAGGCGAATGAGGAGAGCGAGATGGTAGGCAAGCTCTACCGGGGCTGCGCGGTGACCATCACCGGCGGCGAGGGGAGCTGGACACAGGTGCAGGCCGGCGAGGTCAGCGGCTGGGTCAGCGATGAATTCCTGCTCTTTGGCGCGGAGGCCGAGGCGTTCGCCCAGGAGGTGGGAACCTACCAGGCGACAGTCAGCGGGGAAGCCCTGCGGATCCGCCTGGAGCCCTCCGAGGAGGCGGGCGTGTACGATTTGGCGGAGATCGGCTCCAGCTATACCGTGACTGAGCAGCTGGAAGGCTGGGTAGGCGTACAGGTGGAGGACGATCAGGTCGGATACCTTTCCGCAGACTATGTGACCGTGGAGTACAGGCTGGGCGAGGCCAAGACTGCAGCCCAGATTGAGGCCGAGGAGGAGAAGGCCAAGGAAGAGAAGGCGGCGAAGGAGCGCCAGGAGGCAGAGGAAGCGGCGGAGAGCGCCAGCGCCTCCGACGTGGCAATCCTGGCGGCTTTGGTACAGCTGGAGGCTGGGGGCGAGTCCTACGAGGGCAAGCTTGCGGTGGCCAGCGTGGTGATGAACCGGGTGCGCAGCGGCGCTTACCCCAACAGCGTCAGCGGCGTGGTGTACCAGAGCGGGCAGTTCCCGCCGGCATCCAGCGCCAGGATGGCGCAGCTGGTGGCGAACGGAGCCAGCGCAGACTGTGTGAAGGCGGCCAAGCAGGCCATCGGCGGAGTCTCCAACGTGGGAGGGCTGATGCATTTCCATGCGGCAAGGCTGGGCGGCTCGCTGGTGATCGGGAATCACGCGTTCTATTGACAGGCAGGGAAATAAGCGGGGCGGTATCTTTGCGAGAGAAGATATCGCCCTTTTCGTATCTATGTGGATAGCGTCCCTTGGTATACCGACGCTCATATAATCATAAGCAGCAAAGGAGAGAAATTTATGGAAAAAAAGATCATTCACTCAGACCATGCGCCGGAGGCAATCGGCCCGTATTCCCAGGCGGTAGAGGCACAGGGAGCCATTTGTTTTGTGTCGGGGCAGCTGCCCATCGACCCGGCTACCGGGCAGTTCGCGGGGGACAGCATTGAGGAGCAGACAGAGCAGGCATTGAAGAACATCCAGGCAATCCTGGAGGCCGGCGGCCTGACCATGGCAAATGTGGTGAAGACCACTGTGCTGCTGAAGGATATCGCGGACTTCGGGGCAATGAACGAGGTATACGCCCGGTTTTTTGAGCGGGAATGCCCGGCGCGGGCGGCGTTCCAGGTGGCGGCGATCCCCAAGGGGGCGCTCGTGGAGATCGAAGCGGTCGCGGTGAGATAGTGCGGGAGCCCTGGGCGGCGCAGGCCGCCCGCCGTTTTACCTCCGTGTAACAAAAGTTTAAGATACTCCCCGTTGTAAAAAGGGCCAAGATGTAGTAGTATGATTGTGTGAGGAACTTAATACAGCAGGAGAGGAGTGTTGGTGATAGACGCAATATTTTGGCTGATAGCGATGATTGTCCTTCTGGGCATCGAGGTGGCCACTCTCGGGCTGACCACGATCTGGTTTGCAGGCGGCTGCCTGGCGGCGTTTGCGGCTGCGCTCCTGGGGGCCGGGACGGCGGCGCAGATCCTTGTATTTTTCGTTGTGTCCCTTGTGCTCCTGTTTGTCACGAGGCCCATCGCGGTGAAATATTTCAACCGGGAGCGGACGAGGACGAATGTGGACAGCTTGATTGGCCGGACGGCAGTGGTGACCCAGGACATCGACAACCTGAAGGGCACCGGCGCGGCAGTGGTGAACGGGCAGACCTGGACGGCCAGAGCCAGGGAGGACGGACAGAAGCTTGCCGAGGGAACTGTGGTGAAGATCTGCAGTATCTCCGGAGTAAAATTAATTGTCGAGGAAACCCTTAACAGTGAAAATAAAGAGAAAACGGAGGAGACAGCATGATTGGATATATTATCGGGATTATTTTGGTAGTTGTCATTTTATTGATCCTGGCATCCTGCATCAAGATTGTGCCCCAGGCGCAGGCGCTTGTTGTGGAGAGGCTGGGCGGCTACCAGGGGACTTGGTCAGTCGGCCTTCACTTTAAGCTACCCTTCATCGATCGCGTGGCCAAGAGGGTGATTTTGAAGGAGCAGGTGGTGGATTTTGCACCGCAGCCGGTGATCACGAAGGATAACGTCACCATGCGGATTGACACCGTCGTCTTTTTCCAGATTACGGACCCGAAGCTGTTCGCCTACGGCGTGGAGAACCCGATCATGGCCATCGAGAATCTGACGGCCACAACGCTGCGGAACATCATCGGCGAGCTGGAGCTTGACCAGACGCTGACCTCCCGCGAGATCATCAACACGAAGATGCGCACATCCCTGGATGCGGCCACCGATCCGTGGGGCATCAAGGTGAACCGCGTGGAGCTGAAGAATATTATCCCGCCGGCAGCCATCCAGGATGCGATGGAGAAGCAGATGAAGGCGGAGAGAGAGCGCCGCGAGGCCATCCTTCGCGCCGAGGGTGAGAAGAAATCGACCATCCTTGTGGCGGAAGGCAAGAAGGAGTCGGCGATCCTGGATGCAGAGGCCGACAAGGAGGCCGCAATCCTGCGGGCGGAGGCGGAGAAGGAGCGCATGATCCGCGAGGCGGAAGGCCAGGCGGCGGCGATCCTGAAGGTGCAGCAGGCGAATGCGGACGGGCTCCGTTTCCTGAAGGAGGCGTCCATCGACGACGCTGTGCTGCAGCTGAAGGCATTGGATGCGTTCATGAAGGCTTCGGACGGCAAGGCGACGAAGATTATCATCCCCTCGGAGATCCAGGGGCTTGCGGGCCTGGCCACATCCATGGCGGAGCTCTTGAAGAAGGATGAGCCCGCAGAGAAATAAATCAGAGAGAAATGCCATGCGCCTATAAGCGGTGAAAGGAGGATTCAGTAGCTCCCTGGAAGGGGAACGGCTGGATCCTTTTTTCTGCGGGGCTGCGGAGAAGGCAGAGGGGAGTGGAAGGCATGCAGGCAGTGATTGACCTGGACAGGGAGTACGCCCTTGCCCTGGAAGGCGGCGGGGCGAAGGGCGCTTACCAGATCGGCGCCTGGCAGGCGCTGCGGGAGGCTGGAATGAAGATCTGCGCGGTGTCGGGAACCTCGGTGGGAGCCCTCAACGGGGCGATGATCTGCATGGACGACCTGCCCAGGGCGAAGAGGCTGTGGAAGAACATCACCTATTCCCAGGTGATGGAGGTGGAGGACGAGCGGGCGGCCAAGCTTTTTAACGGAGAGCTGGGCTTTAAGGAGACGCTGGGCGATATCTTGCGCGCCCTGGGCGAGGGCGGGGCGGACATTACGCCGTTGAAGAGGCTGATCGCGGCGAATATTGACGAGGAGCGGATACGCCGGTCAGACGTGGACTTTTTCCTCATGACCTACTCGGTGACGGACAGGAGGCTTCTGGACATCGATATGCGCACTGTGCCAGAGGGGTACATGAAGGATCTGTTGCTGGCCAGCTGCTATCTGCCGGTGTTCAAGAACGAGAAGCTGCACGGCAAGACCTTCCTGGACGGAGGCGTGCTGGACGTGATTCCTGTGGAGGCCCTGCTGGAGCGGGGGTACAAGGATATCCTCATGCTGCGCATTTTCGGCGTGGGCAGGGAGCGGCGCGTCACAATCCCGGAGGATGTGAGGCTCTACAGCATTGAGCCCCGCACGGACCTGGGAAATGTGATCGATTTCAATCGGGAGAAGAGCCGCAGGAACATGGTGGTGGGCTATTACGATGCCCAGAGGTTCCTGTACGGGCTTGAGGGGAGCATATATTATATTGAACAAACCCATGAAGAGTGTTATTATTTAAAGCAGTTGCTGGACACAGACCCGGCAGTGCTGCGGGAGCTGTGCAGGCAGTACGGGCTGGACGACGGGGAGGGCAGGCTCTGCCGGAATTTGGCGGAGATTTTGCTGCCAGTCATAGCCTCGGAGCTTCGCCTGGGCAAGGACTGGAATTACGCCAGCCTGTTCTTAGGCATGCTGGAGGCGACGGCAAAGCTTCTGCGGGTGCCCAAATACCATGTGTATACGGCAGAGCGCCTGCAGAGACAGGCGCAGGAGCTGGCCGGGCGGGAGGACGCGGACATGGAGGCGCTCCCGGCGTTTTCCAGGCTGATCTTGAATCGGTGATAACGAAAATGGACGAAGGAGGCATACCAATGGATTTGAAGGGAAGAAATTTTTTGACACTGAGGGACTACACGCCGGAGGAGATCGAGTATCTTCTAGCTCTGGCGGCTGACTTGAAGGAGAAGAAGAAGAAGGGCATACCGGTGGACGTGCTCAAAGGCAAGAATGTGGCGCTGATCTTTGAGAAGACGAGCACGAGAACCCGCTGCGCCTTCGAGGTGGCGGCTCACGACCTGGGGATGGGAACCACCTATCTGGATCCCAGCGGCTCCCAGATCGGCAAGAAGGAGAGTATCGCCGATACGGCCAGGGTGCTGGGCAGGATGTACGATGGTATCGAATACCGCGGATTTGGCCAGGAGATTGTGGAGGAGCTGGCGAAATACGCAGGTGTGCCTGTGTGGAACGGGCTGACCGACGAGTACCATCCCACACAGATACTGGCAGATATGCTGACGATCCGGGAGCACCTGGGAGATTTGAAGGGCGTGCGCTTCACTTACATGGGGGACGCCCGCTTCAACATGGGCAATTCCCTGATGATTGGCTGCGCGAAGCTGGGCATGCACTTTACCGCCTGTGCGCCGAAGGAATATTTCCCGGCAAAATGGCTGGTGGAGGAGTGCCAGGAGGTGGCGAAGCAGACAGGGGCGACCATCCGCCTGACAGACGACGTGTCCGAGGGGACGAAGGATGCGGACGTAATCTACACGGACGTGTGGGTATCCATGGGCGAGCCTGACGAGGTGTGGGAGTCCAGGATCCGTGAGCTGAAGCCGTACCAGGTGAACAGCCAGGCGATGGCCAACGCTTCGGAGCGGGCGGTCTTCATGCACTGCCTGCCCGCCTTCCACGATCTGAAGACGACGATTGGAAGGACGATCAGCGAGAAGTTTGGCATCCAGGAGATGGAGGTGACGGACGAGGTGTTCGAGTCCGCCCAGTCCGTAGTCTTTGACGAGGCGGAGAACCGGATGCATACGATCAAGGCTGTGATGCTTGCCACGCTGGCCGGGCAGAGATAACTGCCGGAGGACAGGGCGATGAAGCTTCGGGAGAAGAAGGCCATCTGCGATATCTGCAGTGTCTCTCTGGCGGCGGCGGTGCTCCCCTGCGCCGCGCTGCTGTTCGCCGACGTTCCCAGATATATGCGGATGTCCACGCTGATTTTTGTGTTTGCGGCGGGGATCACTGCGGTGGGCGCAGTGCGCAGGCGGCTGGAAAAGAGGCCGGGTGTCTGGCTTCTGGCAGCCGCGGCCGCAGCGTTCGTGGCGTTGGCAGCCTTGTCGGTGTGGATGCGCCTGCGGTAGGAACACCCGGGCGGCTCCCGGCCGGCGGCGGGTCAGCCGGGACAGAAGAAGGGCCAGGCGGCTCCCGGCTGCTGATGAGCCAGCCGGGGTAGAAGAAGGGCCTGGCAGGGGCCTGCAAAAAGGCGCCGGGGCGAGAGAGACAAAGGAGAGGCTATGTGCGGCTGGAGACAAGACGTGTATGAGAGGGAGCTGGTTTCCCGCTGGCTGGGGCGCCGCTTCCGGTATGAGGAGCAGACAGACTCCACCAACAGCCAGGTGCGGGCCGCCGCCGCGCAGGGAACCCCGGAGGGGCTGGTGATCGCTGCCGGGAGCCAGAGCGCGGGCAGAGGACGCCGGGGCCGAAGCTGGGACTCCCCGGCAGATGGCGGGTTATATTTCAGCCTGCTGCTCAGGCCTGATATAGCGCCTGCGCAGGCGCCGATGCTGACACTGGCGGCGGCCTGCTCAGCGGGGAATACCCTGCGGGAGGACTATGGGATTGGTGTGCAGGTGAAATGGCCCAACGACCTGGTGCTGGGAGGCAGGAAAATCTGCGGCATACTCACAGAGATGTCCCTGGACGGGAGCGGAAGGCCGGCGGTGACGGTGGGGATCGGGGTGAACGTGGCCAATCGGAGCATCGCCCCGGAGCTTGCCGGGCGGGCGACCTCCCTGTACCTGGAGACGGGGCGGATATATGGGAGAGAGGAACTGCTGGCCCGGCTGCTGAACCGCCTGGAGCAGGATTATGAGAGGTTCCTGCTGGCCGGTTCCCTGGAGCCCTTCCGGGAGGATTACGAGGCGATGCTGGTGAACAAGGGGCGTAGAGTACGTCTGGAGGGCGTGCCTGCGCAGGATAGCCAGAATGGCCGGGACGGCGGCAGGATGGCCGGGACGCCTGGAGGCGAGGCAGTTGGAGGCGGGATGGGTGGAAGCCCGCAGGACAGCCGCAGCGCCACGGGGATTGCCCTGGGGATTACCGGCCAGGGAGAGCTGCTTGTCCAATGTGACGGCGAGGAAGGAATTCGGAAGGTGAACTCCGGGGAGGTGTCTGTCCGGGGGCTTTACGGGTATATCTGATGTGGCATTTTGTGTGGGCGCGCCCGGGGCGCGCGATGGATACGGGAAGACGAAGGACTGCGGCGGGAAAGGACGGGGGACGCCGGATGGATGAAAATGTGGTATTGTGCTGCTCCAACGCCTACGAGAGGAAATTTTACCTGAACGAAGATTTCCAGGCGCTTCCGCAGCATATCAAGGATGAACTGAAAATTATGTGTGTGCTCTTCACGGAGGACGTGGGCGGAATCCTGACGCTGGAGTATGACCAGGAGGGCTCGCTGGCCTTTTCTGTCCGGGCTGAGAGCGGAGACTTTTTCTTCGATGAGATCGGAAGCGAGCTGAAAATCAAGGAGCTCCGGCGGGAGAAGAGAGAACTGCTGGAGTCCCTGGAATTGTTCTACAAGGTGTTTTTCCTGGGAGAGGAAGCACTTTCGTGAGGGCAGAAAGGATAGGAGAACGGAAATGTTATTAGTGATCGATGTGGGCAATACCAATATCACGCTGGGAGTGTTCGACGGGGAGGAGCTGATTGCCACTTTTCGGCTGACGACGAAGCAGCAGAGGACCTCCGATGAATTCGGGCTGGACATCTGCGGGCTGATCGAGCACAGGAACCTGTCGGTGAACGATATCCACGATATCATCATCGCCTCGGTGGTGCCGGATATCATGTACTCCTTGACCAGCGCCCTGGTAAAATATTTTAACCGGACGCCGCTGGAGGTGGGGCCGGGCATCCGCACAGGCATCCGCATTGCGACGGAGAATCCCCGGGAGATCGGGGCGGACAGGATTGTGGACTGCGTAGCCGCCTATCAGCTGTACGGCGGCCCTGTGCTGGTGATGGATTTCGGCACCGCCACCACCTACGACGTGGTGACAAAGGATGGAGCCTTTATCGCCGGTATCACGGCGCCGGGCCTGCGGACGGCGGCGCGGGCGCTGTGGGGGGACGCGGCGAAGCTGCCGGAGGTGGAGATCAAGAAGCCGGCCTCCATCCTGGCGAGGGAGACGATCAGCAGCATGCAGGCGGGGCTGGTGTACGGCTGCATTGGGCAGACCGAATACATCATTGACCGGATTATCCAGGAGACGGGATACAAGGATCTCATCACAGTGGCCACAGGCGGCTTGGGCAAGCTGATTGCCGATGAGACGAAGAAGATCCAGTATTATGACGGGATGCTGACGCTCCAGGGGCTGCGCCTGATCTATGAGAAAAACCGATAGAAGCGGATGGGAACTGTGTGGACAGTATGAGACAAATGGATAAGAAATTGAGGATTGGGGAGGTGGAACTCCCCAATCCGTGTATTCTTGCGCCTATGGCGGGGGTGACAGACCTGCCTTTCCGCCTGCTCTGCCGGGAGCAGGGGGCAGGCCTGGTGTGCATGGAGATGGTCAGCGCGAAGGCCATCTATTATAAGAACAAAAATACGGAGGAGCTCATGCGGACGGAGCCTGAGGAACGCCCGGTTTCCCTGCAGCTGTTCGGCTCAGACCCGGCGCTCATGGGGGAGATCGCACGGCAGATCGAGGAGCGCCCCTTCGATATCCTGGATATCAACATGGGCTGTCCGGTGCCAAAGGTGGTCAACAACGGGGAGGGCAGCGCCCTCATGAAGAACCCCAAGCTGGCGGGAGAGATTGTCGCGGCAGTGTCCCGGGCGGTGAAGAAGCCGGTGACGGTGAAGATACGCAAGGGCTTCGACGAAGGGCATGTGAACGCCGTGGAGCTGGCGAAGAGGCTGGAGGACAGCGGGGCTGCGGCGATCGCCGTCCACGGCCGGACCAGGGAGCAATACTATTCCGGGAGGGCGGACTGGGAGATCATACGCCAGGTGAAGGAGGCTGTATCGATCCCGGTTATCGGCAATGGGGACGTGGCGTCGGCTGCGGACGCCCAGGCGATGTGGGAACAGACGGGCTGTGACGGTGTCATGGTGGCGCGGGGAGCCAGGGGCAACCCGTGGATTTTCGCGGAGCTGGCCGCATGGAGCGAGGGAAAGCCGCTGCCGCCAAAGCCGGGCCGGGAGGAAGTGTGCCGGATGATCATGCGCCACGGCAGGATGCTGTGCGGCTGCAAAGGGGAATTTACCGCTATGCGGGAGATGCGCAAGCATGTGGCCTGGTATACGGCCGGGTTCCCCCACTCATCCAGGCTGCGGGCCAGGGTGAATGAGATCGGGGATTACGAAGGCCTAAGCGCCCTGATGAGGGAGTGGATGGCGGAGAACAAGAGCCTGTGAGAGATCCCAGGGGGAGGGCGGCAGAAGCGGGCATAGGAGAAACAGGCTGTTCATATACTGTAAAAAAATGATTTGGCGGTATTATGGACTATCCGGATTTTGCTGTTGTACAGCTGAGGAGAGAGGAGGCTGCCATCATGCCTCCCTTTTTCATGCGCGCAGTTCCCGGCAGGTGGAGGGAACAGGCCAGATGCCGGTGGCTGATGTGGAAGTTCCCGGTGGCCAGGGAGGAATTTTTCCTCCTGTCGGCGTGGGGCGAGGTGATTGTCCTGCCCTTTTGCAGCCAGGATCTGGCGGCCTTCCGGCGGGAGGAGATCACCGACATGCTGCACCGCATAATCCTCCGGGAAGGTGTACAGAATATTGTGGTGGAAAAGGAGCTGGAGAGCTATCTGGAGAAGGGGATGCGCATCGACGGGCGCATGCTTCCCCTCCTGATGAGCGGCGAAATTATCCGGCATGTGTGCCGGAGGCACCAGATCGCCCGCAGGGAGCTGGCGCTTGTGGTGATCGCCTCCGATTACCTGGAGACGAAGTATGTCCTGGACAAAATTGGGCACGATATCAACCGTCTGACCATTGTGGCGCAGCAGCCGGAGGAGTACGAGGTGTATGCCAGGTATGCCTATGAGGAGGAGGGGCTTCTCGTCCAGGTGCTGCCCAGGCCCTTAAGGCGGGAGCTGTACGGCAATGTGGTGGTGGAGCTGGCTGGTGAGCCGGCGGATGATTTCCAGTATTACCGGCCAGGCAGCGTCGTCCTGAACTTTTCCGGCAATTTCTACCGCACAAGGGACGCGCTGAGCAAGCGGCGGGATCTGGTGTGCTACAACCGGTTCGACATCCGGGCGGAGGGGCAGGTACGGGACAACCGGGTGCTGCAGGCGGCCATCTATAAGACGAGCAGCAGGCTGGGCCAGGGGCAGCTTCCCAGGGGCGAGAAACTCAAGGAACTGTACGGCCTGGAGGTGGAAAAAACGGGCATTGAAACTTGACATTGATAAGGGTATCACGTATAATATTGAGATTGCTAGAAGGTTTTATCTGGCTTTGGTTGGTTTGAAAGATGTTGTATCTGGAGGGTGAAGTTTTAACTATGGAAGAGAAGAAGAGCTTACTGACTTTTACCGGTTTGAAGAAGCTGGAAGAGGAGTTGCACGATTTAAAGGTTGTCAAGAGAAAAGAAGTGGCCGGCAAGATCAAGGAGGCCAGAGAGCAGGGGGATTTGTCTGAGAACGCGGAGTACGACGCAGCCAAGGATGAGCAGAGGGATATCGAGGCCAGGATTGAGGAGATTGAGAAGATCCTGAAGAACGTCGAGGTGGTGGACGAGGACGAGGTAGACCTGGATAAGATCAGCGTGGGATGTAAGGTGAAGGTGTACGACATGGAGTTTGACGAGGAGATGGAGTTCCGCCTGGTAGGCTCCTCGGAGGCCAACAGCCTGCAGGGCAAAATCTCCAATGAATCCCCGGTAGGACGTGCCCTGATCGGCGCGAAGGAAGGGGACGTGGTAGAGGTGGAGACCCAGGCTGGGACAATCCAGTACAAGGTGCTGGAGATCCAGCGCTCCAGCGAGGAATAAGAAGCGGGCAGGCTCAGGATAAAGGAGGGATCGCTTTGGGCGAGCAGAGGAATACGCAGGAACCGGATGTCAATCAGCTGCGCAAGGTGCGCAGGGAGAAGCTGGCACAGCTGCAGCAGGAGGGGAAGAATCCTTTTGAGATTATGAAATATGACGTTACCTGCCATAGTCAGGATGTCAGGGAGCGTTTTGACGAGTTGGAGGGTCAGGAGGTGTCCGTGGCCGGGCGCGTCATGTCCAAGCGGGTGATGGGCAAGGCCTCCTTCTGCAACATCCAGGATCTCAAGGGCAACATCCAGGTGTATGTGGCCAGGGACAGCGTAGGGGAAGAGCCCTACAAGGAGTTCAAGAAATTTGACATCGGCGATATCGCCGGCGTCCGGGGCGAGGTATTCAAGACAAAGACCGGCGAGATCTCCATCCATGCGTCCTCCATCACGCTGCTGAGCAAGAGCCTGCAGGTTCTGCCGGAGAAGTTCCACGGACTGAAGGATACGGATATCCGTTACCGCCAGCGGTATGTGGATCTGATTATGAATCCTGAGGTGAAGGATACCTTCATCAAGCGCTCGCGGATTATCAAGTGCATCCGGGATTACCTGGACGGCCAGGGCTTCATGGAGGTGGAGACACCGATGCTGGTGCCCAACGCGGGCGGAGCCGCAGCGCGCCCCTTTGACACCCATTACAACGCGCTGGACGAGGATGTGCATCTGCGCATTTCTCTGGAGTTGTATCTGAAGAGGCTGATTGTGGGAGGCCTGGAGCGGGTGTATGAGATTGGCCGCGTCTTCCGCAACGAGGGTGTGGACACCAGGCATAACCCGGAATTTACCCTGATGGAGCTGTACCAGGCATACACTGATTACGAGGGAATGATGGATCTGGCCGAGAACCTGTACCGCCATGTGGCGAAGGAGGTGACGGGAAGCCTGCAGCTTCCGTACAACGGCCAGGTGATTGACCTGGAGAAGCCTTTTGCCAGGCTGACCATGGTGGAGGCTGTGAAGAAATATTCCGGCGTGGATTTTGACGCCGTTGCAGATGATGCCGAGGCTAAGGCCATTGCCAAGGAGCGGGGCATCGCTTATGAGGAGCGGCACAAGAAGGGAGACATCCTGAACCTGTTCTTCGACGAGTATGTGGAGGAGAATCTGGTGCAGCCCACCTTCATCATGGATCATCCGGTGGAGATTTCCCCTCTGGCCAAGAGAAAACCCTCCAACCCGAAATATACGGAGCGCTTTGAGCTGTTTATCACCGGGCGGGAGATGGCCAACGCTTTCTCCGAGCTGAATGACCCGATCGATCAGAGAGGCCGCTTCGAGGCGCAGGAGGAGCTGAAGCGCCTGGGCGACGAGGAGGCCAACTCCATCGACGAGGATTTCCTGAACGCGCTGGAGATCGGTATGCCGCCCACGGGAGGCATTGGCATCGGCATCGACCGCATGGTGATGCTGATGACAGATTCTTACGCCATCCGCGATGTGCTGCTGTTCCCGACGATGAAGTCCATCGGCGGAGCCGAGGGCAAGAAAACGGACAAGAAAGAGGAGTCCGAACCGGCTGTGAAGATTGATCTTTCTAAGGTGAAAGTCGAGCCGCTGTTCGAGGATGCCGTTGATTTTGACACCTTCAGCAAGTCCGATTTCCGGGTTGTAAAGGTGGAGGCATGCGAGGCAGTTCCGAAGAGTAAGAAACTCCTGAAGTTCATACTGAACGATGGAACAGACCGGAAACGCACGATTTTAAGCGGAATTCACGAGTATTACGAACCGGAAGAGCTGGTTGGAAAGACCTGCATCGCCATCGTGAACCTGCCGCCCAGGAAGATGATGGGTATCGACTCCGAGGGTATGCTGATCAGTGCGGTGTACGAGTATGGCGGACATGAAGGACTGAATCTGCTGATGCTGGATGACAGTATCCCGGCAGGAGCAAAGCTGTACTAAGGATAAGAAATGACCTTCAGATTTGACAGCAAAAATTCATTTTGACAACAATTTGACAACAATTTTCGAAATAACCACGAAGTATCACGAAGCGTGGTGAAGAGTTGTTATCTGCGAATCATATCGGGAAACCGATGATTTGAGC
>CALWMI010000081.1 GCA_944381745.1 uncultured Lachnospiraceae bacterium | reverse complement strand
GCCACGGTATCCAGATAATCCTGGAGCGCCTGCTCAGGCTGAAATCCCAGGGCGCGCAGCCTGGACGCACAGCGCAGCATCTCCTCCAGGCAGCTTTTCCCTTCCTCTCCAAATCTTTCCAGCGCCTCCCCGCCGCAGGGGATAGCCTCCTCCTGTCCTGTGGGCCATATCCCTGCCTTCTCCAGGCGTTTCAGCACCTTCTCCGCCCGCAGCAGCGCCGGGAACGCCTGGGGGATCCCGTCCAGGACTCCTCCGGAGGCGCTCCCGCCGGAGGCCGCCTTCTCCCGCCGTTTTATCTCCTCCCAGCCAGGAGGATTGCGCTTCTCCTCCTCCGTGCCGAACACATGGGGATGCCGCCGGACCATCTTCTCGCTGATCCCGCGGACCACATCCTGGATGGAGAACGCCCCCTCCTCGCCGGCAATCTGGGCGTGGAGCACCACCTGGAGCAGCACGTCGCCCAGCTCCTCGCACAGATTCCCCATATCCCGGCGGTTGATGGCCTCCACCGTCTCATATGCCTCCTCTATGAGGCAGGGACGCAGGCTCTCATGGGTCTGCGCCCGGTCCCACGGGCAGCCGTCCGGCGCCCGCAGCTTTCCCACAATCTCCACAAATTTTGCAAACTGGCCTTCTGTCTCCCTCATCCGTAACCCTCCAGCCTTCCGGCTCCGTCAAAAGGACCCGGCGCCTCGTCCGGGTCCTAGCTTCTGTCTCTGTGCAGCCGTATGCCTTTGGCCTACAGCATCTGGTGAATCATCGCCAGCACTTCCTCGCCCATGCTGGCGGCCTTCTCGTCCGCATCCTCCAGGGAGGTTCCCTTCACCCCGTAGTAAAACTTCACCTTGGGCTCTGTGCCGGACGGCCGCACGCACAGCCATGCGCCGCCGCTCAGGTCATAGTAAAGCACGTTGGATCTGGGAAGCCCGGTTCCTGTCACGGCCCCTGTCTTCAGATCCCGGACAGTGTCCTCCTTGTAATCCCGCACCGACAGCACCTCGTAGCCGGCGATCTGCGCCGGGGTGTTCGCCCGCAGCGTATTCAGGATCTCCTGGATCTTGGCCAGCCCCTCGATGCCCTTCAGCTCGATGGACTTGATGGCGTCCTTATAGTAGCCGTACTTCTCGTACAGGTCCAGCATGGCGTCCCAGAGCGTCTTGCCCTGGGTCTTGTAGTAGGCGGCAGCCTCCGCCAGCGCCATCGTAGCCACAATGGCGTCCTTGTCCCTGGCATGGGTGCCGATCAGGCAGCCGTAGCTCTCCTCGAAGCCGAAGAGATAGGTGCCCTTCCCCGTGGTCTCAAAGTTCAGGATCTGCTGCCCGATAAACTTGAAGCCTGTCAGCACTTCGATCAGGCGTATGCCGTAATACTTGGCGATGGCATCCGCCATGTTGGTGGTCACAATCGTCTTGATCAGCGCGCCGTCCTCCGGCAGGGAGCCGTCCCGCTCCTTTCTCTGGCTGATCTCATATTCCGCCAGCAGGCAGCCGGACATATTGCCGGTCAGGGAGTGGTACTCCCCGGTCTTCTGGTCCTTCACGTAGACCCCCAGCCTGTCCGCATCCGGGTCGGTGGCCAGCACCAAATCTGCATCCAGCTCCTTCGCCAGCTTAAGCCCCAGGGCAAACGCCTCCGGCGACTCCGGATTCGGGTAGCTGACGGTGGGGAACTCGCCATCCGGCAACTCCTGCTCCGGGACGACATAGACATTCTCAAAGCCGATCTCCCGCAGCACCCTTCTGGCCGGGATATTGCCTGTCCCATGCAGGGGCGTGTAGACGATCTTGATGTCCTTCTGCGCCGCCTTGATGGAATCCCAGTGGATCACCTGGCTCTTGAGCTCCTCTATATAGGAATCGTCGATCTCCTTGCCGATGACGGTGTACAGCCCGGCCTCCTGGGCCTCCCTGCGGCCCATCGTCCTGACGGCGGCAAAATCCGTCACCTTCTTCACCTCGTCCATAATCCCGGTGTCGTGGGGCGGCGTAATCTGCGCGCCGTCCTCCCAGTACACCTTATACCCGTTGTACTCCGGCGGGTTGTGGCTGGCCGTAATGTTGATGCCTGCAATGCAGCCGAGCTTGCGCACCGCGTAGGAAAGCTCCGGGGTCGGGCGCAGGGACTCAAACACATAGGCGCGGATCCCGTTGGCGCACAGGCACAGCGCCGCCTCGTCGGCAAACTCCGGCGACATCCTCCTGGAATCGTAGGCGATGGCCACGCCCTTCTGCTGGCCGTTGACCTTGCTGATATAATTTGCAAGCCCCTGGGTCGTCTTGCGCACGGTATAGATGTTCATGCGGTTCGTCCCCGCTCCGATCACGCCGCGCAGCCCCGCCGTCCCGAATTCTAACTCTGTATAGAAACGCTCCTTGATTTCTTTCTCATCTGCCGCGATACTCTCAAGCTCTGCTTTCGTCGCACTGTCAAAATACGGATTGGAAAGCCACTCCTGGTAAATCTTCTTATAGTCCACTGGTATTACCTCCTTATCGTAATCTTAGCTACACTATATCATAATTGGCCAAAAAAATAAATATCCGCCGCGCCATATACAAGATTTTACACAAAAAATAATCTGTCCAAACAGCGCTCTTTCTTCTTCTCCTGCCCCACCACCATCCGGAGCTTCTCCATGTTCTTGTCCGGTATCCAACTCTTGCGCCTGTTGTTGTAGTGGTTGGCAATCTTCCAAAATTTTTCCGGGTAGCACAGGCGGATCCGCAAATACCGCAGTTCCTCCCCGGAGACCGGGCAGATCCTCTGGTAGCTCTCCAGCATGCGCCTGGCCACGTCATAGTCCCAGTCCCACTTTTCCATGACCTTGCGCATAAAGTCGTGGAGGTCTGACAGCTGGATTCCCACAAAGCACCTGGAAAAATCCATGATAGCCGTCTCTCCCCTGGTGAACAGCAGGCTGTGCTGGTTGTAGCTGCCGTGGCACACCCGTCTCCCCCGGCAGGCCTCCTCCTCCAGCTCCCTGCAGCCGCACGACTGGAGGCTTCTCTCCATCGCCAGCCCCTTCTCCAGGAATTCCCCGCAGCACCCCAGGAAGAACAGCTCAAAATCCGTCTTTCCCCTGCGCTCCCTCATGAAGGCCCGCGTCCGCCGCATCTCCTGGTTCCGGCGGCGGAAGACCTCCTCCACATCCTGCCGGTACCGGAGCGGGTCCTCCTCCCGGGAAAACGCCACATCCCGGCAGGCCATGTGAAGCCTTGCCAGGCTGCGCACCCCCGCCATCACCTCCGGCAGGTCCCGGATATTGCACTCCCGCCCCTCGTACCAATCCCGCACCACATAGCCGTTCCCGTCCCGGTCGCGGGATATCAGCTCCCCCTGGGCGTTCTTCACCAGGAAATCGCTCTTCATGCCCAGGGCGCGGATGTGCTCCAAGATCTCACACTGAAACTGCAGCTTCCTGTCAGAACCGGAAAATTCCCGGAAGCTCTTGAGCCCCCTGTCTGTCTCCAGGATCGCAGCCCCTCTCCCCCTGTATGCAGACAGCGCCGTGAACTCGTATTGTCCAAGCACCTCGTTTTCCCTGTCATTCACAAAAATCCCCTCGCAATCTCACTGGATGTTCTTTTCATCTTATGAGATTGGAGGGGGAAGTATTCAGGCTTTCCGCCAGTCCAAGCAAATATTCCCGGTTGTTGAGGCCGGGATCCTCCAGCACCTTCTCCAGGAGAAGCTGCAGCGTCCTTCCCAGCTCGGGCCCCGGCTGCATGCCCGCCTCAATCAGGTCGCGCCCGCTTACGGCCAGCTGGCCCAGGCTCACGCACGCCCCCCGTGCTTTCTCCTCCTGCCAGAGGCGGCGGGAGAGCTCCAGGGAACGGATTTTGTCTTCCCGGTGGTAGCTGCTCTGGGCATAGAGATCCGCCTCCTTCACCTGGAGCAGCAGAGGGTAGAGATCTTCTCCCACCCGGCTGAGCACCCGGCGCACCTGCCTGGGTTCTTCCCCCAGGGACGCATCGTGCCAGCGCACGAGGCGCACCGCCAGCTTCCTCGTGTCATTGTCAAATTTCAGCCTGCGCAGGATGCCGTCCGCGATCTCCTCCCCAGCCTGGGGATGGCCATAGAAGTGGTCGATGCCCTTCTCATCCGTCGTCCGGCAGCCCGGCTTGCCCACGTCGTGCAGCAGCATGGCCAGGCGCAGGACCCGCTCCGCCGGCACGCAGCACAGCGCCCGCACGGTGTGGATCCCCACGCTCCCGCTGTGATGGGGATTGTCCTGGGGCGTCTCCATCATGCGGTCGAACTCCGGCAGGACGACCGCAGTGATCCCCAACTGCCAGGCAAGCAGAAGCTTCTCCGGGTGCGGGGACACCAGAAGCTTTGTAAGCTCCGCCTGTATCCGCTCCGCGCTGATCTTCTGCAGATTTCCCGCCATCTCCAGGATTGCTCCGGCCGTCCTTCTCTCCACGGAGAAACCTAGCTGGGCGGCAAACCGCACCGCCCGCAGCATGCGCAGGGCATCCTCCCCGAAGCGTTCGGCAGGTTCTCCCACGCAGCGGATAATCCCGGCCTCCAAGTCCTTGATCCCGCCGAAGCAGTCCACCAGCCCGTCCCCTTCATTGTAGGCCATGGCGTTGATGGTGAAGTCCCTGCGCCGCAAATCCTCCTGCAGGCTCGACACGAAGCGCACCTCCTTCGGGTGCCTCCCATCCTCATATACCCCATCCGTCCGGTAGGTGGTCACCTCATAGCCCCGGCGGCCTTCGATCACCGTCACCGTCCCGTGCTGAATCCCAGTATCCACCGTCCTGGGGAACAGCGCCTTCACCTGGGGCGGCGCGGCGGAGGTGGTAATGTCCCAATCCTGGGGTTCCCGCCCCAGGATGGAATCCCGGACGCAGCCCCCCACCGCGTACGCCTCATAGCCGTGGGAGAGCAGCGTGCCCAGTATCCGCCTCACCGTCTCCGGCAGGCACACCGTGCCCTTCGCCCGGTTCCCTGTCTCCAAGCACACCGCCCTCCTTTCTGGCTTCCCTTTGACTCTCTATTTAATAGGCCTTGCCCCAGTACACCATGGACTTGGCAGGCCGGCCGCAGCACACGCACCGGTCTGAAATGTGTTCCTGGACAAAAGGCATGCACCGGGAGGTGGCGCCAGTCTCCTCCTTGATCTTATCCTCGCAGGCCTGGTCGCCGCACCACATCGCCTTCACAAAGCCCGGCTTGTTCTCCACAATATCCTTGAACTCCTCGTAAGTCTCTGCCTGGTATGTGTGGGCGTCCCTGTGCTTTCTGGCCCGCTCCAGCATGTCGCTGTGGATCTCGTCCAGGAGCTCCCCGACCTTCTTATTCAGTTCATCCAGGGCCACCACATACTTCTCCCGTGTATCCCGGCGTACAATGACAGCCTGGCCGGCTTCAATGTCCTTCGGCCCAATCTCCACCCGCAGCGGGATGCCCCGCATCTCCTGCTCGCTGAATTTCCAGCCCGGGCTCTTGTCGCTGTCATCCACCTTCACCCGGTAGTTGGACAGCGCCTCCTTAAGCTCCATCGCCTTCTCCAGGACGCCCTCCTTGCGCTGCTGCACCGGGATAATCATCACCTGCACCGGCGCAATCCTGGGCGGCAGCACCAGGCCGCTGTCATCCCCGTGCACCATGATGATGGCGCCGATGATTCGGGTGGACATTCCCCAGGAAGTCTGGTGCACATACTGCAGCTTATTGTCCTTATCCGTATACTGGATGTCGAAGGCGCGGGCGAAGCCATCCCCAAAATTGTGGCTTGTCCCGGACTGCAGCGCCTTACCGTCGTGCATCAGGGATTCAATGGTGTAGGTCTCCTCCGCCCCTGCGAATTTCTCCTTGTCCGTCTTGCGCCCCTTGATCACCGGGATCGCCAGCACCTCCTCGCAGAAATCCGCGTACAGGTTCAGCATCTGTATCGTGCGCTCCTGGGCCTCCTGGGCGGTGGCGTGGGCGGTGTGCCCCTCCTGCCACAGGAACTCCCTGGAGCGCAGGAACGGCCTGGTCGTCTTCTCCCAGCGGACGACCGAGCACCACTGGTTGTACACCTTCGGCAGATCCCGGTAGGACTGGATCAGGTTGGAATAGAAATCACAGAAAAGCGTCTCGGAGGTGGGGCGCACGCACAGCCTCTCCTGCAGGGGCTCAAGCCCTCCCATGGTCACCCAGGCCACCTCCGGCGCAAAGCCCTCCACATGGTCCTTCTCCTTCTGCAGCAGGCTCTCCGAGATGAACATGGGCATGTAGACATTCTCCACCCCTGTCTCCTTGAACCGGCGGTCCAGCTCTCTCTGGATATTCTCCCAGAGGGCGTATCCTGCGGGCTTGATGATCATGCAGCCCTTCACGCTGGAGTAGTCAATCAGCTCCGCCTTCTTCACAATATCGGTGTACCACTGGGCAAAATCCACATCCATGGATGTGATTGCCTCCACCATCTTCTTTTCCTTCGCCATCTTTGTGCTCCCTTCTATTTTCCATCGTATTCTTGTATCTCCCGCGGGCTCCCCGCTGCCCCGTATGTCCTCTCCCCGCATGAGAAAGAAAAAGGACGTTCCCAATGGCATACCTGCCTGTCAGGGGCCGGTCTCCCGGCGGTATCGCCCTTGTTAACATCCTGCTGTTCAATTTCTAACGCCCATTGTATAGCAACTTCTCGGGTTTTGTCAACGAATTTTATTCCCGGAGGCGGAACATCTGGAACACCGGGTTCCGCGGCAGGCAGGCAAACTCCATCCATGCCCCTCCCTCCGGGTGGGCAAAGGCCAGCCTGCAGGCGCACAGCGCCAGACGGGCTTCCGGCGGGCAGCTTCCGTCTCCCCCGTATTTCCGGTCGCCGTACAGCGGCATCCCGGCATGGGCCATCTGTACCCGGATCTGGTGGTGCCGCCCGGTCAGCAGGCGGATGCGCGCCAGTCCCAGCCTGCCCTGCGGCCCTTCCGGCACGGTCTGCTGAATCTCATATTCCAGCTCGCTGTACTTCGCCCCGGGAGTGCCCTCCGGCACCACGGCGGACAGGTTGCTCCTGCCGTCCCGCACAAGCATGTCCCGCAGCCTCCCCTTCCCCGGCAGGCCTTTGCCGCCGCCCGCCTCCAAAAGCCGCACCACCGCCAGATATTCCTTCTCCATCCTGCGCCCGCTGCCGCCCTGGAAATCTGCCTGCCTGCTCAGGAAGGCCGCCGCCTCCGGCGTCTTTGCCATGACCAGCAGGCCCTCCACAGGCTGGTCGAGCCGGTGGACGACGCCCACATACGGATTCCGGTTCCCGCCGGACGCCAGATAATTCTTGGCCATGCTCACCATATCCCGCTGAGCCAGGCGTGCAGTCTGCACGGCGGTCCCCGCCGGTTTTCTCAGCACAAGGACCGACCGGTCCTCGTACATAATGTCCAGCCTGTCCATACCGTCACACCTTGAAACGGTATCCGACGCCCCAGATCGTCTCGATGTACTGGGGCTTCGCCGTGTTGAACTCGATCTTCTCGCGGATTTTCTTGATGTGCACCGTCACGGTGGCGATATCCCCGATGGAATCCATGTCCCATATCTTCTTGAACAGTTCCTCTTTTGTAAACACATGGTTGGGATTCTGAGCCAGGAAAGTCAGGAGGTCGAACTCCTTCGTGGTGAAATTCTTCTCCTCCCCGTTCACCCACACGCGCCTGGCCGTCTTGTCGATCTTGATGCCGCGGATCTCCACCACGTCATTCTCCTGCACATTGCTGCCGATCAGCCTCTCGTACCTGGACAGGTGCGCCTTCACCCGGGCCACCAGCTCGCTGGGGCTGAAGGGCTTCGTCATATAGTCGTCCGCCCCCAGGCCCAGACCCCGGATTTTATCGATATCGTCCTTCTTGGCGGACACCATGATAATCGGCATGTTTTTCACCTCGCGGACCCTCTTGCAGATTTCAAAGCCGTCGGTCCCCGGCAGCATCAGATCGAGAATCAGCAGGTCAATATCCTTCTCCAGGGCGTCCCGCAGGCCGTCGTCCCCGTTGTTCTGTATCTCCACCTCGAAGCCGCTCAGCTCCAGGTAATCCTTCTCCAGGTCCGCAATGCTCTCCTCATCTTCTACAATCAATATCTTACTCATGTATCGGTACCTCCTGATATTTTCTCAGCACGAAAGACATCGTCGTCCCCTCGCCTTCCTTGCTTGTGGCCCATATTTTTCCTCCGTGGTCTTCGATGATCTTCTTGACGATCGACAGGCCGATACCGCTCCCCCTCTTGGAGGAATTCCGTGAGGCATCCGCCCGGTAGAAGCGGTCAAAAATATACTGCAGGTCTTTCATCGCGATCCCCTTGCCGTTGTCGCTGATGTCCACCTGGATAAAATCCCCCACATCCCGGATGTGGATGGAGATTCGCCCGTTGGCCTTGTCCATGTATTTCATGGAGTTGCCCACGATATTGTTGACCACCCGCTTCAGCTGCTCCGCGTCTGCGATCACCACGATATCCTTGTCCGCGTCGTTGGAGTAGTGGAACTCCATCCCCTTGGCCTCCAGATCCATGCCCACCTCCTCGGCGCAGTCCTGGAAATAGTCCTCCACGTTGATCTTGCTGAATGTATAGGGGATTCGGTTGGTATCGATCTTGGAATAGAAGGTCAGCTCATTGATCAGACGGTCCATATCGTTCGCCTTGTTGTAGATGGTGCGGATATAGCGCTCCATCTTCTCCGGCGTGTCGGCCACGCCGTCCATAATGCCCTCCACATAGCCCTTCACCGCCGTGATCGGCGTCTTCAGGTCGTGGGAAATGTTGCTGATCAGCTCCTGGTTCTCCCTGTCAAACTGGATCTTCTCCTCCGCGTTGGCCAGGAGCCTCTGGCGCATCTCCTCGAAATCTGCGCACAGCTCGCTGATCTCATCGTGCCCCTCGGCCTTCAGCGTAAACTCCAGGTTGCCCTCCTTGATATTCTGGGTGGCCAGCTTGAGCTTGCGCACCGGGTTGATGATCCCCCGGTAAATCCACGTGGTCAGGAATCCTCCCGTCAGCGCCAGAATGATGAACACCATCAAGATGATATCGATCAGCAGCGTCTTCATCTGGGGGACCGCCTGGCTCACAGAGGTGATGACGAACAGGCTTCCCTCCCGGCCGTCCTCTGTCATGAAGTCCACCTGCTTGATCAGCGCCTGGGCCTCGCCTCCCACGAAGACGCTGCCCTCCTCGTCCGCGCTGGAGCTGCCGTACTCCGGCAGGTGCTCCGCCACACTGGCGTCCTCCTCATCCGCGCTGTTGTATACGATCTCATCCCCGATCCTCACGATCAGGTAGGAGTACCTGGAAGCCAGCTCCTCGTCCAGCCCCTGCAGGTATTCCCTGGAAAGGAGCTGCTCCGGCTCCTCCTGGGCCACCTTGTCCAGGCGGTCATAGATGGACTCCGTATACCGCGCGAGAAGCTGCGTCGTGTCGGAAAGCATGGCGTAGGTGGGGGCTTCGATACCGAAATTGCGCCGCAGCAGGCTGACCTGGTAGCTGCTGAAGCCTAGGGTGATGGCTGTGATCATGAAAAGCGGCACAATGGCTATAATCAGAAATGCGATTATCAGACGGTTTTTCAGCTTCATCGCATATCCTCCCGAAAAAAGTTTCTGTAAACCTATCCAAGCTATTATAGCATATTCTAATTTTCCTCTCCACAAACGGCCGCCGTATTTAATGAACTTTTTATAAAATTTTCTTTATCTTTAAGAATCCTGCCCGGCAAAAACCTGCCTGTGCAAGCACGGCAGGCTTTTGCCAAAACAAAGCTCCGGGGCGGCCGGGAGCCTTCTGGCCCCTGCCCTCCCCGGAGGTGTATGTCCTGCGCGTCTTACGCCAGGTATTTCTTCAGTTCTTCCACCTTGTCCAGCTTCTCCCACGGCAGATCCAGGTCGTTTCTCCCAAAGTGCCCGTAGGCCGCTGTCTGCTTGTAGATCGGCCTCCTCAAATCCAGCATCTTGATGATGCCTGCCGGGCGCAGGTCGAACTTCTCCCGGATGAGCTTCACAAGCTCCTCGTCCGGCAGCTTCCCGGTGCCGAAGGTGTCCACCATGACCGATGTGGGCTGTGCCACGCCGATGGCGTAGGAGAGCTGGATCTCGCACTTGTCCGCCAGCCCGGCCGCCACCAGGTTCTTCGCCACATAGCGGGCCGCATAGGCCGCAGACCGGTCCACCTTCGTGCAGTCCTTGCCTGAGAAGGCGCCGCCGCCGTGCCTTGCATAGCCGCCGTAGGTATCCACGATAATCTTCCTCCCGGTCAGGCCGCTGTCCCCGTGGGGGCCGCCGATCACGAAGCGCCCGGTAGGGTTGATGAAAAACTTCGTCTGCCCGTCCACCATATCCGCAGGCAAGACCGGATCAAAAACATATTTGCGGATGTCCTTGTGGATCTGCTCCTGGCTCACATTCTCGTCGTGCTGTGTGGAGAGGACGACGGCCTCCAGCCTGGAAGGGCGTCCGTTCTCATCGTATTCCACCGTCACCTGGGTCTTGCCGTCCGGGCGCAGGTAGGGCAGCGTGCCGTCCTTGCGCACCTTGGTGAGCTGCCTCGCCAGCTTGTGGGCCAGGGCGATCGGATAGGGCATGTACTCCTCTGTCTCGTTGGTGGCGTAGCCGAACATCATGCCCTGGTCCCCAGCGCCGATGGCCTCGATCTCCGAGTCGGTCATCTTGTTCTCCTTGGCCTCCAGCGCCTTGTCCACGCCCATGGCGATGTCCCCCGACTGCTCGTCCAGAGCCACAATGACGCCGCAGGTGTCCGCGTCGAAGCCGAATTTTGCCCTCGTATAGCCGATCTCCCGGATCGTGTCTCGCACAATCTTCTGGATGTCCACATACGCCTTCGTGGTGATCTCTCCCATCACCAGCACCAGCCCGGTGGTGGTGGCTGTCTCGCAGGCCACCCGGCTGTTGGGATCCTTCTCCATCAGCGCGTCCAGGATCGCGTCGGAAATCGCGTCGCAGATCTTATCGGGATGGCCCTCTGTGACCGATTCCGATGTAAATAGTCTCTTGTCCATATTCTTCCTCCTTCTTCGCATTGCCGGGAAGCCCCATAAGGCCTTCCCCTACTCTGTGGAATAAAAAAGCCCGCACAAAGGCGGACTCGATCAGGCATCAAATCCCCCTTATTGTTCGATTACTCGCTCAGGCTGGCACCTTCCTCCCGGGGAGGGGTTGCCGTGACTTCACAGATCCTATGTATCTCCATCACTCTGAATAAAGGGTAATAGCATTCTTGTGCGGTTGTCTGTGCCGGTGCGCAGGAGCGAACCTGACAGGACAGACTCCTATAGCCGGCGTCCGCGCTGGCGTACAGCGGGCTGCCTGCCCCTGCCTACCGGCGCTATTGTGATTATATACGCATTTTCCTCCAAATGCAAGCCCCCCCTGTAAAAAATAGGGGCGGGGGGCAGGGCGCGGCCAGGCGCACGCCGCGTCATGGGTGCCTCCCGGCCCTATCCCCCGCCTGGCCCCGCTCCCTGCACGTGTACAGCAGCACCTGCCTGCCGCATCCCTCCAGCCACTGAAGGGCACGGCCATAGCGCCTGTCGTCCCAGTTGGAGAAGGGGTCGTCCAGCAGGAAGGGGAGGGGTTCCTCTGTCAGGCACATGCCCGCTCCCAGGCGCACGGACAGGTAGACCTGCTCCCTGGCCGCCGTGCTCAGCTCCCAGGCGTGCAGCCTGCGGCTTCCGTCGGACACCGTGAGGTCCGCCCGGCTGCCCTCCTCCCACCGCACCTGTCTGTAGGCGCCCTCGGTGAGAAATTCCAGGATCTCCGAGGCTTCGGCAAAAAGCTGCCCGCCCCTGCGGGCTGTCAGCCGTCCCGCAGCCTGCTGGATCTGCTCCTGCGCCAGGCGCGCTGCCCGCAGCCGCCCCTGCTTCTCCCGCTCTTCCTCCCCTGCCTCGCAGAGCCCGCAGAGCTCATCCTGCAGCTGCAGAAGCAGGGTTCTCTTCTCCTCCAGCTCCTCCTCCACAGCCCTCCTGCGGGCGCAGGCAGCCTGGCGGCGCAGGAGGGCGTCCTCCTTCTGCCTCTCCTTCTGCCTCTCCTCCTTCTTCTCCTCCTTCTTCGCCTTCTCCGGCCTGCGGCCGGCGGCTCTGTGCCGGGTTCTCCCCAGCAGGAATCCCAGGAGCAGGGCAGCGGCCCCCGCAGCCGCGCACCCTATCCCTGCCGTCCCTGGAAGCCAGGAGGCCAGCGCCGGGATGGCAGGCAGGACAGCCCCCGCAGCCAGCAGCACACAGCCCGCCCCCAGCAGCAGGCCTGCGGCACGCCCTGCAGTCCTGTCCTCAGGTGCGCCTTCCCCGGGCGCGCCAGGGCCAGGGACGGCCTTCCCGGCCCCCGCAGCCTCCCCAGCCCCTTCCAGCTCCCGCTCCAAAGCCTGCCTGCGCCCCTCCAGGCGCTTCTCCTCCTCCTGCACATAGGCGATCCGCTCCTCCAGTCCTCTCCTGGCCTGCCTGCGCTCCTGCCCCAGCCTCTCCGCCTGTTCCTCCAGCTCCCGGCACTGCCTGCGCAGGCAGGCGCACGCCTTCTGGGCGTCCATCTCCTCCCCTCCCAGGCTTTCCAGGTTGATAAGATAATGGCTGAGGCTCTCCGGAAGATTGTCCTCCACCCTCAGCGACTCCTGCCGCATCATGCACGCATTGGCAAACAGCGCCTCCGGCATCTCCCCGAGAAGCATGCCCAGATCCCCGTCCGGCAGGCTCAGCTCCTCCTCATCCTCCCGGCAGAACAGGCGCCCTCTCTCCGGCCGGAAGAAATCCCGGTGCAGCGCAAAGTGCTTCCCGCCGCAGGCAAAATACAGGCTGCCCCCGTAGCGCCCGTCCGCATCCCACGGCTCATAGAGCCGCAGATCCTCCCTGCCCGCGGCCCTCCCCCTGGCGCGCGCAAGGCCGAACAGCATCGCCCGCAGAAAGACAAGGCTCGTCGTCTTGCCCGTCCCGTTCTCCCCTCCCAGGAGGTTCAGCCCCGGGAAAAATGCTTGCTCCCGGTCCCTGAGGCATCCAAAGTGCCCGATCTCCATCCGCTCTATCCACATCGATATCCGTTCTCCTATCTTCGGCCGCCGCTGGTCTCCAGCAGCGCCTCCACCCCGTATTCCCGGGCTGCCTCCTCCTCCAGACTCAGCTCTCTCCCCCGGAAGCCCTCCAGAAATTCTCCCAGCAGCTGCCCCCGGCTCTCCCGCCAGAGCTTCTCCATGTCCCAGTCCGCCCGGCTTCGGTCCTCCACCGCGCACACAGCCTCCTCCTCCAGCAGCAGGCCCGTATCCGGGCGCATCCCTGGGCGGAACGTCCCCCGCAGGCAGACGCTGTACAGGTTGTCCCTTCCAAGCTCCTGGATCCTGCCCCGCAGCGCCCGCAGAAGCTCTCCGGTTCCCACGCCCGGCCTGCACGCAAGCTCCACCGGGATATATGAGCGGGACGCCGCCTCTGCAAAGCGCAGACGCGTCCCCTCCCCCGGCTGCGCACTCTCGTCAATCTCCCCTTCTATATATCCATGGGGGCCGGTGTCCAGCCGGTCGATGGGCTCCAGCGCCCCGGCGTAGGCCATCTGGCTGCTGAAAATATGGGGCCTGTGGATATGGCCCATCGCCACATAGTGGAAGCCCGCCCTGCCAATCTTCCCGTAGTCCATCGGGATATGCCTGGCATCTCCCCCGTGGGCAAGCAGGATATGGATCCCTGGCTCCCTCCCCGGCTCCAGGCTGTCATAGACCGGTTCCAGGTTTTCCCGGCCAACGTAGCTGCAGCCATACACATAGACCGGCGTGCGGCCGCACAGGAACTTCCTCCTGCCCACCTGGGCGCTGTCGATCAGCCACACGTGATCTGGCCACTCTGTCCTCTGATAGGCAGTCCCCGGCGCCAGATAATCGTGGTTCCCCGCAGCCATCACCACCTGGGTGCGGCGAAGCTCCCCCAGCCAGTCCCGCACACGGGACACCTCCTGCCGGGAGGGCTGCCGGTGGAACAAGTCCCCTGCAATAAACAGGAAGTCCGCCTGCTGCCTATCCGCCTCCCCGATCACCCTCCGGAAAGCCTCCCACAGCTCCTCGCCCCTCTTGGCGCTGTAGGGCCTCCCCCGGTCTGGCTGCGCGCCCAGGTGCACGTCCGCGATATGCACAAATCTCATACAACCCCTCCCCCCTCGCCGCCGCGTTTTTTCCAGCATAACACAAAAGCCCCGGATATGCAAACAAATGTTCGCTTATCCAGGACTCATCGAATGTCCGCATACCCGGGGCCGGATTCACTGCCGCCCCCTCAGTTCTTCCTGCCGCCGTCCCCGCCATCTGGGGACACCCGCGGCAGCATGACGATGAATTTGATGCCTTCCGGGCAGTTCTCGGCGGCGATGGTGCCGCCGTGGATCTCCACAATCTGCTTCGCTATGGCCAGGCCAAGCCCTGCGCCGCCGGTCTGGCTGGACCGGGCGTGATCCATCCGGTAAAATTTCTCAAAAATCATCTGCAGCTGCTGCTTCGGTATCTCCGGGCCCTGGTTGACGAACTCGATCCGCACCATATCCCCCTCTGACACGGCCCGTATATAAATCGTCGTGTCCGGGTAGGTGTAAGCCGCCGCATTGCGCAGCAGGTTATCGAACACCCGGCCCAGCTTGTCCGGATCTCCCCGCACAAGCAGGCCCTCCTCTGTCTCCACCTCGCAGCTCAAATCCTTCTCCATAAGCACCGCATAAAATTCATCCGCGATCTGTTCCAGCATTATGGACAGATCCAGCGTCTCCTGCTCCAGCACAATATCCTGGAGATTGAAGCGCGTAATCTCAAAAAACTCGTCGATAAGCTCCTTCAGGCGCACTGCCTTCTCCAGGGAGATATGCGTGTACTTCTTCCTCTCCTGCTCCGGCATCCCGTCCGCCCCGTCCAGGATGCTCAGGTAGGCGATGATGGAAGTGAGGGGGGTCTTCAGGTCATGGGCCAGGTACACAAGCAGGTCGTTCTTCTTCTGCTCGCTCTCCGCCGCCTCCGCCTCCCGCTGCCTGAGCTTCTGCTTGATGCTGTTCATATGGTGCTCCAGTGGCTGCAGCTCCCGGATCAGATGGATCGGCTCCTGGGAATCGCTGAGGATGTTCTCCACTCCCGACCCGATCTGGTCAATATACTTGGTCAGCCCGTTCAGCGTCATATAGAAGATGAAGATGAAAAGGCCGAAAAACCCGATCACCACAATGATCACTTTATTCTGCTGGAAAATCAGGCGGTAGAGGCTGATGGCCGTCTCGGAGCTCACCCCCAGGACGCCCAGCGCACGCACAAAGAAATCGATAAAGCCGTCCTGCAGGATCCCGTCCACAAAGAAGACCATAATGAACGCGCCGACGAAGATGGTCAGGATCGTGGCCTCCATCGTCCGCAGGATGATCGTCCTCTTCAGCTTGCCATAGCTATTTCTCAATCTTGTATCCCACTCCCCACACCGTCTTGATGAAATCTGACCTGCCGGTTGTATCGCTCATCTTTTCCCTCAGGTGGCGGATGTGAACCATCACCGTGTTGTTGCTGTTCTTAAAATACTTCTCTCCCCACACCTGCTCGAACAGCTTCTCGGAGCTGATCACCTGCCCCCGGTTCTCGCACAGGATCCAGAGAATATTAAATTCGATCGGGGTGAGCGTCAGCTCCTTCTCGTTGTAGACGCACTCGTGCGTGTCCTTGTTCAGCACCAGGCCCCCGAAGTCGATCACGTTCTCCGCAGGCCTGCGCTCATCGTTGTACTGGGTAAAGCGGCGCAGCTGCGCCTTCACCCGGGCGATCAGCTCCAGCGGGTTGAAGGGCTTGGCAATATAGTCGTCGGCCCCCAGCGTCAGCCCCGTAATCTTGTCGATATACTCGGTCTTGGCCGTCAGCATGATCACCGGGAATTTGTGCTTCTCCCGGATCTTCTGCAGGATTGTGAAACCGTCGATGTCCGGCAGCATCACATCCAGGATCACCAAGTCGATCTCCTGGCTGTCCACGCAGGCCAGCGTGCTCTTCCCGTCGTAAAATTTATAGACCTCGTACCCCTCGTTCTTCAAATACAGCTCGATGACGTCCGCAATCTCCTTCTCGTCATCCACTATCAGGATTTTCTCCGCCATAGTCTTCTGTCCCGTCTCCT
This sequence comes from uncultured Lachnospiraceae bacterium, assembly GCA_944381745.1. Classification (GTDB taxonomy): domain Bacteria; phylum Bacillota; class Clostridia; order Lachnospirales; family Lachnospiraceae; genus JAGTTR01. The sequence continues at coordinate 2,712 of CALWMI010000081.1, read as the reverse complement.
TTGCATTATAGCTCACAGTTGTTTACCGTCCGCGGGAACGGGATCACGTCCCGGATATTGCCCATGCCTGTCAGGTACATGACGCAGCGCTCAAATCCAAGCCCGAACCCGGCATGTCTCGCAGAGCCGTATTTGCGCAGATCCAGGTAGAAGCCATAGTCCTCCTCCTTAAGGCCCAGCTCCTGCATCCTGGCCTTGAGCTTGCCGTAGTCGTCCTCCCTCTGGCTGCCTCCCACAATCTCCCCGATGCCGGGAACCAGCAGATCCATCGCCGCCACCGTCCGGTTATCCTCGTTCATCTTCATATAGAAGGCCTTGATCTCCTTCGGGTAGTCGGTGACAAACACCGGGCGCTTGAATATCTGCTCTGTCAGGTAGCGCTCGTGCTCTGTCTGCAGGTCGCAGCCCCAGAACACCTTGTAGTCGAATTTATCGTTGTTCTCCTCCAGCAGCTTCACAGCCTCCGTGTAGGTGACATGGCCGAACTCTGCGCTGGCCACGTGCTCCAGCCGCTCAATCAGCCCTTTGTCCACAAACTGGTTGAAGAAAGCCATCTCCTCCGGGGCATTGTCCAGCACATAGCGGATGATATATTTCATCATGGATTCCGCCAGCATCATGTTGTCCTTGAGATCGGCGAAGGCAATCTCCGGCTCGATCATCCAGAACTCCGCCGCGTGCCTGGTGGTATTGGAATTCTCCGCCCGGAACGTGGGGCCGAACGTATAGATATTGCGGAAGGCCATGGCGTAGGTCTCCCCGTTCAGCTGGCCGCTCACCGTCAGGTTGGTGGGCTTGCCGAAGAAATCCTGGGAGTAGTCCACCTCCCCGCTCTCCGTCCGCGGCACATCCGCCAGGTCCAGGGTGGTCACCTGGAACATCTCCCCGGCGCCCTCGCAGTCGCTGCCCGTAAGGATGGGGGTATGGACGTAAATAAAGCCCCGCTCGTCGAAATAGCGGTGAATGGCCTGGGCCACCACGGAGCGCACCCGGAAGGTAGCCTGGAAGATGTTGGCCCGGGGCCGTAAATGCTGGATGGTGCGCATATATTCCAGGGTATGGCGCTTTTTCTGCAGGGGATAATCGCTGGCGCAGGTTCCAGCGATCTCGATGGACTGGGCCTGGATCTCAAAAGGCTGCTTGGCCTCCGGGGTGAGGACCAGATCGCCTTTTACATAGATGGCGCAGCCGGTAGAGAGCTGTTTTTTTACATCCGCAGGGATGGCGTCCTGCTCGTATACCACCTGCACATTTTTAAAGCAGCTCCCATCCGCCAGCTCAATAAAGCCGACGGACTTGCTATCCCGCACCGTACGAACCCAACCGCCCACCTCAATGGGCCCGGCGTATCTGGATGGGTCCTTGGAAACCTCACACAGCCTAACCATGGCATGATCCTCCCTTATTCTCTCTGCCGGAGCCTTCCGGCGGTATTGTACGAAATCTCCGGCACAGGCCGGCATATAGCCTATTATATCCAACCCCTGCCTCCTTTGCAAATACTTTGCCCGCCTGGCGCATATATATGTATAAGCTCAATTTCAAGGAGGACCTTCCATGTATCATTCGCCCGTACCCCTCATCATCATCCAGGCCGACTGCCCTGCCCTCATCGAAGTGAACGGGCAGCTCCTGGGGGAGTGTGTCCAGGGTGGCCATGTAGCCATGCCTGCCAGTGATACGGGGGATTATTATATCTGTGCCATTCCTCTGGAGGCAACGCCGCCCCGCTGGCCCGTCACGCGAAAGCTGCGATTGGAAGGCGGCGCCCTGGTGGGGCAGCCGGCAGAGGATGTTTCCGTCTGCATTTGGCCCGGGGGCGTATACGAGCTTTCCCTGCGGGCGGGACATGAGCTGCAAAGCGCCGGCGCCCAGTTTCCCCATACCCTGGATCAGCTCAGCTATTCCGTCGGCAAATGCCGCCGCACCCTCACCCTTTACGCAGAGGATGGCCTTCGCCTTTGCATAGAGGATGGAGGACAACCCCGCACCGGCCTGGCACTGGGGCAGGGGGATCAGGGCTCCCTGGCCCTGTATGAAGCAGGGGGCCGCCAGTTTGCTGCCGTACGCACGGCAGGATTCGGCGGGGAGCGGCTCCTCATGCTGGATAATAGCCTGAGCGCCGCCCTGGAACTGGCTGCCGCCCATATCGAGCTGGAAGAAAGCGGCATTGCCGCCATTGATTCTCTGGGCACTGCCATGGGCCATGAGCAGCGCACCTACTATAGCTATTCCGCCGCTTCCGGTGTTTTTATGCCTTCCCACCCGGAAATTGGCTTCTATACCCGCCCCTATGTGCGGCCTAAGGCCGGCACCCTGCTTTCCACCGCCTTTTGTGAAGCCGTCCGGGAGGGGTTTAAGGAGGAAGCCTTTGATTATCTCACCCCTTCCCTGGCCCAGGACCTGGATTTTGACGAGATACGGGATTTCCTGGGAAATTTTCAATATTGCCGCCCGCCCCTCTCCGATGAAGGGGGCACCCTGCTGGGGCTCATTGCCCAGGAAGGGGACCGGCTGCAAAGCGCCCGGCTTTATGAATTCACCTTCGAAGGGGATGCCATTTCCGATATTGGGGAAGTCTAACCCGGGGCGGCTGGGCGCCGCCCTTCCGGCGCGCAGGCAGAAGGCAGTGGTATTCGCTCTCCTTCCTTTTTAAGCAAAACCGCTTCGTATTGCTTATTAAAAACAAGATCGCTTCTGACGGCTTGTATG
>CALWMI010000080.1 GCA_944381745.1 uncultured Lachnospiraceae bacterium | reverse complement strand
GATGCCCCACAGCTGCCCTCCGGGAAAGGCGCGCTGTTATTTTTTCTCGATATATCCCTGCGCCTTCAGAAGCTCCGCGCACAGGACGGTGCCGCCCGCCGCGCCGCGAACCGTGTTGTGGGACAGGCCGATGAACTTGTAGTCGTACACCGTATCCTCCCGGAGACGGCCGACGGAGATGCCCATGCCCCGCTCAAAGTCCACATCCAGCGACACCTGGGGACGGTTGTCCTCCTCCAGGTACTGGATGAACTGCTTCGGCGCGCTGGGAAGCCCCAGCTTCTGCGGCAGGCCGCTGTAGTTCACCATGCGGTGGATCAGCTCCTCCTTGGAGGGCTTTTTCCCAAATTTTACAAAGACAGCCGCCGTGTGGCCGTCCAGCACCGGCACCCGCACGCACTGGGTGGTGATCACAGGCTTCTCTGCCTTGACGATGACACCGTCCACAATGCTTCCCCACAGGCGCAGGGGCTCCTGCTCGCTCTTCTCCTCCTCGCCGCCGATGAAGGGGATGATATTGCCATTCATCTCCGGCCAGTCTGCAAAGGTCTTGCCCGCGCCGGAGATGGCCTGGTAGGTGGTGGCCACCACCTCCTGCGGCTGGAACTCCCTCCAGGCGCTGAGCACCGGGGCATAGCTCTGGATGGAGCAGTTGGGCTTCACTGCCACAAAGCCTCTCTTCGTCCCCAGCCGCTTTCTCTGGAAGGGGATCACTTCAAAATGCTCCGGGTTCACCTCCGGGATGACCATCGGCACATCCGGTGTCCAGCGGTGGGCGCTGTTGTTGGAGACAACCGGCGTCTCTGTCCTGGCGTAGGCATCCTCGATCGCCCGGATCTCCTCCTTGCTCATATCCACGGCGCTGAACACGAAGTCCACCTGGGAAGCCACCTTCTCCACCTCGTTCACGTTCATCACCGGGAGCTTGCCCACCCGCTCCGGCATCGGGGCAGCCATCTTCCAGCGGCCCTTCACTGCCTCCTCGTAGGTCTTGCCTGCGCTCCTGGGGCTCGCCGCCACCGTGGTCACCTCAAACCAGGGATGGTTCTCCAGCAGGGAAATAAATCTTTGTCCCACCATCCCAGTCGCTCCCAGAATTCCCACCTTCAGCTTCTCACTCATCTTGTCTCTTCTCCTTTCTCTCCGATCACCGGCGCCTTCGCAAGGTACTCCCGGCTGGCTGCAATCTCCTGCTCCATCATGGCCCGCCCCGGGCCTCCGGCGGTCAGCCGCTTCTCCACACAAGTCTTCAGGCTGACTGCCTCGTACACATCCTCCTCAAATACCGGGCAGATCGCCTTCAGCTCCTCCAGCGGAACCTCCTCGATGGAAATCCCCCGGTCTATGCAGTACAGCACCAGGCGTCCCACAATACTGTGGGCATCCCGGAAGGGCACGCCATGGTTCACCAGATAATCCGCAGCGTCCGTGGCGTTGGTAAATCCATTCCTGGCGCTTCGCTCCATCACATCCTTCCGGAACTTCATCGTGGCCGCCATCCCGGTGAACAGGGAGATACAGCCTTTCGCCGTGTCGATGGCGTCGAAGACCACCTCCTTGTCCTCCTGCATGTCCTTGTTGTAGGCCAGGGGAAGCCCCTTCATCGTGGTCAGCATGGACATGAGCGCGCCGTACACCCTGCCTGTCTTGCCCCGCACCAGCTCCGCAATGTCCGGGTTCTTCTTCTGGGGCATGATGCTGCTCCCCGTGCTGTAGGCGTCGTCCAGCTCCACAAACTGGTATTCATTCGTATTCCAGATGATAACTTCCTCGCTGAAGCGGCTCAGGTGCATCATGACCAACGCAAGCGCCGACAAATATTCGATCACGTAATCCCGGTCAGACACGGAGTCCATGCTGTTAGCCGTGGCCCCGGCAAAACCGAGAAGCTGCGCCGTGTATTCCCTGTCCAGCGGATAGGTGGTGCCGGCCAGCGCCCCCGCCCCCAGCGGGCAGTAGTTCATCCGCTCATAGATATCAGCCAGGCGCTGCCTGTCCCTCTTGAACATCTCAAAGTAAGCGCCCAGATGCAGGGCCAGCGTCACCGGCTGCGCCTTCTGCAGGTGGGTGAAGCCCGGCATATAGGTGTCGATGTGCTCCTCCATCATGGCGAGCAGCGTCTTAAGCAGGCCTTTCAGCAGCCTGTCTGTCTCCCCCAGCTCCCTGCGGATATAGAGGCGCATATCCACGGCCACCTGGTCATTGCGGCTCCTTCCCGTGTGCAGCTTCTTCCCGGGCTCTCCCACCCGCTCAATCAGGTTGGCCTCCACAAAGCTGTGGATGTCCTCATACTCCTCTGTAACCGCCAGCTTGCCGCTCTCCACGTCCTCCAGGATTCCCGCAAGGCCCTGAAGGATTGCATCCCTCTCCTCCTCTGTCAGAATACCCTGCTTTGCCAGCATCTGCACATGGGCCCTGCTGCCCGCAATATCCTCCCGGTATAACCGCCTGTCAAAATCAATCGAAGCGTTAAAGCGGTACACAAGCTTGTCCGTCTCCTTGGTGAACCGCCCTCCCCATAGCTGTGCCATGATAGCCTCTCCTCCTCTTCGCTTTCTCTTCTTCTGTTCTCTCGTCTTTTGCCTGCTTGTTTTTTGCTTTCTCTTCTTTTACTTTCTTGTCTTCTCTTTCTCCTGCGCCGCCTGGCCTTCCCTGCGCCTATCTCCCCTGCAGCGCCGCCTCCCTCTCCCGGAGGGAAAAGATACAGCCGCAGTAATTCTGCCGGTACATGCCGTGCTCCGCAGAAATCTGCGCAGACCGGCGGTAGCCGTCCTTCTTCTTGAAATCAGACGGCAGATAGGACACGCCGTACTTGGCAGCCAGTTCCTGGCCGATCTCGTTGAGCCAGCGGGCATTTTTGTAAGGGCTGATGGACAGGGTTGTGGTAAAATAGCCGCAGCCCAGACGAGCAGCCCAGGCCGCCGCCTCCTCAAGCCGCAGCTGGTAGCAGGCATAGCAGCGCTCCTCCCCCTCCCGGCAGGCCTCCAGCCCCTTCACCGCCTCGTAGAAATCCCGGGGCTCATAGGCCCCCTCCAGGAAATGCACCGGATAGCGGAAGGCGCACTCGCCGATGTAGCGCTCCTGCTCCCTGGCCCGCGTGTGGTACTCCTCAGGCGGATAAATATTGGGATTGTAATAGAGCAGAGAAATCTCAAAATACCCGGACAGCACCTCCAGCACATAGGTGCTGCACGGCCCGCAGCAGCTGTGCAGCAGAAGCGACGGCGGCCCGCCGTCCTCCCGGGCTTCCAGCCGCCCCAGTATGTCCTCCATCTTTCTCTGGTAATTCTCCGCCATTCTCCCAAGGCTCCTTTCCGGCCTCTGCAGCCCAGGCTTTCCAGCCAGGCCGCTCCCGCTTCCTGCGCGGGTTTTGTTTCGCATCCTATTATAATCAAAAGCGCCTGGCGGCGCAAGCAGAAATCCGGCCGGCCGCCTCCGCCATCCCCCACAAAAGCACGAATTTCCCCTTTTTTCATACTATAAAGGGAGACCAACAGGAAGGTGTAAGCTTCTGTGGATCCTTTACTGACACTTCAGAACATCTGTTATTCTTACCATACACCCGGCGGGGAGACGCCCGCCCTGGAAAACATTTCCTTCACCGTGGGAGAGGGGGAATTCATCGCCATCGTCGGGCCGTCCGGCTGCGGCAAATCCACGCTCCTGAACCTAATCTGCGGGCTTGTCAAGCCGGAATCCGGGGAAATCCTCCTGCGCGGGGAACCGGTAGAAAACGCCCGGGCGCAGACCGGCTACATGCTCCAGAAGGATCACCTCTTCGAGTGGCGCACCGTATACCGCAACATCCTCCTGGGGCTGGAAATCCAGCACAAGTGTACGCCGGAGAACCTGGCCAGGGCGGACGCCCTCCTGGAGACGTACGGCCTGGCTGCATTCAAAAATTCCAGGCCCTCGGAGCTGTCCGGCGGCATGCGCCAGAGGGCCGCCCTGATACGGACACTCGTCCTGGATCCGGATCTGCTCCTCCTGGATGAACCCTTCTCCGCCCTGGACTACCAGACCCGCCTGTCCGTCTGCGACGACATCGGGATCATCATAAAAAAAGAAAAAAAGACCGCCGTCCTGGTGACCCACGACCTCTCAGAGGCCATCAGCACAGCCGACCGGGTGATCGTCCTATCCAAGCGGCCTGGACGGATCAAGCGCATCGTCCCCATCCAGCTGGACATGGAGGACCGCACCCCCTTCCGCTCCCGCAGCGCCCCCAATTTCAAGGACTATTTCAACCAAATCTGGAAGGAGCTGAACAGCTATGGATAAACCATCCGCCGCGCAGGCGGCTTACCTGGCCGCAAGGAAGCGGCACAGGCATTTTGTCACAGCAGCAAGGATCCTACTCCTTGTTCTTTTTCTTTTTGTGTGGGAGGCGGCCGCCGCGTCTGACCTGATCGACGCCTTCATCTTCAGCAGCCCCTCCCGGATTGTGCGCACCTTCCGGGACATGTGCGCGGACGGAAGCCTGTTCCGCCACGTGGGCGTCACGCTTCTGGAGACCGTGGCCAGCTTTTTTCTCGTGCTGCTGGCCGGTACCGCCTGCGCCGTCCTCCTGTGGCTTTCCCGCAGGCTCTCCGAGATACTGGAGCCCTATCTGGTCGTCCTCAACAGCCTGCCCAAATCCGCCCTGGCGCCCCTGCTCATCGTATGGCTGGGAGCCAACATGCGCACCATCATCGTGGCCGGGATGTCCGTGGCCGTCTTCGGCACCATCCTGAACCTCTACACCAGCTTCCAGGAGGCAGACCCGGATAAGCTCAAGCTGATCAGGACGCTCGGCGGCAGCCGCACAGATATCCTCTGGAAAGTCGTCCTGCCCTCCAACATCCCGATGCTGATCAGTATCTCCAAGGTCAACATCGGCCTGGCCCTTGTGGGCGTGGTCATCGGCGAATTCATCGGCGCCAGGCAAGGGCTTGGGTATCTCATCATCTATGGGAGCCAGGTGTTTAAGCTGGATTGGGTCATCCTGTCCATCGTCCTTCTGTGCATCATCGCCATGGTTCTCTACAGCCTCGTCAGCCTGGGGGAAAAATACAGCCGCCGCTGGCTGTAGGGCAGATACCTGCCGTACCTGCACAGGCAGGCGCTTGCCGGGCTTCCTCCACAAAAATAGGAGCTGCACAAAGCAGCCCCTGTTACATAAGCTCTCTTATAAACCGGCAGCCTGCGCCGCCCGGCCTCCTTATCTGATCAGGTAGTGGAACACCTGCGCTGCCGCCAGCAGCACGCAGCCCATCACCGCCAGAAGGATCTGGCTTGCGAAGATGCCTGCGGCGATCTCCACCGCCACCATCAAAATCGGTATCACCAGGAACGCCGGCCCGAGGATCACGCCCACAGCCAGGTTGAGGACAAGCACCGCGATTGCTGGAAGCGCCGGGATGTCCCACAACAGGATGGAACAGACAATGCCCACAACCAGCAGGAACAGCAGCACTGCCGCGGCTATGATCACCAGCATCTGGCGGTCCTTCTTCCGCCTGCGCCTCTTCCTTGCGCCTCCCCTGCCGGAGGGCCGGCGGGAGGAACCGGAAGACACCTGGCTTCTGCCCTTGCTTCTCCTTGCAGTCCCCATGTCCATATCGTCCATGTTGAACGCCTCAAATAATTCCTCGCTGATTCTGTCGGAATTGCTTCCGGAGCTGTTCGGCTCTCTGTATTTTCCTGCCATTCCCTTTCCTCCAACTTCTGATAGACAGTCCCTTTCCACAACCGATCGTTTCCCGGAAAAGATTGTATAAAAAAAGCTCCCGGCCGGACTTGAACCGGCGACCCACGCATTACGAATGCGTTGCTCTACCAACTGAGCCACGGAAGCAGTGATTTATCACACAAATAGTATTATAATCAAAACCTCCGCAAAATGCAAGCATTTTTTTACAAGGTGTTGTCCAGAGCGCTGTCCGAGCTGTTGTCCAGGGTGCTGTCCGCTGGCTCCCCAGCCCTTCCCGCGCCGCCGAAAGCCCCGTGGACATGCACATCCAGCTGATTATATGGGATCTCAATGCCCGCCTCGTCAAAGCTGAGCTTGATCCGCTCGTTCAGATCCCACCTGGTATTCCAGTAGTCCTCCGTCTTCACCCAGCTGCGCATCCCAAGCACCACTGCGCTGTCCCCCAGCTCATCCACGAACACTTGGACCGGGCGGTCCTTCAGCACCGCCTCCTCCTCGTCCAGAAGCCGCTGCAGGATGGACTTGGCCAGCTTTAAATCCGACTGGTAGCCGATCCCCACCTTCAAATCCAGCTTGCGGTAGTCCTCCGTGGTCACATTGGTCACCGTGGAGTTGGCCAGCGTCCCGTTGGGGATGATCACCGCCCGGTTGTCCAGCGTCAGAAGCTTCGTGGAAAACAGGGAGATCTCCGACACTGTGCCCTCGTCGGTGCCAGTGACAATGTAGTCGCCCACGCCGAAGGGCTTCAGCCCCAGGATCAGCACGCCCCCTGCAAAATTTGCCAGGCTCCCCTGCAGCGCCATGCCCACAGCCAAGCCTGCCGAGCCAAAGGCGGCGATGAAGGAGGTGGTCTCAATCCCCAGAAAGCTGATCACCATCATAAACAGCAGGATATAGGCGATCACCTTCACGAAGGCATCCGCGAACTGCACCACGCCCTTATCCACATGGGAGCGCTCCAGCCAGCCCCTGACGAACCTGCGCAGAAGCTTGATCAGCTTCACCCCGATGAAGGTGAACACCAGCGCGATCAGCACCATGACCATAAAGTCCACCACCACCGGTATCTTGCTCTCAAAGTAGGCCATCACCTGGCTCGCCTCCACATCCTGGAGCGCCTCCAGGTTTGATTCCAGGTTCTCAATATTTTCGATATTTTCAATATTCTCAAGAGTTCCATTTCCTGTCCCGGACACGGAGGCCATCTCCAAAAGCCCCGCGCCCAGCTGGCTCTTCCAAACCATACGCCCATCCTTCCTGTACGCACCCTTCCGTATACGCCTCGTCTCTGCCGTATACGCTCTGTCTCTACTAGCTATTTTAGCATGCCCGTCAGCTTTTTCAAACTACTTTTTGCCGCTCTTGTATCTTTCCCCGAAAAGAGGTAAAATAGCGGTGACTGAGAAACGTCCGGAAGGAGGGATTTATGTGACCAAGGAGACTGCGGACAAGCTCGTGGAGGAGCTGAACGCCTACGCAGACCGCGTGCTGGGAGATATCGACCCCCAGAAGGTGAAGATCGGGGATCAGCTGGCGGCCATCCGCCCAGAGATGGAACGGCTGGCCAAGCTGCATGAGATAGAACTGGAAGACCTGTTTATTCTCTATATGGATCGCTGTACGGAAATTTTTGCCGTGCAGGAGAATGAAATCCAAGACATGCTGAGATTCCAATAAGCCGGATGGCAGCGGCCTGTCCTCACAGCTCGTGCAGGAACAGGCCGCTGCGAAGTTTCGGCTCAAACCAGGTGGATTTGGGCGGCATGAGCAGGCCTGCATCCGCCACGGCCATCAGCTCTTCCATGGAGGTGGGATATAAGGTAAAAGCCACTGCCCATCCGTCCTCCACGCGCTTCTCCAGCTCTTCAAAAACCCGCAGGCCGCCGATGAAGTCAATTCTCTCGTCCCTGCGCGGATCCTCTATGCCAAGGAGGGGTTCCAGGATATGGCGCTGAAGCCTGGATACATCCAGGCTCTCCACCAGCCCCTGCTCCTTTGCCTTCTCCTCTTCCCTGAACTCCAGACGGTACCACTTTCCCGCCATATACATGCTAAAGCTGCCTTTCCCGCAGGGTTTCACCGGCTCTGCCTCTTCCGTCACCGCGAAAGGCCCCTGCACCAGCTCCAAAAATTCCCCGGCGCTGTGCCCGTACAAATCCCGCACCACTCGGTCATAGTCCAGGATATGGAGCTGTTCCGCCGGGAACAGCACGGACAGGAAATAGTCGGATTCCCTCTCCGCAGCCGGAGCGTCCTGCCTTCTCCTAAGCCCCACCTTCACCGCAGAGGCTGCCCGGTGATGGCCGTCCGCGATATAGGTGCTGTCCACCTGCCCAAATTCCCGGGCAATCAGCCGGATATCCCCCGGCGCATCCACCCGCCACACCTGATGGCGGACGCCGTCATCCGAGACAAAGCGGCAGAGGGCTTCCCCGCGCTTAACCCGCTCCACCAGGGCGTTCAGCTCCCCCCGGCCCCGGTAAGCCAGGAAGATCGGACCCGTCTGCATGCCGCACGCCTCGATATGGCGGACCCGGTCTTCCACCTTCTCCGGCCTCGTCTCCTCGTGCTTCCTGATCACGCCGGACTGGTAATCGTCAATGGAGGCGCAGCCCACAATGCCGTCCTGGATCAGCCCCTTCTCCTCCAGCTCATAGATATAGTAGCAGGGGGCATCCTCCTGGACAAACTCCCCGCGCTCAAGCATCTCTGCGATCGCCTTCCCAGCCGCCTGGTATACCTGGGGGGCATACACGTCAGTCCCCTCCGGGAACATCGTCTCCGGCCGGTCGATGCGCAGGAAAGAAAGGGGGGATCGCAATGTCTCCTCCCTCGCCTCTCTCTCATCATAGACATCGTAGGGGAGAGCTGCAATCTCCCCCGCCAGCCCTTCTGCCGGGCGTACCGCCCGGAATGGTCTTATGTCTGCCATTACTTTACCACTCTCACCTTGAACACGCCATCCACGGCCGCCAGCCTGGCAACCGTCTCCTCCGAGACCTTCGGCTCGATGTCGAACAGGCTGTAGGCATAGTCTCCCCGGCTCTTGTTGGTCATATTGATAATGTTCGTGTCCGCCCCCGACAAGATCGTCGTGAACTGGCTGATCATATTCTTCACATTCTTGTGGCAGATGGCAATCCTCCCCGCCGTGGCGCAGGGCCCCATGTCGCAGCTGGGATAATTCACAGAATTCTGGATATTGCCGTTCTCCAGGAACTCCTTGAGCTCCTTCACCGCCATCTTCGCGCAGTTATCCTCGGACTCCTCGGTGGATGCGCCCAGATGGGGGATCACAATCACGCCCTTCTTCCCGGCTGTGGTCGTGTTGGGGAAGTCCGTCACATACCGCTTGATCTTCCCGGCCTCGATGGCCTCCAGCACAGCCTTCTCATCCACCAGGAGATCCCTGGCAAAGTTCAGGAGGACAGCTCCCTCCTTCATCATGGACACCGCCTGCGCATCAATCATGTTCTTCGTGGAATCCATCAGGGGCACATGGATGGTGATGTAATCGCACTCCCGGTAAATATCCTCCACATTGCTGATATGCTTGATATTCCTGGACAGGTTCCAGGCCGCCTGGACGGAGATGTAGGGGTCATATCCGTAGACTTCCATCCCTAAGTGCACAGCCGCGTTGGCCACCCGCACGCCGATGGCTCCCAGGCCGATCACGCCCAGCTTCTTGCCCTCGATCTCGCAGCCCGCGAACTTCTTCTTCTCCTTCTCCGTGGCCTTCGCGATGTTCTCGTCGGCGCTGTCCGAGATGGCCCACTCGATGCCGCCCACAATGTCCCTGGAAGCCAGGAGCATACCGGCGATCACCAGCTCCTTCACGCCGTTGGCGTTGGCGCCCGGCGTGTTGAACACTACAATTCCCTGCTCCGCGCATTTATCCAGCGGGATGTTGTTGACGCCCGCTCCGGCCCTGGCAATACCGGCCAGCCTGTCTCCAAACTCCATCTCATGCATGGAAGCGCTGCGGACGAGGATGGCATCCGCTTCCGCCGCCTCCTCCGTCTTCCCATAGTTACCGGTAAACTGATCCAATCCGCACTGGGCGATGGGATTCAGGCAAAGATACTTATACATTACAGGTTCTCCTCCTCAAATTTCTTCATGAATTCCACAAGCTTCTCCACGCCTTCGATGGGCATTGCATTGTAGATGCTGGCGCGCATGCCGCCCACGGTGCGGTGTCCCTTCAGGTTCTCAAGCCCGGCCGCCTTGGCCGCCTTGACGAACTTGTCGTCCAGCTCCTTGTCCCCTGTGACAAACGGTACATTCATCAGTGAACGGTCTTTCTTCTCCACCGTCCCCTTGAACAGCTTGCTCTGGTCGAGATAATCGTAGAGGATCGCCGCCTTCTTCTCATTGTACTCCTTCATCGCTGCCAGGCCGCCCCTCTTCTTCAGCCACTGGAACACCTTGCCGCAGATATAGATGCCGTAGGCCGGCGGCGTATTGTAGAGGGAGCCTGCATCGGCATGCACCTTGTACTGCATCATCGTGGGAGTTCCCGGAAGGACATCCTCCGTAATCAGATCCTCCCGGATGATCACGATCACCACCCCGGCAGGCCCGATATTTTTCTGGACTCCTCCGTAGAGGATTCCATATTTTGACACATCGACAGGTTCTGATAAGAAGCAGGAAGAGACATCGGCCACCAGCGTCTTCCCCTTCGTGTTGGGAAGGGTCTTAAACTTTGTGCCGTAAATCGTATTGTTTTCGCAGATATAGACATAATCCGCATCCTCGCTGATGGGAAGATCCGAGCAGTCCGGGATATAGGAGAACGTCCGGTCCTCGGAGGAAGCGATCTTATTCACCTTGCCGTACTTGCAGGCCTCCTGGTAAGCCTTCTTCGCCCACTGGCCTGTCACTATGTAATCCGCAACCTTGTTCTTCATCAGGTTCATGGGAATCATGGCGAACTGCAAAGATGCGCCGCCCTGCAGGAACAGCACCTTGTAGTTGTCCGGGATATTCATCAGCTCCCTCAAATCCGCCTCCGCAGTCTCAATAATCTCCTCGAAGGCCTTCGAGCGATGGCTCATCTCCATCACAGACATCCCTGTGCCCTTGTAATCCAGCATCTCCTCCGCAGCTTCTCTCAGCACTTCTTCGGGCAGCACTGCCGGCCCTGCCGAAAAATTGTAAACTCTGCTCATTTTCATACCTCCTGCTTCTTAAAACTTTGCTTCTTAATCATTAGAATGCCGCTGCAGGCAATAGCTGCTGCGGCATTATACCTATCATACAACTTTCTCATTTTGGCGTCAAGTTCTGATAATTCAGTAGATCACCACCGGCGTGCCGATCTCCACCCGCTCAAACAGCTTGATCACGTTGTCGATCGGCGTGTTGATGCAGCCGTGGGAGCCGTTGGTGAGATAGATCTTCCCGCCAAAGCTACTCCTCCAGGAGGCGTCGTGTATGCCGATTCCTCCCCACACCTTCATCCAGTAGCGCACGAAGGACACGTAGTCGTCGCCCACCAGGTTCACATTCCTGGCCTTGTTGTATATGTAGCCCACGCCTCTCTTCGTATGCCTTCCGCCGTTGCCCGTCACCACGTCGGTGTCCATGTACAGCTCCCCGTCCTCGTAATACCACATGTGCTGCTCGTCGATGGAAATCTCCACATAGGTATCGCCGATATCGCTTGTCTGGCGCTGACCGCCAAAGCCCTTCTGGGAGTATACCGGCTCCCGCACCGCGCTCTCATGGTTTTCCACCAGGCTTAACAGCTCCTCTGTCTCCTTGGACACGCTGATCTTCCACCCGTAAGGCCCGCCGGACACCTCCACGGTCTTCCCGCCGTGGGTGGTAAATTCCCGGGTGCCGCCCACCGTGTCGTATTTCTCTGCCAGCGCCTCCACATAGTCCCGCACAAGGCTCTCCCTTAGGACAAGGTCCCCATGGCTGTCCTTGCGGTAGAAGGCCCAGATTGCCTGCCCTTCCAGCACCTCCTGGGTGTCTCCAAAGGTATACGTCACGGTGAAATCCGCCAGGGCGTCCAGCTCCTCTGTCACCTGCCGGATAGCCGGGTCTTCCTCTGTCACCTGCGGCTTCTCGTAGCAGCCCTCCGCCTCCAAATCCAGCACGCAGCTTCCTTCCCGCAGCGCCTCCTCATCGGCCAGGGCGGCTGACAGCGCCTCCTCCAGCTTCTCCATGTCCACCGTCGTCCCCTCCTCCGATGGCGTCAGGACATAGCCCTCCTCCTCGGTGTAGGTCAGGCTGGCGTCCACCGGCGGCTCCATGTTCCGCGGCTCCAGGAAGTCTGTCCCCGCGAAAGCCTCCTTTAGCTTCTCCGGGTCATACCCGGCACGGGGGCTGACTGTGTAGCTGCTCTTCACTCCGCAGTAGGCGGGCAGCCAGCCCAGGGCATCCTGCCCTTCCTTCGCCGCGCGCACCTCATCTTCAAACGCATAGTGGAGTCCCAGCTCTTCCCCCGAGAAGACGGCCTCCTCTCCCCCTCTCGCCCGGATTGTCACGCGCACATTGCCCAGCGCGCCATCCAGCCGCTCCTGCGCCGCCTCCACAGGGAGCAGGGACACGTCCACGCCGTTGATCTCGGTGTGGAACAGAAAAAATGGACTATAGCAGTATGCGACCCCCACATAGGCGAACACCGCCAGCATGGCCGCTGTAAACAGCAGCTTTGAAACAAGCCTCTCTCTCCTTCTCTTTTGCATAAATCCCCCCTGGCGCCGGTGCACAACGGACGGTACCCTTGACGCACCGGCGCTGCTATCCCTTAATCTTTCTCTAGATCGTCGCCGTCGAACACCTCTTCGATCGGCGCTCCGGCCGCCACCATCGGGAACACCTTGTCGTCACAGTCAATCTGTACTTCGATCATAAACGGCCCCTTCGCGTCCAGCGCCCTGCGGATCGCCGGCATGAGCTCTTCCTTTGTCTTCACACACACTGCCGGCACGCCGAGCCCTTCCGACACCTTCACAAAATCCACCTTGTCGTCCAGCACCGTGGCGGAATACCTTCTTCCATAGAACAGCGTCTGCCACTGGCGCACCATCCCCAGCACTTTGTTGTTGACCACAATCTGGATGATGGGGATGTCGTAGCGGGACGCAGTGGCCAGCTCATTCATATTCATGCGGAAGCACCCGTCCCCGCCGATGTTGATCACCGTCTTGTCCGGGCGGCCGCATTTTGCCCCGATGCAGGCCCCCAGGCCATAGCCCATGGTCCCCAGGCCTCCGGAGGTCAGGAATGTCCTGGGCTCCTTGAACCGGTAATACTGGGCAGTCCACATCTGGTGCTGCCCCACATCCGTCGTGATCACCGCGTCTCCGCCGGTGGCCTCATACACGGCCTCAATCACCGCCGGCCCGGTCAAGGCGCTGCGGTCATATTTCAGAGGATACCTCTCCTTCAGCTCACGGATGTGGGCCAGCCACTCCCCGTGATCCTGCTCCGCAACCAGCCCCTCCAGGCGCAGCAGGATCTCCTTCAGGTCGCCGATCACACAGGCGTCCACCGGAATCGTCTTGTTCACCTCCGCCGCGTCGATGTCCAGCTGGAGGATCTTCGCCTTGTCGGCAAACCGCTTGGGATTGCCCACCACACGGTCGCTGAAGCGGGCTCCCAGCACAATCAGCAGGTCGCACTGGCTCACGCCGTAGTTGGCCGTCTTCGTCCCATGCATGCCCAGCATGCCGGTGTACAGCTCATCGGTCCCGGGGAACACCCCCTTGCCCATCAGCGTGTCAGCCACCGGCGCCTGGATCTTCCTCACAAACCTTCTCACCTGCTCATAGGCGCCGGAGATCACCGCGCCCCCGCCCACCAGGACGTAGGGCTTCTCTGCCTGGTTGATCATCTCTGCCGCCTTTGTCAGGCTCTCCTCCGTGATCTGATCTGTATAGGGAAGGATGGGCTCCGGCTTCTGGGGCTCAAACTCTGTGGACAGAGCCGTCACATCCTTCGTCACGTCCACCAGCACCGGGCCGGGACGTCC
>CALWMI010000079.1 GCA_944381745.1 uncultured Lachnospiraceae bacterium | reverse complement strand
AGCGCCTCCAGGTAACCGTACAGCCGCTGGTAAGTCAGGGAGCCCTGCTCCTGCCAGCACCGGGCAAAACCCGGGCAGCCCCTGCATACGCCCCCCGCAGTCTCCTCAAAAATCTCCTCTATATCCTGCCTGGTAAAGCTTTCCTTCCTGCACGGCATTTTGTAGTACAGATCCGCCAGCTCCTGAAAGGTCCTGGCACAGTCCTCCATCCGTTCGCTCCCCGGATAATACATAGATCGTCACCCTCCACTCTTCGGGATCTGCCGCGGCAGCTGACGCCTGCGGCAGCCTGTCTGGCCGTAATTATAAAAAATCCCGGGTGAAATCTTTGTCAAACGATGCATGCCTGTCCCGAAAAAAAATCGTCACAAACTCCCTTCAAACAGCGATTTATGTAGATTGCAGAGATTTCACAGCCTTTAGGAGGTTCACACCCGTCCCCCGGCAGACAAATGGAGCCCCTCTGCACGGCTCCATTCTCCATTCCCTATATCCAGCCTGTTATCCGGGCGTCCTCTATTCCTCCGGCTTAAAAATCACCTCATCCGGATAGACCAGCCCCAGCTTATCCCGGGCCACTTCCTCCACATAGCGGTCTGTCTGCATATACCGGCGCATCTCCTCAATCTCCTCGGTGCGCATCTCCTCCTCGTCAATCTGTCTCTCCAGCTCCTTCGCCCGCCGCGTATACTGTGCAGCCCTCGCCTGAAGCCGGATCCCCTGTACAAACAGGATGCCCAAAAGCAGCATCGCCACTGCGGCAATGCCCAGCATCGCCCTGCGGCCCTTATATTTTCTTTTCTTTCTCCTCATCTTCATGCGCATCACCTATGTCCGGCCAAAAAAGGTTATATATTTTTATTTTAAGATGTTTCCCTCTTTTTTTCAATCTGTTTTTCCACAATTTTATGTGCCGCCCCCAGAACCATCCCCAAAACCGCCTCGCCGGCCATGTGACGGCCGCCGCCGCCCGGCATATCCCGGTGAGCACAGACGCCAGGACGCCCACCACGAACCGGCTCAGGAGCAGGCTGTAGAGCAGCATCCCCGCCAGGATCCCCAGGATGACATACCCCCTCACCAGGCCGCCGGTTTCCCGGTACAGCATGCCGAAGATGAACGCCGTGTCGAAAATCCAGTATATCCCATCCTCCAGCGAGACAAGCCAATCCCTATGGGGGACCGCCCTGCGCACGGCGCGCAGCAGGTCATAGACCGACAGGAGCATCGCCCCTGCTGCCAGGGAGCGGGCAAACAGCAGGAACTCCTGCATCATCAGAGCCCCCGCCGTTATTTGAACAGCCTCCCCAGCCAGGAAGAGGCCCCCGCCCCGGGCGCGCCGGCGGAATCGGAATAGGTCAGGCTGTCAATCTTCCCCTCCACATCCACTTCGCCCTTTTCCAGCGTCAGGCGGTTCACATGCAGGTCGCTGCCCTTGATCATGAGCATTCCCTGCTCCGTCTCCAGCAGGATCTCGCCCAAGTCAAACGAGAGTACATCCACAACCCCCGTCACCGTCCCGCTCCGGCGGGATACCACCGTGAGCCTGTGATTCTTTGTCCCTGTTCTTTCTTCCATGCTCCCCTCCCCCGTCCATACCCTTTCTCCATTCAATATATTAGGCGTCCGGGGGAATTAGAACAAAAATAAGGACGGAGAGGGCGATCCTGCCTTCTCCGTCTTCTATCATCTTTACAAATATTCGTACATATCTGCGGCATCCTCCTTGCGGATGCTCTCCTGGATGCTGAGAACCCGCACCCGGACTGCCTTGCCCCCAAAGAGGATCTCTATCTCATCCCCGGCCTTCACATCCAGGGACGCCTTCGCAGGCCTTCCATTCACGGATACCCTGCCCGCGTCGCAGGCCTCGTTGGCGACTGTGCGCCGCTTGATCAGCCTGGAAACCTTCAAATATTTATCGAGCCTCATCCTGCCGCCTTATCTCAAGCGTTGATCGCGTCCTTTAAAGCCTTGCCAGCCTTGAACTTCGGAGCCTTGGAGGCTGCAATCTGCATCGGCTGTCCGTTCGCCGGGTTCCTTCCCTCCCTGGCTGCCCTCTCGGAAACCTCAAAAGTTCCAAAGCCAACCATCTGGATCTTCTCGCCCTTCTTCAGCTCCTCGGTCACAACGTCCACAAATGCCTTCAGCGCTTTCTCTGTATCTTTCTTAGACAGTTCTGTCTTCTCTGCAATTGCCGCTACCAATTCAGCTTTGTTCATGGTAATTCCTCCTTATTCATCCTTCAAATTTGTTACACGCAGGAAAAAACTCGTCCGGAGAATTCCCGCGCAGCTGAAATATTGTATCTGCGCATTCCTTGCCCATATACGTCTCATGCTTATTTATACCTGTTTTACCTGGGTTTGTCAAGATTTTTTCCCTCAAAGTTGCAGGTTTGTGCCACGGTATCCAGATAATCCTGGAGCGCCTGCTCAGGCTGAAATCCCAGGGCGCGCAGCCTGGACGCACAGCGCAGCATCTCCTCCAGGCAGCTTTTCCCTTCCTCTCCAAATCTTTCCAGCGCTGCCCCGCCGCAGGGGATAGCTTCCTCCTCTCCTGCGGGCCATACGCCTGCCTTCTCCAGGCGTTTCAGCACCTTCTCCGCCCGCAGCAGTGCAGGGAACGCCTGGGGGATCCCGTCCAGGACTCCTCCAGCGCCGCCCCTGCCGGAGGCTGCCTTCTCCCGCCGCTTGATCTCCTCCCAGCTGGGAGGATTGCGCTTCTCCTCCTCTGTGCCGAACACATGGGGATGCCGCCGCACCATCTTCTCGCT
>CALWMI010000078.1 GCA_944381745.1 uncultured Lachnospiraceae bacterium | reverse complement strand
GAGCGCCTGGCAGTCTCCTCCGCTGGTAAGCATCCCCACACGTTTCATAAAGCATCCGCCTCCCTGATATTTTTTGCTTTCCGCCCATTTATTATATATTAATTTCCCGCCCAGAACAACCCACCTGCAAAAAGTTTTTAGACTTGCACGCTTGGTACTTTTCAAACCCAGGAAATTATGCTATAATCAATCACCGTGAGGAATTTGGCGGCTCGCTCCCGATTTTATGTTTGCGGAGCTTTCCTGGTACTCAAGCCTGAACCCTTTTTCCTCGCTCTCACCATCCGTTCTGCCTGTTTCTGAGGCGGCGGTGCTGAGACAAGTCACGGAGACGTATCGAAGCGGTCATAACGAGCTCGACTCGAAATCGAGTTGTCCGAAAGGGCACGTGGGTTCGAATCCCACCGTCTCCGCCAACAACAATCCCGCGTAAATCAAGGGTTTACGCGGGTTTTCTTATGCCTTTTCCTGTATGCCCCCATATCCTGCCTCCCTCTCATGGCCTTGGGTGGTTTCTTAAGGCTTCGTGATTGAGCTTGACTGCCAAATAAAAAAGCAGAAATTAGTCAAGTACGATTCGGCAATTCACACCTGACTAATTTCTTGTTCCTTCGTTTATCATCCGGCCGCTGGGAGGCGGAAGCCCTTCCGTACCCTTCTACATCCGCAGCACCGCGTCCATCGCCAGCGGCGACCGCTCACACTCCTCTGCAGACAGGGTGATCTGGTAACACAGAGGGCTCCCCTTCATTTTTTCCGCCGCATAGCACAGGCCGTTCGTCCGCTCGTCCAGCAGCGGGTGATCGATCTGGTTCGGATCGCCAAGGAGGATGATTTTGGTTCCCATGCCCGCCCGCGTAATAATCCCCTTAGCCTGCTTCGGCGTCAGGTTCTGAGCCTCGTCGATGATAAGATAGGTCTTAGTGACGGAGCGCCCCCGGATAAAGTTCAGCGCCTGAGCGCTGATAATCCCCCGGTCGAAGAGCTCTTCAATCTTGTCTGACAGGCTCCTCTCGTTGGAAAAACGCTCCTGCTCGTTCTGGTCTACCAAAAGCTCCAAGTTATCGATGGCCGGGCGCAGAAGCGGAGCGATCTTCTCCGCCTCGTCCCCGGGCAGGAAGCCGATATCGTCGTCAAACTGCACGTTAGGGCGGCTGATTAAAATCCGGCGGTATTCCGGCTCCTCCCGTTCCATCACGGCATCCAGCCCCGCCGCCAGGGAATAGAAGGTTTTCGCCGTCCCGGCCATTCCCTTGACAATGACCAGCGGGGCCTCCTCTGCGCTGGCCAGCAGCGCCTCCTGAAGAAAATACTGGCCCACATTACGGGGCTTGACGCCGTAGGGCCGCGCCTTCTTATAGATCAGCGGGACAATTTTCTTCCCATTGAAACGGCCCAGCTGGGTCTTCCGTGTGGACTGCTCCGACCGCAGAATGACAAACTGATTCACCGTGAGCTCCACCGGGCGGCAGTTGCCTTCCTCGTCCGACTGGTACACATCCCCCATATCCATCCCGCGTTTCTTAAAGCTCTCAAACTTGGCCTCCGGGGCAAATACCTCGCAGCGCCCGGTATACTGCTCCTCCCTGCAGGGGGACTGCTCTGTAGTAAAGTCCTCCGCCTCAATTCCCAGCATCTGCGCTTTGATGCGCACTAGAATATCCTTGGTCACCAGGACAACCTTCTCATCCCTCTGTGCCAGCCCCTCGCATACCTGCAGCAGGCGATTATCGTTCTTATATTCTGGGAAACCCTGAGGCAGCCGGACATCCACACAGTTCATCTCCAGCCGCAGCGTCCCTCCCGACGGGAGCTCCACCCCCTCTACCAGATTCCCCCGAGAGCGCAAGGTTTCCAGGTATCGGATCGCCTGCCGGGCGTTGGCTCCCTTTTCCCCTTCGCTCCCCTTCAGCCCATCCAGCTCCTCCAGCACCGCCAACGGCAGAACAATGCGGTTATCCTCGAAGGACTCCAGGGCGTAAGGCGCCTGTATCAATACATTCGTATCCAGCACGTAGGTTTTTTGCATAGGACATTCCTGCCTTTCCGTGAATTCATTACCCTCATTATCCGGCAGAAAGGACCCGGCATTCTACCGGGTCCTAGTTAAAAAAACGTAAACTTTTCTCATTTTGCCGCCCCTGCCGGGCGGACGCCCCTCTTAATCCTTCTGCCCCTCCCCGCGGATTCCCTTCATAGCCTCCTGCCGCTCCTTCAGCTGACGGGCTTCCTCCTCCGCCTGCTCCAGGATAAACTCCACGAAGGCCTTGACCGCCGGGGTCATATACCGGTCCTTCTTGTACACCAGGTACTGGTTCCTGACAGGCGGATTGCTGCGGAAGCGCAGAACCGATACCTTGTTCACCAGCAGCGACGGGCTGTCCTGGATCGCCGCCACGCCCAGCCCCGAGGATACCAGGCCGATCATCGTGTGGTCGTCGTGGGACTGGAAGGCAATCTTCGGCTTAAACCCTGCCTCTGCGCACATTTTGTTAAACACATAGTTGGTTCCCGTATTGGAGTTGGAATTGATGATGAAATTCTCATCCTTCAAAATCGCCAGGTCGTCGATGTATTCTGTCCCGGCCAAGCGGCACCTGGGCGGCACGATCAGGCAGATCTCCTCCTCCAGGATCTTATGTTTGACAATGCCCGCGTATTTCTTCTCCGTGTCGTCGTAGTCGCCGCAGAGGCCCACGTCGGTGGCCCCGTCGGCCACCTGCTTGAGGATGGTGCTGGTGCCCTCGTAGTGGATCGCGAAGTCCGTCTCCGGGTACTTCTTGCGGTATTTGCGGATAATGTCCGGCAGGTACTCCGCGCACATCGTGTAGGTGGCTGACACGGAGATACTGCCGCTCTTCAGAGCGATCATATCATGGATCTTGCGCACACCGCCGTTCAGCTCAGCCGCAGCAGCCGTCACATTTTCATAAAAAGATTCCCCGTATACCGTCAGCTTGATATTCCTGCCCTTCTTCTCAAAAAGGGGCGCCCCCAGCTCCGATTCCAAATTATTGATCGCCTTGGTCAGCGCAGACTGCGTGATAAACAGGACATCCGAGGCCTTCGTAAAATTCCCCATATCCGCGGCCACCAGAAAATACATCAGGTGCTGCCAGTTTAAAAACATCAGGTCTTTCCAGTCAAAATTCATCCTCTCAGCTTCCCCCTTCGTATAAGCCCAGCCTTGCGCGTCCCCTGTCCGCGCGCAAACTTTTCTTTTATTATTTTACCGGAAATGCGCAGATTTGTAAAGAAGGGTGCGTTTCTGCACCGGAAAAGTGCCGTTCCTTTCCGCCCGCCGCCTTCTCCTCCCCAGTCCGTTGTGGAATTTTTTTCTCGTAAACCAAGAAATTTAGTAATTTGTATTTCCCATATTCCGGTGGTATCATACAGTTACAAGGTGGAGGGAAGCAAGAAACCGAACCCCAAATCTTCCTTCTAAAGTACCCCATATAGGCATGCTAATCCTGAGTTTGCCTGAACTGTTTGTTATTGTTTATGATACAAATTGTTTTTACGGTTTCTTGACTCCATACCTCACATCGTAATAAATAAGCCCAAACGAAAAAGCATCTGCGTCTCGCAGGTGTTTTTTCGTTTGGGCCGTTCTGCCCTTCCGGCATAAAAAAATTCCGTACGCCCTGCTTTGTGCCCTCTGCACAGACGCTGGCCTGACGGCCGGCTCAGTCCAGGCGCCCTCGCGGCACATGGGAGGTTCCGCTTAGTGCTGCTCCATTCCTGACCTGACACGGTTCACGAATTCCCATTGCGCAAGACCCGGACGTCAATACCGGCTGCCAGGGGCTGCTCTGCACAGGCAGGCCCGCGGCAGGACATCACCCCAGCTATAGCGGATTGCTGGTACAGGGTGCCGCTACCTCCCCGGCTGTACGGAAATTTCCTGACGTATTTATGCGCGCTCTCTGCACGCACGATAGAGTATACCTTGTTTGCAGGGATTTGTCAACTTATCCGCAGCGGCTGCTGTTATCCGCGGTGGCCGCCTCCCTACGCCCGCCGCCTTTTCCTCCTCCGGCTCTTCTGCCGCCGCTCCTTCTGCTCCCTCCTGCGGGCCAGAAGCTCCGCCCCCGCCTCAAACAAGCGCTCAATCACATAGATCACCGAGGGCGCCAGCATGAGCAGCACCGCCAGCACCAGCAGCTCTCCCAGGTTCAGCGGGGAGATTGAGAACAGATCCCCCTTCCACGCCACGCACACCACAAGGCCCGCCCCCATCGCGCCCAGAAGAAGGCCTCTCTTCCAGTCCAGCGGCCTGGACACATAGTACAGCACACACAGCCCTACCATGCCCATCAGCACCGTGGACATGGTGGACAGGCTCTCATAGCTGAAGGAGAAGGCGTAGGCGAACAGCTCCACCCCCAGTATCATGAACAGGTTGGTGAGGCCGCCCGGGAAGGCGCGGCGCAGTACATTGTGCATAAACCGTCCCCTCACCAGGTCGTGGTTGGGCTCCAGCGCCAGCACAAAGGAGGGGATGCCTATGGTCAGGGCGCTGACCATGGACAGCTGCAGCGGCTTGAACGGGTAGGGGAAGCCTGCGTACAGCGAGCACAGGGACAGGAAGAAGGAGAAAATATTTTTCACCAGGTACAGAGCCGCCGCCCGCTGGATGTTGTTGATCACCCGCCGCCCCTCGTCCACCACCTGGGGCATGCAGCTGAAATCCGAATTCAGCAGCACCAGCTGAGCCACCTGCCTGGCCGCGTCGCTCCCCGAAGCCATGGCAATCCCGCAGTCTGCATCCTTCAGCGCCAGCACATCGTTGACGCCGTCGCCGGTCATGGCCACCGTGTGCCCCGCCTCCTGCAGCAGGCGCACAAACTGCCTCTTCTGGTCAGGCGTCACCCGGCCGAACACCGTATAGCGCTCCAGCGCCTCCCGCATGGCCTCCTCCCCCTTCAGGGAGGAGGCGTCCACATACTTCCCGGCCTCTGGCACCTGAGCCTGCGCGGCCACCCGGGATACGGTCAGGGGATCATCCCCGGAGATCACCTTCACCGCCACCTTCTGCGCCGCAAAGAAGGCAAAAGTCTCCGGCGCTTCCCGGCGCACCGGATTGTGCAGGGCGATCAGCGCCAGCGGCGTAACCTCCTGCGGCAGGCTCCCCGTGCGCACAGCCCCGCCGCACCTTGCCAGCAGCAGCACCCGGCAGCCCTTCTCCTGGTAGGGCGCCACCCGCCCCGCAATCTCCCGGTACCGCGCCCTCATGATAAAGTCCGGGGCGCCCACCACATACGCGCCCTCTCTCTGGAACGCCACCGCGCTCCACTTGGTCTCCGAGGAGAACGGAATGATCTCCCGCACATCCCATGCCGGGCCGTCCCCGAACCGCTCCTTCATCGCCCTGCCCGTATCATTGTCCGCATCCGCCGCCCGGTAGAAGGCGGAGAGGATTTCCTCCGCCTGGTAAGGCTGGATATGCCCCTCCTCCAGGACGCAGAAATCCGCCACATGCATCTCCGGCCTGGTGATCGTCCCGGTCTTGTCCACGCACAGCACGTCCACCCTGGCCAGCGTCTCAATGGCCTTCATATCGTGGATCAGCGTCTTCCTGCCGGCCAGGCGCACCACGCTCACTGCCAGCGCCACGCTGGTGAGCAGGTACAGCCCCTCCGGGATCATGCCGATCAGAGCCGCCACCATGGAGACCACCGACTGGCGCAGCCCCAGCCCCTGCACTGCGTACTGGTTGTAGAACATGGCCGCGCCGATGGGGATCAGCGCGATGCCCACCACCCGGATCAGGCGGTCCAGGGAAGCCATCATCTCCGACTTCGCCGCGCCCCCCTCGGCCTTGGCCTCCATTGTCAGCTTGGACACGTAGGACTGGGCCCCCACCTTGTCCATCCGGGCCCGGCAGCGGCCGGCAGCCACAAAGCTTCCCGACAGGATCTCATCCCCTGGGTTTTTGGGCACCAGGTCGGCCTCTCCGGTGATCAGCGCCTCGTTGACCTGTATCTGCCCCTCCAGCACCACGCCGTCTGCCGGGATCTGGACACCCGCTGTAAGCTCCGCGATGTCCTCCCGCACCAGCTCCTCCACAGAGATCTCCCGCGCCCTGCCGCCGCGCACCACCCGCACAGTGGGCTCCGCCAGGAGGTTCAGCTTCTCGATGGTCCGCTTGGAGCGGATCTGCTGGACAATGCCGATAATGGTGTTGGCCGCCGCAATCAGCAGGAACAGCATGTCCTGATACTCCCCCACCAGCACCAGCAGCACCGCCAGCACTACGAAGATCAGGTTGAAGAACGTGCATACATTTTCGCGGATGATCTCCCTGTCCGATTTCACCGGCGGCTCCACCGGGAGATTCCCATACCCATTCTCCCACAGCTCCCTGGCCTGCTCCTCCGTCAGCCCCGTGCGCGGATCCGGGCGGAACAGGGCGATCCTCCTCTGCTCCGGCTCCTCCCGCCGGATTTCTCTCTGCTGTCCTCTGCCTCTCCTCATCCGTATCACTCCATATCCTTGCTCTGCTCCTGCCGCCGTCTCTCTTTTTCCCTGCGGTTTCTATCCCTCAGCTCCACAAAAAAATCCTTCAGCATCCGGCTGCACTCCTCCTCCAGCACGCCCTTCCTTATCCGCACCTGGTGATTGAACTGCGGCATCTGCAGGATATTTAAGACCGACCCCGCGCAGCCAGCCTTGGGGTTCATGCAGCCGATGACCACCTCGTCCAGCCGCGACTGTACGATTGCCCCCGAGCACATCTGACAGGGCTCCAGGGTCACGTACATCGTACACCCCTCCAGCCTCCAGTCTCCCATCTTCCGGCTCGCCCTGCGTATAGCCGTGATCTCTGCGTGGGCCAGCGTGTTCTTGTCGGTATTCCTGCGGTTATAGCCCCTGCCGATGATCTGCCCGTCGTACACAATCACGCACCCGATCGGCACCTCCCCGCGCCGGTACGCCAGCCTGGCCTGGGCCAGCGCCGCCCGCATGTATCTTGTATCGTTGTCCATTGGCCTTCCTCTCTCCTCATCTGTCCAGGCTGCGCAGCCAGTATCCCAGGTTGCCCCCTTCCCCGTATCCGTCGGTGAGCTTCCGGAACTCTGGGAAACCGAACAGAGATGCCATAATCTTCTCCTGCATGTAAAATTCCCCCGGCACGCCCAGAAGCAGCGCTCCGTCAGCGGCCCTGCGCCCCAGCAGCAGATGCCCGTAGCTGTAAAAGCCGTGGAGCAGGAAGCTGTTGTTCACCAGCGGCCTCATCTTGGCCCCCAGCCCCAGCAAATCCCGCGGCTCCCCGTACACGTAGAGATCCCTGTCCTCCTTGCCGAACGGCGTCTGGCGCTCCCGGCTCCTGAGCATCTTATTCCAGCAGTCCCTCCCCGGGCTGTCCGCCTGGGCAGGCCCAATCTCCTGCTGCTGCATGCCCCCGGCTGCCAGCGTCTGCCCTGCCATGGCCGCCTCTGGACTTCCCGCCTGTTCCGCCTCCTGCCCTTCTGCGTGCCGTATGCTGGGCTCCCCGCCCTGCGGCGAATCCGGTTTCCCCGCAGGCGCAGGCTTCTCCGCCGCCCTTACCTCCGGCTTCCCTTGGGCCGCCGGCGTCTGGCCGTGAACCTGGAAGCGGCTGAAGCGCACGGGCCCGTCGTCCCAGCGGGTGGCGAAAATATCTTCTTTCGCAGACAGGAGCAGGATCCCGGCCATATCTGCAAGCTCCATGCCGGAGCCGCTGATGTTGTCCGACTCTGTCGTCACCCGCAGGCCTCCCTCCCCGCCCCGCAGATGAAGCTCCCCCAGCGGGATTCCTCGGATATCCTCCCCTGCGCGGTAAAAGATATAGGCCCTGCAGTCCATGCCTTCCGCAGCCCAGGCGCCCTTGATCTGTATCTGTATGCGGCATTCCCCGTCCCTGGACTCCACCTTCGTAAATCCCACATTCTTCGAGCGGTTCTCCCCGCGGTACAGATAGATATAGGCTACCAGGCGCTTATAGTCCGACATAGCTCTTCTCCTTCTGAAAGTTCTTCTCCCTTATGTCTATTCCCATCCTCCTCTGAAAAGAACTCCCTCCCGGAAAATTACAGCTGGCCGGACAGCTGTGCGAACTGCTCCAGCGTCAGCGCCTCTCCTCGGATGTCCGCCCGGATCCCGGACGCCTCCAGCGCGCGCTGCACCTGTTCCTTCGTGACTCCCAGCCCCTTTTCATTGGCCAGGGCGTTCACCAGCGTCTTCCTGCGCTGTCCGAAGGCCGCCCGGATAATGGCGAACATCCTCTTTTCGTCCGCAGCCTCCACCGGGGGCCTCTCGTGCCTGGCCAGGCGTATCACGGCGGAGCCCACCGCCGGCCTTGGCATAAAACAGTTAGGCGGCACGTTGGCCGCCAGGTAAGGCTCGGCAAAATACTGCACCGCCAGGGACAGCGCCCCGTAGTCCTTCGTGCCGGGGCCTGCCTGCATCCGCAGGGCAACCTCCTTCTGCACCATCACCGTCATGCTCTCCAGCGGCACCTTGCTCTCAAACAGGCCCATGATGATCGGCGTCGTGATATAGTAGGGGAGGTTGGCCACCACCTTCACTGGGCGGCCGCCGTTCTTCTCCCGCACCAGCTCCCCGATATCCAGGCGCAGCACATCCGCATTGATCACCGTCGTGTTGGGATACTCCCTCAGCGTCTCCTCCAGGATCGGGATCAAGTTCCTGTCGATCTCCACCGCTGCCACCTCCCTGGCCGCCTCGGCCAGATACTGGGTCAGCGTGCCGATGCCCGGCCCGATCTCCAGCACAAAGTCATCCCGGGTGATTTCCGCCGCGCGGATGATCTTCTCCAGCACATGGGTGTCGATCAGAAAATTCTGCCCGTATTTTTTTTGGAACGCAAATCCGTATTTTTTCAGGATCTCCGCCGTATTCTTCGGATTGCCCAGCGTCGGCCCCATCCTATCCTCTCCTCTCAAAAAACAGCCGCACCGCGTTCCGCCAGGTGGCCTCCTCCACCTCCTGGGGCGTGCAGCCCTTGATCCGCGCGATCTCCTCCGCCACATAGGGCAGATAGAGGGAGCAGTTGCGCTTGCCCCGGTAGGGCACTGGGGCAAGGTACGGGCAGTCGGTCTCCAGCAGGATAGACTCCAGCGGCACCGCCTCCACGGTTTCCTTGAGCTTCCTCCCATTCTTAAAGGTCACGACGCCGCCCACACCGATCAGATACCCCATGCGGACATACTCCTGTGCGATCTCCTTCGAATAGGAGAAGCAGTGGATCACGCCCCGCGCCTCGTGGAGCTGGGCAAATTTCCTCATCATATCCAGCGTATCCTGCGCGGCCTCCCGGCTGTGGATGATCACCGGGAGCCCTGTCTCCGCCGCCATCTCCAGCTGTGCCCAAAACCACTTCTTCTGCACATCCCGCGGCGTGGCGTCCCAGTAGTAGTCCAGGCCGATCTCCCCCACCGCCACCACCTTCTCCCTGCCGCACTGCTGCCTGAGCCAGCGCAGCTTCTCCTCGTTGAGCTCCCTCGTCTCGTCCGGGTGCACGCCGGCCGCCGCGTAGACAAAGGGATACCGCTCAGCCAGGGCGATGGAACGCTCCGTCGTCTGTATGCTGGCCCCCACATTGATCACATGGGAGATGCCGCTCCTGCCGATCTGCTCCAGCAGGCTCTCCCGGTCTTCGTCGAACGCCTCGTCGTCATAGTGGGCATGGCTCTCAAATATCATATCCCCTGTCCTCCCCCTGTTCTCTTATCTTTTTATTGTAGCAGATTTGGGGCAAAAGAAAAGGGGCAGTTGTCCTTGACAATTTTTCTCATTATTTTTATAATCGACAGTGGATCAGGGGCTTCCAGCAGATAAGCTCCTTTTTTTGTACCACTTTTATACCGTTTGTTAAGATTATTTATATGTGTTAAGAAAATATTAAGATTAATCGACGGAAACTTAAGAAGAGAAGAGGATATACTATGAGTACAGCAGAATTATTCATACTTGCAGTGGGACTGTCCATGGACGCCTTTGCCGTCGCAGTGTGCAAAGGCTTATCCATGCCGAAGATGAATTGGGGACACGGCATCGTGATCGGGCTTTATTTCGGCCTGTTCCAGGCACTGATGCCTGTGGCCGGCTACTTGCTGGGCATGGGCTTCCGGGGGATGATCGAATCGGTGGATCACTGGGTCGCCTTCCTTCTTCTGGCCATGATCGGCCTCAACATGATCAAGGAAGCCCGCTCCGGGGAAGAAGCTTCCGCCACCGCCTCCATCCGCTTCAAGGAAATGGTAGTTCTGGCAATTGCAACTAGTATCGATGCCCTTGCCGTGGGCGTCACCTTCGCTTTTCTCCAGGTTGACGTCCTCCCGGCAGTCTGTTCCATCGGCGCGGTCACTTTCCTGCTCTCCTGCCTTGGCGTGAAGGCCGGCAACCTGTTCGGCTCCCGCTTCCGCGGCACGGCAGAACTGGCGGGCGGGATGATCCTCATCCTGATCGGACTGAAAATACTGCTGGAACATCTGGGCATCCTGCATTTATAAGAATGCCTGCGCTGGCAGGCATCGGAAAGGATGGTGCCTATGCCCGCACGCAGAAATTTCAGACATCTTCGCATCTTGGCCGCAGGCGTTTTTTGCAGCCTGGCCATCGTTTCCCTCTGTTCTGTCAACTATTTTGTCTCCCGCAGCGCCGCTCCCTCGGAGCAGACATTTGTGATCAATGCTCTGGGCGACAGCATCACCTACGGCTCCTGCACCAGCGGCGAGGATAGTATTTATGTAAATCAAGTAGCCTCGGCCTTGGGGGCGGACAACGTGAACAATTACGGCCTTCCCAGCTCTCCTGTCTCGAACACCGTCAACCCGGCGCTGTCCCCTCAGGAGAACCAGAACCTCTCCTTCCTGGAGCGCTATCCCTCCATGTCCAAGGACGCGGATCTGATCTTTGTCTTCGGCGGCGTGAACGACTACTCCCTGAACGTCCCCATCGGCGAGGCCAACGACTCCTCCGTGCACACCTTTTCCGGGGCTCTGAACACGCTGTTTGCCGGCCTGGTGGAGCAGTACCCGGACAGCCGGATCATCGCCCTCACCCCTATTCAGCGTTCTGACCGCACGGGCTCCAATGACGCCGGCTATAACCTGGAGGACTACGCCAACTGCGTCACATCCATCGCCGGCAATTACGACCAGGTGGATTCCATCGACCTCTACCATGCCCCTGAGCTGAATTTCTCCACAGAGGAGGCTTCCTCCGCCTACCTGGCAGACGGCCTGCACCCCAATGACGCGGGCCAGAAGAAAATTGCGGAATATGTGCTGGGTGTCATGGCCGCAGCAACCTACTGAGTGACCTACTGAGTGACCTACTGAACAACCTACGGAACAACCTGCTTGAGCAGCCTGCTGATATCCCAGCCTTCTTTCCCCTGACAAGAGGGCGTCCCCAAGTCAATCCATGGCTTTGGGGGCGCCCTCTCTGTCTGCCCTCAGGAAAAACAGGAAACCCAGCAGGAACATCACCGCCAGGGCTCCCACGCCCAGGTTGACGCTCCCGCTGGCCTGGCTCACCACGGATACGACCATCGTCCCCATGAAGGACGCTCCCTTCCCGCAGATGTCGTACAGGCCGAAATATTCCCCGGATTTCTCCGCTGGTATGATCTTTGCGAAGTAGGAGCGGGAGATCGCCTGGATCGCTCCCTGGAACAGCCCCACACAGCAGGCCAGAAGCCAGAACTGGTACTGCTCCCGCAGCCCCATTCCATACAGGGCGATCAGGAAGTAGGCTCCGATGCATACCCGGATCAGCTTCCCCGGAGACGCCTTCCGGGAAATCCTCCCGAAGAGGAGGGCCGCTGGGAAGGCCACCACCTGGGTCAGCAGGAGTGCCAGGAGAAGCCCCGTGGTATCCAGCCCCAGAGCGGTTCCATATGCCGTGGCCATATCGATGATCGTGTAGACGCCGTCGATATAGAAGAAAAACGCGATCAGGAAAAACAGCACCTTCTTATTCTGCCCCAGTTCCGCGAAGACACCGCCCAGGCGCCGGAAGGACTCCGCCACCGGGTGTCCCCCTGCGTCGATATAGTGCCTCTGCCGGTATGCGCCCACCAGCGGCAGGGAGAACAGCACCCACCACAGAGCCACCAGCCCAAAGGCTCCCGCCATCGCCGCTCCCATGGGGAGCCCGAGAGACGGGCACACCAACACCAGCAGGAGGCTGAGCACAAAGGGAATGCAGCTGCCGATATAGCCCCAGGCGTAGCCGTGGGAGGACACCACGTCCATCCGCTCTGCCTCACAGATATCGGGCAGCATGGAGTCATAGACCACCAGGCTCAGGGAATAGGCTGACTTCGCGATGACAAACAGCCCCAGGAACCACAGCCAAGAGGACAGGAACCCCAGCAGGACGCAGCCTGCCGCTCCCACCAGCAGAGCGGCTGTGAAAATCTTCTTCTTCCACCCCCGCAGATCCGAGAGGGTGCCAAGGGTGGGCCCCAGCACGGCCACCAGGATGGTGGACGCCGACGTGGCATACCCCCAGTATGCCAGGTAGTCCACGTCTGATATGCCTGCGCCCTCCGCCAGGGCGTTGAAATAGATCGGCATAATCGTGGTCACAAGCAGCGTGAATGCGGAATTGCCCACATCGTACAGCACCCACTTTTTCTCAAGCTTCGTCAGCGGAAACTTCATACGTTTGCTCCTCCTCCAGGGGCAGCACCGGGATGGACATCCAGTCCTCCCCTGCGCCAAAAGTTTTCTGAAATTCCGGCGCCAGGCGGCCTCTGCCCGCCAGCACCTCGCAGTAGTTGGCCGTCAGCTCCAGGCAGAGCGGCACGGCCTTGTCCATCAGCTTCTCCAGCCGGAGGCTGCTGTCCACGCATGCAGGCCGGGGCTCCTTCTCCAGTACCCAGCCCTGCAGCTGTTCATATTTTCCCACAAGCCGGAGCGCCCCATGCAGAAAGCGGCGCTTCGCCTCGCCCGGCACCATCAGCAGGCGGCTGTAGAACCGCAGGGACGACAGGGCCTTCCGCACCTGCCCAGCCTTAACCCCCGGGAAGAACGGGGCGATCACCCCCGCGTTGGCGGCGCTTGGCACAATATGCCCCGCCGGGAAAAATTTCCCCGGATCCAGGCCGGCGTCCTCCATCAGCTTGCGGTCGAACTCCGTCTCAATCTCCGTGTGGCTGGCCCCGGACACATGGATTTTCTTTTCTATATAGCCGTGGCAGGTGCTGTCCAGGGCAAAATGGCAGAGAAAGCCCAAAAGATACGCCGTCTGCCGCTCCCGCAGGCCGTCTGCCTCCCCCGGCTTCCGCAGGCTGGCCGCTTCTCCTGGCTCCTGCTGCCGCAGGCCGCCTGCCTCCCCCGGCTCCTGCTGCCGCACAAGGCTGGCCGCCCGGGCAAAAAATTCCTCTCCCGGCCTCTCATGCATCGCATAGCCCTGCCGGTTGACCGGGTTTTGCCCCAGCGGCTTGAAATAGAACAGGATGTCCGGGCCGTGAAGGCCGATGTCGTACAGCTCCCGGCTGCCCTCGATCAGCCTGCGGATATCCGCAGGCTGACGGCGCAGCACCTTCTCTCCGAATACGTAATGTGCATAGGTTGCTGGCATAGTCTCTCCTTCTCCCTGTCAGGTCAGCAAATCTCCGCCCCCGATGGCATCTCCTTCTCCGGCACGACCAGGGAAAGCTCCCCGTTCTCGTCCTCTGCGCACAGCAGCATACCCTCGGACTTTACCCCCGCCAGCATGGCCGGCTTGAGGTTCACCAGCACCATCACCTTCTTGCCCACCATCTCCTGGGCGCTGTAGTGCTTCTTGATCCCGGACACAATCTGCTTCACCTCGCTGCCGATGCGCACCTGGGAGCAGAGCAGCTTCTTGGATTTTTTCACTTCCTCGCAGGCGATGATCTCGCCCACCTGGAACTGGAGCTTGGCGAAGTCGTCGTAGGAGATCTCCGGTTTTTTCTCAATGTCGGTCACCGCCTCCTCTGCCGCTGCGGCTTCCTCCTGCTCTCCGGCAGCCTCCTCCTGCTTCCCGGCGGCCTTCCGCTGCTCCTCGTGGAGCTTCTCCGCCTTCTCCAGCACTTCCTTCATGTCAAGCCTTGCGAAGAGGATCTCCGGCTTGTCTGTCACCTGCGTCCCGGACTCATAGAGCCCGAAGGTATCCATGGAGTCCAGCGCCCGCTTCTTCGCGTTCAGCTGGCCCAGGATCCGCTGGGAGGTGTCCGGCATGAAGGCGTACAGCAGGGATGCGCCGATGGAGATGCTCTCCACCAGGTTGTAGAGCACCGTCTCTAAGCGCTCTTTCTTCGCCTCGTCCTTGGCAAGCGCCCAGGGCATCGTCTCATCGATATATTTGTTGCAGCGCTTGAAGAGGGAGAAGATCTCCGTCATGGCGTCCGCCACCCGCAGCTCCTCCATCTTGGCTTCCACCTTGTCCTTTGTGCCCAGGACGACCGCCTTCAGCTCCTCGTCCACCGGCTCGCTCACCCCGGCATTTCTCACGACGCCGCCAAAATATTTGTTGGACATGGAGATCGTCCGGTTCACCAGGTTGCCCAGCGTGTTGGCCAGCTCCGAGTTCAGCCTCTCCACCAGAAGCTCCCAGGTGATGACGCCATCATTCTCGAAGGGCATCTCGTGGAGCACGAAGAACCTCACGGCGTCCACGCCGAAGAAGTCCACCAGGTCGTCCGCGTAGATCACATTGCCCTTGGATTTGCTCATCTTGCCCTC
Source organism: uncultured Lachnospiraceae bacterium (assembly GCA_944381745.1). Lineage (GTDB taxonomy): Bacteria > Bacillota > Clostridia > Lachnospirales > Lachnospiraceae > JAGTTR01. Next base: position 21,051 of record CALWMI010000078.1, on the reverse strand, counting down.
TCCCTGCAGCAGCCACGGATGGCCGAACACCTGCTTCGGCAGCGGCAGCCCCAGCGCCATCAGGAAGATCGGCCAGTAGATCGTGTGGAAGCGGATGATGTCCTTGCCGATCAGGTGCAGGTCCGCCGGCCAGTACTTCTGGAAGTTCTCGCTGCCCTCCCCGCCGCAGTCGTAGCCCAGGCCGGTGATATAGTTGGTCAGGGCGTCCAGCCACACGTAGGTGACATGCTTCGGGTCAAAGCTGACCGGGATGCCCCAGCTGAAGGAGGTCCGGGACACGCACAGGTCCTGCAGGCCCGGCAGCAGGAAGTTGTTCATCATCTCATTTTTCCTGGACACCGGCTGGATAAACTCCGGATGGCTGTTGATGTGCTCGATCAGCCTGTCCGCATACTTGCTCATGCGGAAGAAGTACGCCTCCTCCTGCGCCGGCTGCACCTCGCGGCCGCAGTCCGGACATTTGCCGTCCACCAGCTGGGCCTCCGTGAAGAACGACTCGCAGGGGGTGCAGTACAGGCCTTCGTACACGCCCTTGTAGATATCGCCCTGGTCATAGAGCTTCTTGAAGATCTTCTGCACCTGGCGCTCATGGTAATCGTCCGTGGTGCGGATGAAATGATCGTAGGAGGTGTTCATCAGATCCCAGATCCGCTTGATCTCCCCCGCAACCCCGTCCACGAACTCCTTGGGCGTCACATGGGCCTCCTCCGCCTTCAGCTCAATCTTCTGCCCGTGCTCATCGGTGCCTGTCTGGAAAAACACGTCATAGCCCTGTTCCCTCTTGAACCGCGCGATGCTGTCCGCCAACACGATCTCATACGTGTTCCCAATGTGGGGCTTTCCTGACGTGTAGGCGATCGCCGTCGTGATATAGTATTTCTTCTTTTCCATTCTCCATATACCTCCTTCTCAGATTTTCCCGCGCAGGGACGGGCTGCACAGCGAAAAAAAAGCGCCTTCTGCATAGACAGAAGACGACCTGCGCCGTGTTACCACTTCTCTTCCCCCTGCCCTCGCGGACAGGGTCTCTGTAAGTATCTCCTCCCCGGAAAATACTCTCCGCTGTAACGGGCGGACCCTGTCGCAGCCTTACAGGCATCCCTCCATCCCTGCTCGGTGCGCCGCTCCGAAGCCATGTTCCCCGGCCCTTTGCCCATCCTCTCCCAGCCCCGAGCCTATGCCCTTCGGAGGATTTCTCTGTGCAGCTTCCAGCCGGCTACTCTCTTCTTCCCTGCGTTTCGCTATTCTGCTGATTTTTAGACTAGCACAAGGAAAATGCCCTGTCAAGTAGCCGCGCTTTTGTTTACACACATCTTACCTCCCGTTAACAAGAGCCTGCCGTATAAATTTCCCTGCCGGCTCATATATTTTGCCAACAGCATCCTCTGAGAGGTTCCCATGAAACGATCCACAAAGCTCCTGCTGCCAGCCGTGCTTCTCGCCGGTGCCGCAGCCGCCGCACTCCTCCTGCTGGGGTATGGTTCCCTGCGGGCAAGCGCGTCCTTGCGCCTCCATGACCTGTGCAGCGCCTACATCCGCCAGGAACTGTCTGCGTCCGCCATCTCCCTGCACTACACCTTTGCCCAGCCCGAGGACTATGGGATGGAGGACATCCCTGCCGCCCTGGGAAGCTATGACCGGCAGGCCTTCACAGACAGCCTTGTGCAGGCAGAAAACAGCCTGGCTGCCCTGGGAGATATCCCCCTGCAAGTACTGGATGAGGAGGACCGCCTCACCTGCCGCCTGTTGGAATACGTGCTCTCCCTCGCCCTGGAGGGAGGCCGCTGGTGGTACTACCAGGAGCCTTTAAGCCCGTCCCTGGGCGTCCAGGCCCAGCTCCCCATCCTGCTGGCTGAATATGCCTTCTACCGGGAATCGGATGTACAGGACTATCTGGCGCTCCTGGAGGATGTGCCCGCCTACTTCCAGTCTATCCTGGCCTTCGAGCAGGAGAAGGCACAGCAAGGCCTGTCTCTCTCCGACGCCGTCCTGGAGGACGTCATCCTCCAGTGCCGGGCCTTTGTCCAGGATGCCGGCAATTCTTACCTCTCCCAGCTGTTCGCGCAGCGCCTGGACAGTCTTGACGGGCTGGACGAGACGTCCCGCGCCCGCTACACAGAGGCGAACGAAGACCTCTTGAAGACCTGTGTCCTCCCCGCCTACGAGGCTCTCGCCAGCGGCCTGGAGTCCCTGCGGGGAGCCGGCTCCAACAGCGGCGGCCTCTTCTATCTCCCGGAGGGGGCCGCCTACTACGAATATCTTGCCCGCTCCATCCTTGGCAGCCAGCGGCCCGTGGAAGAAATCTATGCCATGCTGGAGCAGCGCCTCATGGAATGCACGCTGGAGATGGCCCGTCTCATCCAGCAGGATCCCTCCATCATCGCCGTCTCCGGCCAGGAGGTGTACGCCACCTCCTCCCCCGCCCAGATCCTGGACGCCCTGCGGGAAGCCGCCGCCCAGGATTTCCCCGCCCTCCCTGCCGTGGAGGTTGATGTGAAGGACGTCCACCCCTCCCTGCAGGAATACGCAAGCCCCGCCTTCTACCTGACGCCGCCCCTGGACCGCATGGCTGAAAATGTCATCTACATCAATCCGGCCGCCGGCTACGGCGGCATCGACCTCTTCGCCACGCTGGCCCATGAGGGCTATCCTGGGCACCTCTACCAGACCGTGTACAGCCAGTCCCAGGATATCCCCCTCCTGTGCGCCCTCCTCCACATCGGCGGCTACACGGAGGGCTGGGCCACCTACGCCGAGCTGTGGTCCTATTCGGTATCCGGCCTGGAGGAAACGGAGGCTCTGCTTCTGCGCTGCAACAAGGAATGGAGCCTGGCCCTCTCCTGCCTGATGGACATCGGCATCCACTACTACGGCTGGACGCTCTCCGACACAGCCGCGTTTCTGGAAGGATACGGCATCGACAACCCGGATACCGCCCGGGAAGTCTTCGATTCCATCGTGGCCGACCCGGCCAACTACCTGCAGTACTATGTGGGCTGCCTGGAATTTGAGGCCCTGCAGGAGACGGCCCAGGAGGAATGGGGAGACGCCTACACCCCCGCCGCCTTCCATGCCTGCGTCCTGTCCCACGGCTGCCTTCCCTTCCACCTGCTGGAAGAAAAGATCAGGGCGGCTGCCATATGACAGCCGCCCCTGCATCGTCCCTTAAAACGACCGGAAAAACTCGCTCAAATTGTCCAGCGCCTTCGCAAGCACCCGCAGCTCCTCCTCGCTCATATGCCGCATCACCGCCTGCACCATCTGCTCATGGAACTGGGCGTGATGCTGGTAAGCCCTGCCGCCCTTCTCGGTGAGCGACAGGAGAACAACCCTGCGGTCCTTCTCGCTGCGCACCCTCGACACATACCCCTTGCGCACCAGCGCATTTACCGCAATGGTCAGCGTCCCCACCGTGACGGACTGCTGCCTGGCCACCGCAGACATACTCTTCGGCTCGCCCAGGCCCACGGATTCTATGATATGCATATCGTTATTCGTGATATCCTTGAATTCCCCTGTGATGATCGCTTTCTGTTCCTTATCCATAATCTCGTTGAACAGCTTCACCAACACGTCATTGATTGTCTGATAGATATCCACAATTACCCCTACTTTTTACACATCCAGCTTCTTTGTGCAGGCGATTGCCAGCGCCCCGGGCCCTATATGGCAGGAAACGCTCAGCGACAGCGGGTTGACGACGACATCGTGGCCTGGGTACAGCTCCTCCAGCTCCTGCTTCAGGCTGAGAGCCTCCGTCTGGTCCACACCTGTATAGGCAATCTGTATATGCATCTCCCGCGCATCCGGGGATGTGTGGAAACGCCCGCAGAAATCGTCGTGGATCGCCTGCTTCATCGTCTGCCTTGCCTGCTTCATTGTCCGCGCCTTAGAGTACGTATCCAGCTTCTCTCCTTGGATCTGGAGCACCGGCTTCAGCCGCAGCAGCGTCCCCAGAGCCGCCACAGCCGGCGTGATCCGCCCGCCCTTCTTGAGATATTTCAGTGTGTCCACCGTGATATAGATGCTGGAATCAAATTTCGTCTTCTCCAGATACTCCTTGATCTGGGCTGCACTCCACCCGCGGCCGGCCAGCTCCTTCGCATCCAGCACCGACTGCCTCTGGGTGACGGACACCCTCTGGTTATCTACCACCTGGACTCTTCCGCCATACTCCCTGGCAAGCCCCATGGCCATCTCGCAGGAGCCGCTGAGGCCGCTGGACATCGGTATGTGTACAATCTCGTCGTACTCCTCCAGCAGGGAATCCCACAGCTCAAGCACATCCCCCGGCGCAGGCTGGGAGGTGGAAATATCCGCATCCTGCTCCAACTTCTTGTAGAACTCCTCCTGGCTCAAATTTTTATCCTCATAGTAGCATTCCCCGTCAATAAAAAAGGGCATCGGCAGCACTGCCACGCCGTATTCCTCCGCCTGCCGCTGGGTAATCCCGCTGTTGCTGTCTGTCACAATCACTATCCTGGCCATGTCTACCTCCATGTAATCTTCCCTCTGTCTAGCGCCGGTGTACGAGGGGCAATCCGCCCTTGGCACGCCGGTGCTGCACCTGTCTGATTATCTTACCATAGAACGGTTTGTTTTACAATCAAAATTTCGGTGCAGCGCCCCCTTCCGCCCTCCCTTTTCCGGCGTTCCGCCAGATTTTTTGTGTGCCGTTTTCCCTCTATTTTGCGCGGTTTCCAAAAAAACCTTAACACTTTCTTTATTGTGTTTTATAATATAATAGACAAGGAGGAGTCCCTATGGATTTGAAGAAAATTACCGGGCAATTTTATATCATGGATTTGCTGAAATCCGCCCTGCTTTTGTCGCTGGCCTTTATTGTCAGCTCAGTTCTCCTGCAGTACACCGGCGTGGAGAATAATTCCGCCTCCGTCTTTATCTTGGCGGTCCTGATCATCTCGCGGATAACCGACGGCTACCTGTGGGGGATTATCTCCTCCATCATCAGCACCTGCTGTGTAAATTATTTTTTCATGTATCCTTACTATAAGTTTAATCTCACGATTTCCGGTTATCCGGTGGCGCTGATCAGCATGATCACGGTGGCGATCATCACCTGCACCATGACCTCCCAGATCAAGCGCCAGGCCATAGAGGCTTCCCGCCGGGAGCGGGCGGCCAGGGAGCTGTACCAGAAGAATATCCAGCTGGCGGACGAGCGCACGGCGATTGCCCTGGAGGCGGAGAAGGAGAAGATGCGCAGCAACCTGCTGCGGGCCATCTCCCACGACCTGCGCACACCGCTGACTACCATTATCGGCTCCACCTCCCTGATCCTGGAGGACGGGAAGCACATGCCCCCCGAAGAGGTGGACAAGCTCCTCTCCAACATCAAGGAGGACGCCGAGTGGCTGATCGGCATGGTGGAGAACCTGTTGTCCATCACCCATTTCCAGCCCGGCGAGACCAAGCTCAAGACCCAGCCGGAGATGGTGGAGGAAGTGATCGCCGACGCAGTCATCAAGACGAGGAAGCGCTTCCCCGGCGTGAACATCCAGGTGGATCTGCCGCAGGAGCTGATCATCGCCCCCATGGACTCCCTCCTCATCAAGCAGGTAATCATCAATCTGCTGGAGAATGCCATCCGCCACTCAGGGGATACGGAGCACATCGCTGTGACCACTTACGTCAAGGACAATTATGCGGTTGTCCAGGTGTCTGACCGGGGCCGGGGCTTGTCTGCCAACCCCGACTGGAACGACAAGCTTTCCACAGATTCCTCCAAGGGCTTTGGTATCGGGCTTCCCGTATGCGAGAGCATCGTGAAGGCGCACAAGGGCTATTTTGAGAGCCTGGACCGCCCCGAAGGCGGCGCTATCTTTCGGTTTGGATTACCTTTATAGGAGACAGATATTATGAATACAGAGAAAAACATACTAATCATCGAGGATGAAAAAGGCATCCGGAACTTTATCAACAACGCGCTCACAGCCAACGGCTACCGCACCACCCTGGCAGAGAACAGCAAGACAGGGCGCTCCCTGTTCCTCTCTGCCTGTCCGGATCTGGTGCTGCTGGATCTGGGGCTTCCAGACGGTGACGGGATGGATCTCCTGAAGGAATTCCGGGAATGGAGCGGCACGACGCCGATCCTCATCGTCTCTGCCCGGGATAAGGAGGCGGAGAAGGTGGCGGCCCTGGATTTTGGCGCGGACGACTATATCACCAAGCCCTTCGGCATGTCCGAGCTGATGGCGCGGGTGCGCACAGCGCTCCGGCACTTGGACCACTCGGAGAATTCCGCCGCCGCAGACACCATTATCCAGGTGAAAGATTTGACAATCGACATCGCCAAGCACACGGTCACCCGCAGCGGGGAGGAGATCCACTTCACCCAGAACGAATTCAAGTGCCTGGCCCTCCTGGGGAAATACGCCGGGAAGGTGCTGACCTATGATTTTATCATGAAAAATATATGGGGTCCCTACAGCCCCTCCGACAACCAGATCCTGCGCGTGAACATGGCGAACATCCGCCGCAAGCTGAAGGAGAATCCGGCGGATCCCAAATACATTCTCACCGAGCTGGGGATTGGATACCGCATGCTGGTGGATAACTGACCTGACAATGTGAAATTCTTAACAGTATTTTAGCAGAATCCCTGCTGCTTTTTATATCCTCTTTATGCGGTTCTGATGTATATTGTAATCGGCAGATATCCACAGAGTATCTGCCGATAGGATAATAACTTACATCCTCTATAGTCAGAGGGAATTCCTCCCCTCGGAATTCCCTCAGCGATTTCCTTCCCCGGCTTATGCCGGGGTTTTTTTCTGCGCTGACTCCAGCCCACCGCTTATCCCATCTTCCGCCTACCCCATCTTCCCCGCCAAAAATACTGAGGCCGCCACGCCTGCCAGTGTGGCCAGCAGGGCTCCCGCCAGCGTATACCGCGTCTTTTTTACCTTCACCGCCATGAAGTACACGCTCATCGTGTAGAAGATGGTCTCCGTGGAACTCATCATAATGGACACCGTCCTCCCCAGCAGGGAGTCCGGGCCGTATTCCTTAAAAATATCCAGGCACAGCCCCGTCGCCGCAGAGGAGGAGAACATCCGCACAAGGATCACGGGGATCAGCTCCGCCGAAATCCCCAGGCTCCCCGCAGCCCTTCCCAGAAGCACGCCCAGGAAATCCAGGAAGCCGGAAGCCCGCAGGATGCCCACTCCCACCATCAGCCCTACCAGCGTGGGCAGGATCCGCAGGACGACCCGCAGCCCCTCCTCCGCCCCGGAGATAAAGTATTCATACACCTGCTTTTTCTGGAGGAGCCCATATCCCACAATGTAGAAGATGATGAGCGGGATGGTCAGCTCTGAGAGGTATCCCAACAGCTTCACGTTCTTTTTCTCCTCCCCCTGATTTTCATGTACAGAATCCCCGCCGCCGTGGAACAGGCGGTGGCCGCCATGGCCGGCCCGATAATCGCCGTGGGATCCACCGAGCCGTACTGGCTCCTGTACACGATGATGGTCACCGGGATCAGCTGCAGGGAGGAGATGTTCAGGATGAGGAAATTGCACATCTCATTGCTGGCAGCGCCCTCCGGAACCTGGCTCCTGCCCTCCCTTCTCCGGCTGTCCTCTAGCCTGCCCAAGGCCTCCATCGCCTTCAGTCCAGACGGGGTGGCCGCCCAGCCAAGCCCCAGTATGTTGGCGATCACATTGGCCGTGATATGCTCCTGCGCCTCATGTCCGGCCGGAATATCCGGAAACAGCCAGCGCACGGCTGGCCTGGCCATCCTGGTCAGCTGCCCCATCAGGCCGCTCTCCCGCGCGGTGTGCATCAGCCCTGTCCACAGGGCCATCACACCCACCATGGAGATGCACAGCGTGACCGCCTCTCCCGCCGACTCCAGCGCCGCCTCCGACACCTGGGCCAGGTTCCCGGTAAACGCCCCGTAGGCAATCCCAACCAGCAGCATTCCCGCCCACAGATAATTCAGCATAGCTTCCCCTGGTTGTTTTTGTAGCATCCTATGCAGAATTTAAATTTTTTATTCATCAAAATGAATATATTTAAGTTTTTGTTGTAATACTTGAAAAATATGGTATAATGAAAGAAACTTTTAAATTCAAAAGAAAAAGAAGGTGTGTGTAAAGATGAAAAACACTGGAGTTATCCGGCGCCTCGATGAACTTGGAAGGATCACCCTCCCAATGGAACTTCGGAAAAGCATGAACCTTCAGGAAAAGGATCCTCTCCAGATCTTTGTGGACGGCAACCGCATTATCCTTCAGAAATGCGTCCCCTGCGACATTTTCACAGGATCCACGGAGAACCTCGTGGAGTACGAGGGCAAGAAAGTATCCCGCGAGAGTATCCTTGCCTTAGCTGATTTGGCCGGGCTGAAAGTATCTTTGGACTGACAACATGAGCTTTGCTTGAATTTAAAACTTTGACTCCGCACAGTGCCGGGGCCATCCGCCCGATTACATTTTCCTGCATTCCGGCAGATGGCCCCTGTTCTCACTCTTCTTCCGTGTCCGCCAGCAGGGCCTGGTAAATGTCCCGCCTGGACACGCCCCGGTCCTTCGCCACCTGTCTCATCGCCTCCCTGCGCTCCATTCCCTGCCTCTCATAATACGCCATATGTTCTGCGACAGCCATGCCTTCCCACTTGGCCCGGCGCTCCTCCTCCTGCTGGCTGGCAGGCTTGCCCTCCAGGACGAGCACATATTCCCCCCGCGGCTCATGCGTCTCATAATAGCGCAATACCTCGTCCAGCGTGGTGCGCTCCACTGTCTCAAACTTCTTGGTCAGCTCCCTGCAGATGGAAATCCTGCGGCTGCCCAGCGTCTCGTACAGGCTGCCCAGCGTGCGCACCAGCCGGTGGGGAGCCTCGTAGAGCACAATCGTCCGCGTCTCCTGGGCCAGCTCCTCCAGTATGCGCGTCCGCTCCCTTTTCTCCTGGGGGAGGAAGGCCTCGAAGCAAAATCTTCTGGACGGCTGCCCGGATACCACCAGCCCGGTCACACAGGCCGCCGGCCCCGGGACTGCGCTCACCGCTATGCCCGCCTCCACGCACATCCGCACCAGCTCCTCCCCGGGATCCGAGATCCCCGGCGTCCCCGCGTCTGTGATCAGGGCCACCGTCTCCCCTCCCTGCATGCGCTCCACCAGCTTACGCCCCTTCTCTATCTTGTTGAACTCATGGTAGCTGGTCATGGGCGTGCGGATATCGTAGTGCTGCAGAAGCTTCCTGCTGCTGCGAGTATCCTCCGCCGCGATCACATCGGCCTCCTTCAATATCCGCACCGCCCGGAAGGTCATATCTTCCAGGTTTCCAATGGGTGTCGCACATAGATACAGCATTCCCGCCATATTCTTCCTCCTGTCTCCTGCCGCCTTCTCCCCTAGTATCCATAGATCTCATAGATCTCATCGGTGTAGATGCCCTTTTCCCGGTATACCACCAGGGGCTTCTCCACCCGCATGCCGGAATTCCCCCCCTTCATAGCCTCCAGGAGAACCATGTTCGGCTCCCGGTCCACATAGGGGTACACGAGCTTCATCCGCTTCGGCTCCAGCCTCCATCTGGCAAGCTCCCGCATGATCTCCGCCAGCCGGAAGGGCCTGTGCACCAGGTAGAACCTGCCCCGTTCCCGCAGCACGCCAGCCGCCTCCCTGACCACATCCTGCAGCGTGCAGCATATCTCATGGCGCGCGATGGCCTTTCCCATATCCGGGTTGGCAAGCCCGTGCTTCCATATCATGTAAGGCGGATTGCAGGTCGCCACATCAAAAGAAGCCGCGCCGAATCTCTGCACCGCTTCCTTCAAATCGCCCTCCACAATTTCTATGTCCTCTTCCAGCCCGTTCAGAGCGACGCTGCGCCTGGCCATGTCCGCGCTCTCTGCCTGGATCTCCAGGCCGGTAAAGCACCTGCCCTCCGTCTTGCCCCGGAGAAGCAGCGGGATAATCCCAGTTCCGGTTCCCATGTCCAGCACCCGCTCCCCGGCTCTCACCTGGGCAAAGCCGGACAGCAGCACCGCGTCCATGCCGAAACAGAAGCGGCCTGGATCCTGTATAATTTTGTAACCGTTCCTCTGGAGGTCGTCCAGGCGCTCCCCCGGCTTCAGCTCAGTTGTCATCCAGCTTCGACTTTCCTTCCTTTTTCTCCATGGCCTCCAGCTTCTTCAGCTCTGCATCCACCTTGTCCTTCTCTCTGTCTCTATCCTTTCCCTTGTCCCGGTCCTTATCCCGACCCTTCTTCCTCTTGGGCCGGAATTTCAGCTGGCTGGCCTTATACTCCCGGATCTCCTTCTCGTCCCCGTTGGTAACCAGCACCTTCACCTGCTGCCGGAGCACGTTGACCGCCTGCACTTCTCCCTTCTCCCCGTCGTCGGTGGTCACCGTATCCCCCACGCCCGGAAGCCGGGAATTCAGATATTCATATGTCTCTGCCTCATTCTTCAGGCAGCACATGAGCCGTCCGCACACACCGGAAATTTTAGCCGGGTTCAGCGACAGGTTCTGCTCCTTGGCCATCTTGATCGACACCGGGGCAAACTCCGACAGGTAAGAGTGGCAGCACAGCGCCCGGCCGCAGATGCCGATTCCCCCTATGATCTTCGTCTCATCCCTCACGCCGATCTGCCGCAGCTCGATGCGGGTCTTGAACACCGACGCCAGATCCTTCACCAGCTCCCGGAAGTCAATCCTCCCGTCCGCCGTAAAATAGAATAGCACCTTATTGTTGTCGAAGGTATACTCTGTGTCGATGAGCTTCATCTCCAGGCCGTGCTTCCTGATCTTCTCCTGGCAGATGGCAAAGGCCTCCTTCTCCTTCCCCCGGTTCCGCTCCTCCACCGCGTCGTCCTCCTTGGTGGCGATGCGGATCACCGGCTTCAGCGGCTGGACAACCTTCTCGTCGGGCACTTCTTTCCGCCCGATCACCACCGTCCCGTACTCCACGCCCCGGGCCGTCTCCACAATCACATGTCCGCCCCGCTTGATATCCAGCTTCTTGGGATCAAAATAATAGATTTTCCCCGCCGTGCGGAATCTCACGCCTATTATTGTCGTCATATTAATTCTCCTTTATCGTCAACAGCAAAAGCTCCATGGTAAGGTCAAAATTCACGTTCGCACGCAGCCTTGCCCTTGCTCTCTCAATTCCGTTTAAAATTTCCTCCAGCCCCTCGTAGGAGCTCTTCTTAGCCTGCCTGCGCACCGCAGCCAGCTCATCCCGGAAGATCAGCTCCCCGGCCTCCTGGGTCGCCTTGAAAAGCAGCACGTCCCGGAACCACAGGGTGAAGAGATCCAGCAGCTCCTGTATATTCTCCTTGTATGCGCCCAGCTCCTTCACCGCCTCCGGGAGATCGTGGAGCTCCGTCCCCTCTATGCTTCCCAGCAGCCGCACAGCCTGCTCCTTCATCTCCTGGAACTTATCCGAGGACGCCAGCTTCATCGCCTTCCCCACGTTTCCCTGGGCGAAGGTGACGCTCAAATCCGCCTGGTAATCCGGTATCTTCATCTTATCCATCAAATACTCCTTCATCAGCCTGCTGCTGACCGCCTTAAGGTTCAGCCGGATACAGCGGGACAAAATCGTGGGCAGCATCCGGTCCGCATTGTCTGCCAAAAGTATCAGGACCGCGTAGGACGGCGGCTCCTCAATCGTCTTGAGCAGCGCGTTCTGGGCCTGCACCGTCATCTTGTCCGCCTCGTCGATAATATAGATCTTGTAGGGGGACCGGTAGGGCTTGATGGCGATATCCCCGTTCACCTGCCCGCGGATGTCCTCCACGCCGATGGACGCCGGCTTCTCATGGACCACATGGATGATATCCGGCTGGCTGCCGCTGGCTGCCTGCCTGCAGGAGCGGCACTGCATACAGGGCTCCGTCCCTCCCTGCTCGCACTGGAGCGCCATCGCAAACGTATCCGCAAGGAGCCTCTTCCCGCTCCCTTCCTCGCCGCTCAGGATATACGCGTGGGAAACCTTCCCCGCCAGGATCGCATTTTTCAGATGCCATATAATATCCTCGTGGCCGATAATGTCTCCAAACCCTGACATCGCGCACCTCCCCGCTGCTTTCTCGGATACTCTGCCCGGTACTAGTATAGCACAATCCCGCCTTCTTTTATAGGGATTTTTTGCCGGCAATGTAGGCGGCCACCTGCTCCAGGCAGCCCTCCAGCCCGCTGTTGTCAAAGCGGTCGCGGATTCCCGCCTGGCGCAGCCTCTCCTCGGAGAAATCCTGCTCGTCCGCCAGGAATCTCCTGCACACCTCCGCGTAACCTGGCTTCTCCTGCCGCTGTTCCCGCGCAATCGCCCTCTTAAGCCTCTCGCCGTCCTCCACCTGCAGGTAGACCGGCACGACCCGCCCAGCCCCGAAATAATCCCGGATCTGGCAGAAGGCCTCCAGCGTGCCGATCAGCAGGCAGTCCTCCTGCTCTGTAATCTGCCCGTCCTGGGCAGTAAAATAAGTCCACACGCCATACACCGTGTGATAATGCCGGGCCTCAATCACCTTGCCCTGCTCCTCCAGCCGCTGGTAGGCGTCCTGGCTGACAAAATAGTACTCCTCGCCGTCCCGCTCCCCCTCGCGCCTTGGCCGGGTCGTATAGGGTACAATCCGCCGGAGCCCCAGCTCTCTCCTCTGGAGCAGCCCCTTGTACACCGTGTCCTTCCCCGACGAGCTTTTTCCGATAATACAGAAGATTTTTCCCATAGCGCTTCTCCCGCCTTTCCCTGTCCTGTCTATCCCAGGCCCTTGCATCTTCTTGCCCCGCCGGGGCTTGCGCCTGCTCTCAGCCCTCTGGGCGCTATATGCAGACCCGCAGCCTCCATGCCTCTTCCGGGCCTGTCTGCCGGTTCATCCAATCCCCGGGCGCCGGGTCGAGCCCCCTCACATCCAGCCCCTCCCTCAGCAGCTGCGCGAGAAGGGCAGCGCACTTCCCGCTGACCCGCTCCCCCGGTACCAGCAGGGGGATTCCTGGAGGATACAGATAGACGTACTCCCGGCTGATCTTCCCTGGGGCATCCCGGAGCGGAAGGCTTACCCCCTCCCTGTCCGCCGCTTCATAAATGGGTAAAACCGCCTCATTTCTTGCCCGGCACAGAATCTCCTCCTGGGAATGGCCGGTTTTCTCCAAAGCCCGCTTCCGCAGGCAGAAGGGCATTTCCCTGTCCAGCTGCTCCATCGCCTGGGCCAGCCTGGCAAACCCCTCCGGCGTATCCATACAGCTGCTGATGCCCACCACATAGCCTGGGGCGGCCATCTCCATCTGGATTCTGTGCTCCGCCAGCAGCTTCTCCTCCATCCACGGCCCGCTTCGGACATATTGCGGGGCGGCGAACACCAGGCGTGAAGGGTCCGTCCCCGCAATGGCGGCCGTCCCCTCCAGCTCCCTTCCCACAAGGCGAATGTTCCGCAGCCCTTCCATCCTGGTGCGGAAACGCATGAGCTCCGGGATATAGGCCTCATAGAGCCGTCCTCCTTCCCGCTCCAGCATCTGCCGGCAGCGGTCGATGGAGGCCATCAGCAGGTAGGACGGGCTGCTGCTCTGGTAAACGCTCAGGAACCGCCGGATCCGCTCTTTGGCGGCCTCATCCAGCCGGTTGTCCCTGCCAAAATGCAGAAGCGCCGTCTGCGTCAGGGAGGGCAGCGTCTTGTGCACGCTCTGGATCACCACATCCGCCCCGCTCTCCAGGGCGCTCCTGGGAAAAGCCGGGTGGAACTGCAGGTGCGCCCCGTGGGCCTCGTCCACAATCAGGATACGCCCTCTCTTGTGGGCCTCCTGGGCAATCCCCCCGATATCCGACACCAACCCGTCATAGGTGGGGGATGTGACGAACACCGCCCGGGCGGACGGCTCCTTATCCAGCGCCTCCCCCACATCCTCCGGGGCAATCCCCCCGTTGAGATGATATCTCTCCTCCGGGCGAGGATAGAGGTACCTCACGGACAGGCGCCTAAGCTGCGCCCCGTGATAGGCTGAGCGGTGGCTGTTCCTGGCCAGGAGCAAGGTCTCCCCCGGAAGCAGGCAGCCGCTGATGGCGCTCAGGATGCCAGCTGTGCTCCCGTTGACCAGAAACCGGCTCTCCTGGGCTCCGAAAAGCGCGGCGGCCGCAGCCTGGGCATCCCGCAGAATCCCGCTGGCATGGTGCAGGTCGTCGAACCCCTCGATCTCTGTGATATCCGATAGATAGGGGTCACAGAGCCCTGCCGCAACCGGGTTTCTCTTATGCCCTGGCATGTGGAAGGGATAGATATCCCTCCTGTTATATTCCTGCAGTTCTTCCCAAAAAGCCTTTTCCATACCCATTGTCCCCACATCTCAGCTTGTTTTCCTGTTAAGCATACCATATTCCCGGCAAAAACGCAAAAAAGGAGGGCGTTCCCCCGCCCGCCTTTTCTGCGGTGCAGGGGACGCCCCTTCCGTCTGCTGGAGAATTCCCATATCCGGCTGCTGAAGAATCCCCATATCCAGCTGCTGGAGGATCCCCATATCCGTCTGCTGGAGAATCCCCATATCCAACTGCTGGAGAATCCTCATATCCGGCTACTGGAGAATCCCCATATCCGGCTGCAGGATATCTGCGATCTCCTCTGTAGGGATCTCAAAGCTCACCACCCCCATATATCCGGGGGCCACTTCGTACTCGTCAAATACAATGGCCAGCTTTTGTCCATCCGTGATATAGAAATTCTGATCCTCCTTGATCCTCTCAAAGTTCCACTCCGGGAATTCTTCGTCGTCCAAGAAATACTGCTTGCCCGGATCTTCCTGCATCTGCCGGCGCATCTGCAGCTTGATCTCCTCGCTCAGGACCGTCACGTAATCGCTTCCTTCGGCGAAGAGATCCGCCAGCGCAAGCTGTTGCCCTGTGGCTTTGTCCAGCGTATAGTATCTCACCGTCTCAGCTCCGCTGGCCTGCGTCTGCACAGCCCAGACCTTGACCGTATACAGCCTGTCACTGTCTGTCACTGTCTCGTAGGAGATATCCAGCCCCTCATGTCCTTCGCCGCCCGTCTCCATATCGGACTCAAATTCCTTGATGAACCTGTCGGTAAACTCTTCTATGCTGCTGTTGATCTCCTCGGCTCCCTGGGGCAGCTCCCCGGCCCCTTCTTCCGCCTCCAGCTGCGGGATCTCCACCTGAGCCTGGAAGTTCTCTTTGTCCGCCTCGTAGGTGCGGAAGGTCACCGCCCGTACCACCGCGCCCAGGATCGGGATCTGTCCCATCGCGTGGGCTACCTGTGCGCTGCTGTTGGAGAGCGCCACGATACAGGCGAAGGCAGCTGCGATCCCCACCGCCGTCCTTCTGAGGCGCACCACAGCCTGGCCCCTTCTCTTATCCTTTTTCGCCCGCTGGATTGCCTGCTCCACCAGCCTCCTGCCTTCCTCAGGCACCGGCGTGTGTTCATACGCCTCCTTCATCTCCTGCAGTACGTCTCTGCCCTCTTCCGCAAAATCCTTGTCCTTTTCCTCATAATCTCTGTTCATGCACTCACCTCGCCATATTCCTGTCCTGCGGCCTATGCGCCGCCCATCCCTTCGCCCCGCAGTCCTCCTGCTGCACAGGTTCTTCCTATTCCAGCTTTGTCCTCAGCTTCCTCAGCGCCCGGTACAGCCTGGACTTTACCGTATTGATGTTCTCGCCGAGAACCTCTGCCGTCTCTTCCAACGTCAGCTCCTCGAAATAGCGCAGGATAATCACTGCCCGGTCGTTCTCGTCCATCGCGTCCAGCGCCCTGTTCACGTCAAACGCCTCGTAGGCGTCCTCCTTCCCGGCGTCCGGCATCTGTTCGCCCAGAAGTGTCTCTCTGCTTCTCTTCTTCAGGAATTCCTTTGCTGTATTTATGATAATCCGGTAAATCCACGTGCCGGCATACTCCGGGTTCTTCAGCTGTCCGCATTTGAAAATTGCCCGGTAAGCGCCCTCCTGCACAATGTCCAGCGCATCCTGCTCATTCCCCGCAAAGCGGTAGGCAAGGCGGTAATACCTCTCATAGTGATCGACTAGAGTGCTGTGGACGGCATCTTCTACAGCCTGCTGCTTTTTCACTGCGCTCACTTCCTTCTCCTTATCTTGTAGCTACACTTATTAGATGCCGCCCGTCTTTCAAAAGTTTCACCCTCTGGAAATCTCAAACGCAAACTTCACTCTCTGGGAATCTCAAACTCCGGCGTACCCATGGAGCCAGGGGCAACCTCATATTTTGCGAAGACAACCACCGGGTTCCCTTCCCCATTGATGTAAAAATTCGTGTCCTCGCCCACGCTCACGAAGCCTCCCTCGTCCTCCGTGAAGTAATAGGCGTTCTCATCCTCCGCCATCTCCTCGGCCATCTGCTCCCGGATCGCCGTGTTGGCTTTGTTTACATAATCTTCTCCCAACAGCTCCTTCAGCGTAATATCGCTGCCGTCCGCCAGGCTAATATTGTAGAAATACTGTACGCCGTAGGCGTTGCTCCAGCTTTCGTTCGCCGTGATGACAAAGGATACGTAGGAATCGGTCTCGGATTTTACTTCATAGCTCACATCCACCTGGATATCCTTGGCCGCAAACTCTTCCTCCGTCCCTCCAGTGGCCAGGAACGCCTCCTTGTACTCCTGGATGTGGCTCTCGGCCTGCTCCGTATAAGCCGCGATTTTCTCCTGGATTTCCTCGTTGGCATCTGCTACAGCCTCCGCAGTCTGGCCGCTTACCTGGCCTGCGTCCGCTTCCACCTCCGGGATCTCGGCCTTGAGGGAATAGTCCTCTGTCTCCTCCTCATAGCTCCGGAAAGTCAGCACCCTGGCAATCGGGCCGATGACAGCCAGCCCTCCCGCAGCCTGGGCAAACGCCTGGCTGGTGTTGAGCCCCACGGTGAAGCACACCGCCAGGACAGCAACTGCCGCCGTCAGCCACTTCCCAAATCCGCCGCTTCGTCCTCTGCGCCGCCTTCTCCTATCTCCGCTCTTTCTCCCATCTCTTCCTCTCTCATCTCTTCTGTCTTTGCTGTTCGGATATCTCTCTGTCATATCTGTCCTCTCCCTTTCCTCTTCCTCATATCTCTCTGTCTTTTCCTGTGCCCGCCGTTCTCCCTCTCTGACTGCAGCCTCCACTGCCTTAGCCAATCCGTCCGGGATATCTGCCTGCTCATATTCCCGCCGGGAATCTTCCAGCAGCTCCCCTGCCTCCTGGAACAGATTCTCCAGCTCTTTCTCTGTCTTCCCACAGAATTCCTTCCAAAGCCTCTCCTTATCGTTCATTTGCAGCCCTCCTCTCTGTGCGCAGCGTCCGCTCCAGCACCCGAATCCCTGCATACAGCCGGTATTTCACTGTGCTCAGATTGCTCTGCGTCACCTCGGCAATCTCCTTTAAGGTCAGCCCCTCATAGTAGTGGAGCAAAATCACCGTCCTGCTGTTCACCGGCAACGCCCGCACCGCCTCCAGCACGTCCGCCGCCTCCCCAAAGCGCGGCTCCTCGAACCGCTGCGGCGGCAGCTGCTCCGGATCCTGCGCATACTCTCTCTGCCCCTTGCGCAGAAAGGAAATGCTCTCGTTCACCACAATCCGGTAAAACCATGTCTTCACCGCCTGCGGGTTTCTGAGAGACTCCCAGGACTCCAGCGCCTTCACCACCGCGTTCTGCACCACATCCTGCGCATCCTGCGGATTTCTCACATAGCCCACGGCTAGGCGGTAGAATTTCTCTTGATTCTGTATGATATACTGTGTAATCCAGCTCCGCTTATCCTCCGCCATCCGGATCTCCTCCTTTCCTCCTTCGCTATATAGACGCAGGCGCCCCGGGAAAAGTCAGGCGGCCCGCAAAATTTTTTATGATAATGTGACAAGATCACATACATCCCGCCCTTCCTATGGTATCTTTATTTCAGAAACAAGACAACAGCAAAAAATAACAGCCGAAAGGCAAAGGAGAGTTGAATTATGGCAAAGGCATTTGATAACAATAATTTCCAGGCAGAAGTGTTAAATTCCGATATCCCCGTGTTGGTAGATTTCTGGGCACCCTGGTGCGGCCCCTGCCGGATGATGGGCCCGGTCATCGACGAGATGGCAGAGGAAGCGGTCCATTACAAGGTTGGGAAAATCAATGTGGATGAAAATCCAGAGCTTGCCCGCAAATACTCGGTGATGTCCATCCCCACCCTCATGGTTTTCAAAAACGGCGTCCCTGTCAAGACTGCGATTGGCGCCCAGCCCAAGAGCGCGGTGGAGGCGCTGCTGAAATAAGAATTTTCTTGACAACAAAAAGATAGAGCTTTCAGACAAAAACTTTTCATAGCCAAACTTAGCGTCGGTGTACCAAGGGACAATACGGTCAAAAATGGCTGATTTGCACACACTTTATTCTCATCCTACTTAAAAAGAGGAACCGTATCGCACACTGCGGTTCCTCTTCTATTTCTTCTATTTCTTCTTTTTCTTCTATATTCTTTTATTTCTTTAATGATTGGATTGCGTTCCAGCATTTCCTGCCGTCCGGCTCCTGCCTTCTTTTGTTAATTCCGCACCTATTTCTCTGCTCTCTGGCAGACTGGACAGTAGACGCTGCTCCTGCCCCCGATCACCGTGCGGCAGAGCCGCGTCTGGCAGACCGGGCAAGGTTCGCCCGCGTGTCCATACACCTGCAGGTAGGGCGTGTTGCGGTAGCCTTGCCCTTTCCCCGCCAGGTACTCCTCCGGTGTGACGGCATTCCTGTCGATAAAGTAGTGCAGCCGCTCAGGGATGGCGGCTGCGAGGCGCTCCCACTCCGCGGCTGTCAGGCTGTCCGCCGGGCGCGCCGGATAAATTCTGGCGGCAAAGAGAATCTCGTCCGAATAGATATTGCCGATGCCTGCCACCACGCTCTGCTCCAGCAGGCAGTCCTTCACCGTCTTCCTGCGCTTCCCCAGGCGCTCACGCAGGTACGCGGCAGAAAATCCATCGGCAAAGGGCTCCTCCCCCAGCTTCTCCACCCCGCTGCGGCTGTCCGCTTCCCCCTTGCGGAACAGCCAGAAACGCCCGAAGCGGCGCACATCCGAAAAGCGCAGCTCCCTGCCATCCTCCAGCCGGAAGACCAGGTGCGTATGCTTCTCCTCCGGCCAGTCTTCGGGCGTCAGCAGCAGACATCCTGTCATTCGCAGATGGATGCGCATACAGCTGCCATTTTCCAGACAGGCTGTCAAAAATTTCCCCCGCCGCTCCAGATGGGTGAACGCCTGTCCCTCCACCCCACGGCGGAATTCCCCAGCGGACGGGTACGCAATCACCTCCGGCCGCCGGATATCCATCTCCCGGATCCGCTGTCCGGCAAGCTGAGGCTCCAGCACGCGGCGGATTGTCTCTATCTCTGGTAATTCCGGCATCGTATTCCTCCTCTCTGGCTAACGCCGGTGTACAAGGGGGCAATACGCCCCTTGTCTATGATTTGTTTGATGTTCATTTCTGCCATACCGCTTTACTCCTTCTGGTCTATGACTACCCACGATCCGTCCCGGTTGGAGCCTTTGCGTCGCAGTTTCTCGGCTTTTTGAAGTTCGCTCATAGTGCGTTTTACCGTTCTCAAGGGGATGCTGGTTTTTTCGCAAATATCTTTTTACGTGATCTTCGGGTTCTCTTGGATCGCTTGCATAATTGCTTTTTCACTGACATCAGGTTTGTGCTCGGAACCAGTGCCATTGGTGCCAACTTTGGTGCCATTGGTGCCAACTTCCTTGGGATCAATGACACCATTCTGACCGGTAGCCGCGTCTTGTCGATACAGGTTGAGGCGGAAATCGCTGCCCATGTCAATCAGTTCCGGCTCACGAAGGCCGTATTCCTTCGCTTCCCGGAACATTTTCGGAATGCCGCTGCTCCATGCCTCCACGATGTTCATGTAAGAAAAGGCGGCAGCAATGCCACGGTTTCGGATCTTCGAGAGGCCGGATTTCATCTTTTCACTGGTGATCTCGCTGTAATATAAATTCACAAGATTTTATGCTGTTTTGACGCAGGCTCTTTGTATACTGATTGCTTGTTTCGATTCAAAAAACCTGATTCTCGTGATACTCGCCAAATTGCATCCCGGCTTCTTCAATGATAACTCCCATCATAACACCTCTGTAACTTCCTGCCGATAAAGGTCAACGGATGCCTGAATAATAGAGTTTTCCGGCATTCCTTCGCTGAGATTGCAGATTTGCGGTTCGTTATTCTTAGCAAAAGAAATACAGGTTACTTCATCAGGATGTTTCAGAGCAATTAAAAACAGCTTTTTTATCACAAAGTAGGAATGCGTGGTAATAAACACCTGTATTCCCATTTCGTGAGAAATATTAGAAATCATATCCAGAAAATCACAAATCGCATTCGGATGTAGCACAGATTCCAATTCATCTATTTCATTTAGACTAGTATTGCTTGAACCACATTACTATTTAATAAACCAAGTAAAATAGGTAAATCACTATTTTGAGGGAATCCCATCGATCCTGTTGAATCAAATGTCATCCCTCCATTTACATATCTAACTGAAAAATTACCACACCATTTTCGGAGTCAAATGATATCTTGTTGAAATATACTTCATTTCCTCGATTTCTCAATTTTAAACACTATCGGGCTAAAAAGCCATTTTAAAAACCATTTTGCTATGACAAGCGCGACTATCGTCCATGCAATTCCGGGCGCCCACAAAAAAAGAAGCGGAAATAAACACCAAAAAACAATTCCCACCTTCGCCAAAGTTTTTATTTTCATTTCTACTCTCCCTTTTACTTGATCTATCTAAAAAACAATTCTATATTTTTTTACTGTTCCTATCCCTTCCCAAAATATTATAGCATTCCACCGTCAAAAAGATAGCTTTTCCCTCTGATTTTTCATAAAAAATCAAGCGAGTAAACCATGAAAACCTTCCTTCTTCCATTCTCCTCTAAACGCACAAAAAGCCCCGTATTCACGAGGCTTTCCAACATTATATGAGACATCGGGGATTCGAACCCCGGACAACTTGATTAAAAGTCAAGTGCTCTACCAACTGAGCTAATATCCCACGTCTATAAACAGACAATGCCCAGAACCGGAATCGAACCAGT
>CALWMI010000077.1 GCA_944381745.1 uncultured Lachnospiraceae bacterium | reverse complement strand
TTTTGTGCCATGAGCTATGCGGATCAGGTGTTTATCGCCATGTGCCGGGATATACTGGAAAACGGATGCAGTACGGAGGGAGAAAAGGTGCGCCCCAAGTGGGAGGACGGCAGTTACGCCTATACGGTGAAGAAGTTCGGAGTGGTGAACCGGTATGACCTGACGAAGGAATTTCCGGCTATCACTCTGCGGCGGACGGGAATCAAAAGCGCTTTTGATGAAATCCTCTGGATCTGGCAGCGGAAGTCCAACAATATCCATGACCTGCACAGCCATATCTGGGACGAGTGGGCGGACGGGGACGGCTCCATCGGCAAGGCCTACGGCTATCAGATGGGGGTGAAGCACCGGTACCGGGAGGGGATGATGGACCAGGTGGACCGTGTGATCTATGATTTGAAGCACAATCCCTACAGCCGCCGGATCCTGACCAACCTGTATGTGCACCAGGATCTCAGCGAGATGAACCTCTATCCCTGCGCCTACAGCATGACCTTCAATGTGACGAAGGAGGCGGGCAGCGACAAGCTGAAGCTGAACGCGGTGCTCAACCAGCGCTCCCAGGATGTGCTGACCGCCAACAATTGGAATGTGGTGCAGTACGCGGTGCTGGTGCACATGCTGGCCCAGGTGTGCGGGATGGTTCCGGGAGAACTGGTGCATGTGATCGCGGACGCCCACATCTATGACCGGCACATCCCGCTGGTGGAGGAGCTGATCGCGCGGACGCCCCATCCGGCCCCCACGTTCTGGCTGAACCCGGAGGTGCAGGATTTCTATCAGTTCACCCGGAACGATGTGCGGGTGGACAATTACGTGACAGGCCCCCAGATCGCCAACATCCCCGTGGCCGTCTAAGGCAGAAGTGAGGCGGGAGGCCAATACAGAAAGGCAGGCAGAGAGATGAATCTGATTGTAAACGCGGACAGGAACTGGGCAATCGGCAAGGACAACAAGCTCCTGGTGCGGATTCCGTCCGACATGAAGTTTTTCCGCTCGATGACCACGGGCAACGTGGTGGTGATGGGGCGCAGGACGCTGGAGAGCTTTCCGGGCGGGCAGCCGCTGAAGGACCGGGTGAATATCGTCCTCTCCTCCAGGCCGGACTACCAGGTGAAGGGAGCCGTGGTCGTCCACAGCCAGGAGGAGCTCATGGAGGAGCTTGGGCGGTACCCGGACAAGGAGATCTATGTGATCGGCGGGGAGAGCGTCTACCGGAGCCTCCTGCCCCTGTGCACGGTGGCCCACGTGACGAAGGTTGATCACGCCTATGAGGCGGACACGTTTTTCCCGAACCTGGATGAGCTGCCGGACTGGGAGCTCACGGGGGAGAGCGACGAGCAGACTTATTTTGACCTGGAGTACCGGTTCCTGCGCTATGAGCGCAGAGGGTGAGGGAGCGGCCGGGGGACAGCCAGGGAGACAAAAAACACTTTACCATTGTAAAGAACGGTGGTACAATGTGCTCAGAGAAAAAATCCCGATAATATCGGTGAAAGGGGATATGCAGTATGGAGAAGAAGAACATTGACTGGGCCAATCTGGGGTTCAGCTATGTGGAGACAGACAAGAGATATGTGTCCAATTACAAGGATGGCGCCTGGGACGAGGGGGAGCTGACCTCCGACGCCAACGTGGTGATCAATGAGTGCGCCGGTGTGCTTCAGTACGCGCAGACCTGCTTTGAGGGGCTGAAGGCGTATACCACGGAGGACGGGCATATTGTGACGTTCCGCCCGGACTTGAATGCCAGCCGCCTGGCTGACTCCGCCAGAAGGCTGGAGATGCCGGCGTTCCCAGAGGAGAGGTTCCTGGAGGCCATCGACCAGGTGGTGGCTGCCAACGCGGCCTATGTCCCGCCCTACGGTTCCGGGGCGACGCTGTATATCCGTCCCTATATATTTGGCACCAATGCGGTGATCGGCGTCAAGCCGGCGGACGAGTACCAGTTCCGCGTCTTTGTGACTCCGGTGGGCCCTTACTTTAAGGGAGGCATCAAGCCGCTGACCATCTGCGTCAGCGATTTTGACCGGGCCGCGCCCCGGGGGACAGGCCATATCAAGGCCGGGCTCAACTATGCCATGAGCCTGCACGCCATCATGACGGCCCACGCCAATGGCTTCGACGAGAATATGTACCTGGATCCGGCTACCCGCACGAAGGTGGAGGAGACCGGCGGGGCCAACTTCCTCTTTGTCACGAAGGACAACAAGGTGGTGACGCCCAAGTCCTCCAGCATCCTGCCGTCCATCACACGCCGCTCCCTGATCTATGTGGCGAAGGAGTATCTGGGCCTGGAGGCTGAGGAGAGGGAGGTATCCTTCGATGAGGTGAAGGACTTCGCAGAGTGCGGCCTGTGCGGCACGGCGGCTGTGATCTCCCCGGTGGGCAAGATCGTGGATCACGGGAAGGAGATCTGCCTGCCCAGCGGCATGGAGGAGATGGGCCCTGTGACCAAGAAGCTCTACGAGACGCTGACCGGCATCCAGATGGGCC
Source organism: uncultured Lachnospiraceae bacterium (assembly GCA_944381745.1). GTDB lineage: Bacteria > Bacillota > Clostridia > Lachnospirales > Lachnospiraceae > JAGTTR01. Next base: position 50,822 of record CALWMI010000077.1, on the reverse strand, counting down.
ATATCAAGGCTCCGGAAGGGTGGATCCGCCGCATCGTGTGAGAAAAGCGCCTTACCCTTGCCATACGGGGGCGCAGATGCTATAATACTTCCGGCAGAAGCGGGAGAACTGCAATTTAAGAGAGAGTATAGAAGAGAATCCTGCCAGGCAAAGCAGGATTCTTTTTTCCATAGCGCTTCAAATACTACGCAGGAGGAATCAACGTGGCAGATTACAGGCAAGAAATTGAGAGAAGAAGGACATTCGCGATTATTTCCCACCCGGACGCGGGAAAGACGACGCTGACAGAGAAGTTTCTGCTGTACGGCGGGGCGATCAATCTGGCGGGCTCGGTGAAGGGCAAGGCGACGGCCAGGCATGCGGTGTCGGATTGGATGGAGATCGAGAAGGAGAGGGGAATTTCCGTCACCTCCTCGGTCATGCAGTTTGAGTACGGCGGATACTGCATCAACATCCTGGACACCCCCGGGCACCAGGACTTCTCGGAGGACACCTACCGGACGCTGATGGCGGCGGATTCTGCAGTCATGGTCATTGATGCCTCCAAGGGCGTGGAGGCCCAGACGCGCAAGCTGTTCAAGGTGTGCGTCATGCGGCACATTCCGATTTTTACCTTTATCAACAAGCTGGACCGGGACGCCAACGACACCTTCGACTTGCTGGACGACATCGAGAAGGAGCTGGGAATCGCCACCTGCCCTGTCAACTGGCCCATCGGCTCCGGCAAGAACTTCAAGGGCGTCTACGACCGGAATACCCGCTGTGTGACCACCTTCACCGGGACGGAGAAGGGGACGAAGGAGGGGGAGGCCCACGTCATTTCCATCGACAGCCCGGAATTAACCGCGCAGATAGGGGAAGACTTTAGAGAGAAGCTGGAGGAGGAGATTGAGCTTCTGGACGGCGCCTCCGCAGAGTTTGACATTGACCTGGTGACGAAGGGGGAGCTGTCCCCGGTATTCTTCGGCTCGGCTCTGACCAATTTTGGCGTGGAGACCTTCCTGCAGCATTTCCTAAAGATGACCTACGCGCCTCTGCCGCGCATGTCGGACAAGGGGATCATCGACCCGGTGGACAATGATTTCTCGGCCTTTGTCTTCAAGATCCAGGCCAACATGAACAGGGCGCACCGGGACCGGATCGCCTTCATGCGCATCTGCTCCGGGAAGTTTGACGCCTCCCGGGAGGTCTACCATGTGCAGGGAGGCCGGAAGCAGCGCCTGTCCCAGCCCCAGCAGCTGATGGCCTCTGACCGGAAGGTCATCGAAGAGGCGTACGCGGGGGATATCATCGGTGTGTTCGACCCGGGAATCTTTTCCATCGGGGACACGATCTGCATGCCGGGGGAGAACTTCCGGTATGAGGGGATCCCCACCTTCGCCCCGGAGCACTTTGCCCGGGTGCGGCAGATGGACACGATGAAGCGCAAGCAGTTCGTGAAGGGGATCACAGAGATTGCCCAGGAGGGCGCCATCCAGATTTTCCAGGAGTTCAACACGGGGATGGAGGAGATCATCGTGGGCGTCGTGGGCGTGCTGCAGTTTGACGTGCTGAAATACCGGCTGGAGAATGAATACAACGTGGAGATCCGTCTGGAGAACCTGCCCTACGAGCATATCCGCTGGATTGTGGGGGACAATGTGGATCTGAATAAGCTGGTGGGTACCTCCGACATGAAGAAGATCAAAGACCTGAAGGGCAACCCGCTCCTGCTCTTTGTCAACAGCTGGAGCGTGGGCATGGTGCTGGAGCGCAACGAGGGGCTTGTCCTGGAGGAGTTCGGAAGAAATTAGGTGATGGGAGAAATGCAGACAAGGATGAGAGGAGCGGGCCGTGACAGCAGGAGGGCAGCGGCGGGGGCCGCGGGCAGGCTGCCAAGAGGCGGCCGCCGGGCTCTGGCCTGCCTGGCTGCCTGCCTGGCCGCAGCGCTTCTCACAGGCTGCCAGGCGGTGGCCTCGGTGCGGGACGCAGTCCGGGAGACTCTGATCGAGAAGCAGGCGGACATCTATGCCGGACAGTTCGAGGAAGTGACAGAGGAAGAGCTGGCGGCGGCCCGGGAGAAGGCTGCGGCGGGCGACTATGCCTACGGGCAGCTGCCGGCAGAGGATCAGAAGCTCTACCTGGAGCTTCTGTCCGCTCTGGAGGGCTACCGCAGCGAGGTGAAGCTTCGCTCCATGGATCCGGAGCAGGTGGACCGCGCCTACCAGGCGATCATGATGGATCACCCAGAGCTATTCTATGTGGAGGGCTATGTGATCACAGAGCATATGGTGGGCGGGCAGACGGAATTCTACACCTTTTCTGGGCAGTACTCCTATACGCCCGAGGAGCGGGACGAGAAGCAGGCCCTGGTGGATGAGGCCGTGGCGGACATTTTGCGCGGGGCTCCTGCGGACGGCGGGGCGTACGAGAAGGAGAAATATGTGTATGACTACCTTGTGCGGCACACGGTGTACGACGAGAGCGCGCCGGACAACCAGAACATCCTCAGCGTGTTCCTCAACGGGGCGTCTGTGTGCCAGGGCTACGCCTATGCCACCCAGTATCTCCTGAAGGAGCTGGGAATCCCCTGCACGACGGTGACCGGGACTGCCCTGAACCCGGAGGGGAAGAATGTGGCCCACGCCTGGAATCTGGTGATGCTGGACGGGGAATACTACTATGTGGACACCACATGGGGGGATCCGGTGGCAGGGCAGGAGGCTGTGGACAGCGGCCTGGTGGATGAGGATTATGTCAACTATGACTATCTGAACCTCACGTCGGAGCAGATGGGCGCCGACCACACTCCCAATGCGGCGGTGCCGCTGCCGGAGTGCACAGCCGAGACGTACAATTATTACCGGTACGAGGGGCTCTGGTATGAGGCGTACGACCTGGAGCTGGTGGCAAAGAGGCTGGAGGCAGCCAGGGCGGCCGGCCAGGAGTACCTGACGATGAAATTCCCAGACCAGCAGACCTATGAGACATACATCGAGAACCTGTTTGACAGGCAGGAGATTTTCCAGGCGGATACTTCCATCCGGCAGATCTCCTACATTGCGGATCCGTCCAGCCGGATGCTGCTGATTTCCCTGGAATGACCGGGCCTGGGCGCAGCAAAAAAGAATTGCAAACACCGGCGGTTCTGTTTATAATAAAGAATAAGATGCAGACGATACAGGAGGTATATGAGATGTCGGAAGAGAGAAATTCTTATACTATACATGAAGAACTCAGCATGGGCGAGGTACAGATTGCAGACGAGGTGGTGGCGATCATCGCCGGGCTTGCGGCCACGGAGGTGGAAGGCGTGGCATCCATGGCGGGCAATATCACCAACGAGCTGGTGGGCAAGCTGGGAATGAAGAACCTGTCCAAGGGCGTGAAGGTGACCGTGGCCGGCAGGACGGTGCGGGTGGATGTCTCCCTGAACATGCGCTACGGCTACAGCATCCCGAAGACATCGGCCAAGGTGCAGGAGAGAGTCAAGGGAGCAATCGAGAATATGACAGGGCTGACGGTGGAGGAGGTCAATATCCACATCGCAGGGGTGGATATGAAGCAGTGATGAGCCTTGCGCAGATGGGTGCCCGGAAGCGGACACCCTTATTTGCTGAATGGACGCGGCGGTATGGCGGAAGTGCGGCACACAGACGGAGGGAGCGATTATGAAGAGGAGAGAACAGAGGGAGCATATTTTCAAGCTGCTGTTCAGGAGCGAGTTCAATGAGGCAGACCAGATGGACGAGCAGATTGCCATGTATATGGACGACATCCCTATGCTGGAGGAGAGAGACCGGAGCTATATCGTGGACAAGTATCAGAGGGTTATCAGCCGGCTCAGCTTCATAGACGGGAAGCTTGACGAGCTGTCCCAGGGCTGGAAGGTACGGCGCATGGGCAAGGTGGAGCTGTCCATCCTGCGCTTGGCGGCCTACGAGATCTGTTTTGACGGCGACGTGCCCACCGGGGTGGCCATCAATGAGGCGGTAGAGCTGGGCAAGCTGTACGGAGGGGACGACGCGCCGTCCTTTATCAACGGCATCCTGGGCAAGCTGGCCAGGGAGCAGGAGTCTTCCAAGAGCGCGGCGCACAGCGGGAGCAGGCCGGAGGGAGAGCATGCCGGAAGCGATGCCCAGGAAGAGGCGAAGCGTGCGGACAGCTGAATGGGGTGAGGGCATATGAGGAAGGCATATTCTGTCGGGCAGGTGAACAGCTATATCAAGCAGATGTTCGCCCAGGACTTTATGCTGAACCACATCTATGTCAAAGGAGAAGTGTCGAACTGCAAGTACCACACGTCCGGGCATATATATTTTTCGTTGAAGGATGAGACTGGGACGCTGTCCTGCGTAATGTTTGCAGGCAATCGGAAAGGTCTCTCTTTTCGTATGGCGGAAGGGCAGAAGGTCATTGTCCTGGGAAGCGTGAGCGTCTATGAGAGGGACGGCAGGTACCAGCTCTACGCCAGGGAGATTGTGCTGGACGGGGAGGGGCTTCTGTACCAGCGGTTTTTGGAGCTCAAGCGGTCGCTGGAGGAGATGGGGATGTTTGACAGCTGCTACAAGCAGCCGCTCCCTGCCTATGTCAGGCGGCTGGGCGTGGTGACTGCGCCCACCGGGGCGGCCATCCAGGATATCCGCAATATCGCGTACCGCCGCAACCCCTATATCCAGATCATCCTCTACCCTGTCCAGGTGCAGGGAGAGGGGGCAGCCGAGAGCATTGCCGCGGGCATCCGCGCGCTGGACGAGCTGGGGCTGGATGTGATGATCGTCGGCAGGGGCGGCGGCTCCATCGAGGATCTTTGGGCGTTCAACGAGGAGATTGTGGCCAGGGCGATTTTCAGCTGCCGGACGCCGGTGATCTCCGCGGTGGGGCACGAGACAGACACGACGATTGCGGATTATGTGGCGGACCTGCGGGCGCCCACGCCCTCGGCGGCGGCGGAGCTGGCGGTGGCCGATGTGCGCAGCCTGCTGGATCAGATGGATGATTTCCACCGGCGGCTGAACCGCCTCCTGATGGATCGGATTGTCTGGAAAAACCAGCTGCTGGAGCAGTATGAGAGGCGGCTTGCGCTGGCAAGCCCCGCCTCCAGGATCCGGGAGGGCAGGCAGGCCCTTATCGACATGCAGGGGAAGCTGGAGGCGGCGCTGGCGCACCGGCTGGAGGATGCCAGGTCCCGCCTGGCGGTCTTTGCCGGGCGGCTGGATGGCCTGAGCCCGCTGAAGAGGCTGAGCCAGGGCTTCTCCTACACGGCGGACGAGAGAGGGCGTCCGGTGACAGACGCCGGGGCGGTGCGGCCGGGACAGCGGCTGACCGTCTATGTATCGAATGGCAAAATTTATACGGAAGTCCAGTCGTCGGAGCTGACAGGGGATTTCCAGGAGGAGGGACGGCGCGATGGGACAGAGGCCTGAAGAGGATTTTTCAAAGGAGAGCCTGGAGGGGCTGTTTGCGAAGCTGGAGCAGGCGATTGCGGTGCTGGAGAACCGGGAGACGACGCTGGAGGCTTCCTTCCAGGCGTACGAGCAGGGGATGAAGTATTTGAAGGCCTGCCATGAGAAGATTGACACAGTGGAGAAGCAGATGCTTGTGGTGAATGAGAATGGTGGTTACGATGAATTTTAGCGAGGAATTGAAGAAGCGGACGGAGGAGATCGAGGGGATACTGGAGAGGTACCTGCCCAGGGAGGAGGGCTTCCAGAGGACGGTGCTGGAGGCGATGAATTACAGCGTACGGGCCGGGGGCAAGCGGCTGCGCCCCATGCTGATGGCGGAGAGCTACCGCCTCTTTGGCGGCAGCGGGCCGGTGGTGGAGCCGTTTATGGCGGCGATGGAGATGATCCACACCTATTCCCTTGTGCACGACGACCTGCCGGCGATGGACAACGACGAGTACCGCCGGGGGCGCAAGACGACCCATGTGGCCTACGGGGAGGCGATGGGCATCCTGGCCGGGGACGCCCTGCTGAATTACGCCTATGAGACGGCGCTCACAGCCTTCGACACAGCTCCCGGCAACGCGGGCATCCCCCGGGCATTGAAGATTCTGGCGCGCAAGGCGGGAATCTGGGGCATGGTCGGCGGGCAGTCGGTGGACGTGGAGTCGGAGGGGCAGCCCCTCTCCCGGGAGAAGCTGGATTTTATCTACAGCCTGAAGACCGGGGCGCTGATCGAGGCGTCCATGATGATCGGGGCGGTGCTGGCGGGAGCCAGTGAGGAGGACGTGCAGAGGATCGGCCAGGTGGCCTCAGACGTGGGGCTGGCCTTCCAGATACAGGACGATATCCTGGATGTGACCAGCACGGTGGAGGTGCTGGGCAAGCCGATCCACAGCGACGAGAAGAACAACAAGACGACCTATGTGACGCTGGAAGGGCTGGAGAAGGCGTCGCAGGACGTGGAGGAAATCTCTGCCCGGGCACTTCGCACCCTTGGCAGCACCGGCAGAGAGAACACCTTCCTGGAGGAGCTGATCCGCTATCTGATCTCCAGGGAAAAATAAAGGGGCGAGGACTGTGCAGTTAGAGAAAATCAATCAGGAAAATGATATCAAGCAGCTCAAGACCAGGAAGGAGCTGGACGAGCTGGCGGCGGAGATCCGGCAGTTCCTGATAGAGAAGATCAGCGTGTCCGGAGGGCACCTGGCGTCCAATCTGGGCGTGGTGGAGCTCACGATGGCGCTGCACCTGGTATTTGACCTTCCCCAGGACAAGATCGTCTGGGATGTGGGGCACCAGTCCTACACCCACAAGATCCTCACCGGGCGCAAGGAGGGCTTTGACGGGCTGCGCAAATTTGGGGGCTTAAGCGGCTTTCCTAAGACGAGGGAGAGCGACTGCGACTGCTTTAACACTGGGCACAGCTCCACGTCCATCTCCGCAGGGCTGGGGCTTGCCAAGGCCAGGGATTACCTGGGCAAATCCAACTATGTGGTGTCTGTCATCGGCGACGGGGCCCTCACCGGCGGCATGGCCTACGAGGCGCTGAACAACGCCGCCCGCATGGAGACAAATTTTATCATTGTGCTGAATGACAACAACATGTCGATCTCGGAGAACGTGGGCGGCATGTCCAAATATCTGGGGGCGATCCGTACAGCTGCAGCGTACACCGGGCTGAAGAACGGGATCTACAACTCCCTCAACAGCATCCCGGTGTACGGGGAGAAGATGGTCAACGGGATCCGCCGGACGAAGAACGGGCTCAAGCAGTTTGTGATCCCGGGCATGCTCTTCGAGAACATGGGGATCACCTATCTGGGGCCGGTGGACGGCCACGACATCCGCCAGCTGACCCGGGTGCTCCAGGAGGCGAAGCGGCTCAACAACGCTGTGATTGTCCACGCGATCACCAAGAAGGGGAAGGGGTACCTGCCGGCGGAGCGCCATCCCGCCAGGTTCCACGGGGCGGAGCCCTTTGAGATCGAGACGGGGCTTCCGGCCAGGAAGCGGGTGAAGGCCAGCTACACGGATATTTTTTCCACGGTCATGCGCAAGATGGGCGACCGGGACGACAAGGTGGTGGCCATCACAGCGGCCATGCCGGACGGCACCGGGCTCAAGCGCTTCCGCAATATGTTCCCCGGCCGCTTCTACGACGTGGGGATTGCGGAGGAACATGCCGTGACCTTTGCGGCGGGGCTGGCGGCGGAGGGCATGAAGCCAGTGGTGGCCATCTATTCCTCCTTCCTCCAGCGGGCTTACGACCAGATCATCCACGATGTGTGTATCCAGAACCTGCCGGTGGTCTTTGCCGTAGACCGGGCAGGGCTTGTGGGGAGCGACGGGGAGACCCACCAGGGGATCTTCGATATCTCCTTTCTGAGCAGCATCCCCAACATGAGTGTCCTGGCGCCCAAGAATAAGTGGGAGCTGTCGGATATGCTGAAATTCGCGCTGAATTACGGCGGGCCGGTGGCCATCCGCTATCCCAGGGGAGAGGCCTACGACGGGCTGCAGGAGTTCCGCCGCCCCATCGAATATGGGAAGAGCGAGATCCTCTACGACGAGACGGAGATCGCCCTCTACGCCCTGGGCAGCATGGTGAAGACGGCGGAGGAGGTGCGCCGGGAGTTAAAGGAGAGGGGCTTCCAGTGCTCCCTGGTCAACGCCAGGTGGGCGAAGCCGCTGGACGAGGCGTGCATCTGGCAGCTGGCCGCAGACCACCGCCTGCTTGTGACGTTGGAGGAGAATGTGGAGAGCGGCGGCTTCGGCGAGCATGTGCTGCGCTGTGTGCAGGAGAACCACCTGGATGTGGATGTCCTTTCCATCGCCATCCCCGACGAGTATGTGGAGCATGGGAATGTGGATATCCTTAAGCAGGAAGTGGGGATTGACAAGGATACGATCCTTAAGAGAATTGTGACGGAGATGATAGGCGTGGAGGCGCGAAGCCCACGGCAGGGCGCCGGAAGCCTCCCGGCTGGTCGGCGCGGCCAGGCGGAGCTGGATCAAGAGTATAGAAAGTGTGGGAACGGATGAAGGAACGGTTGGATGTGCTGCTGGTGAAGCGGGGGCTTGCTCCCTCCAGGGAGAAGGCGAAGGCGGTGATCATGTCGGGGGAGGTGTTCGTCAGCGGGCAGCGGGAGGACAAGGCGGGCACCCTCTTCGACGTGAACGCCGCCATAGAGGTGCGCACCCAGTCCCTGCGCTATGTGAGCCGCGGCGGGCTGAAGCTGGAGAAGGCGATGGAGTGCTTTGACGTGTCTGTGGAAGGCAAGGTGTGCATGGATGTGGGAGCCTCCACCGGAGGCTTCACCGACTGTATGCTGCAGAATGGGGCAGTGAAGGTGTACGCGGTGGATGTGGGCCACGGACAGCTGGACTGGAAGCTTCGCCAGGACAGCCGGGTGGTGTGCATGGAGAGGACCAATATCCGCTACGTCCTGCCGGAGCAGGTGGAGGAAGCCCCCCAGGTGGTGTCCATCGACGTCTCCTTCATCTCCCTGGAGAAGGTGCTCCCCCCGGTCAAGAACCTGATGGCAGCGGACGGGCAGGCCGTCTGCCTGATCAAGCCCCAGTTCGAGGCGGGCAGGGAGAAGGTGGGCAAGAAGGGGGTCGTCCGGGACAAGGCTGTGCACAGGGAGGTCATCGAGAGGGTGGCGTCCTTTGCCGGGAGTATCGGCTTCGGCCTGCTGAATTTAACGTATTCCCCGGTCAAGGGGCCGGAGGGAAATATCGAGTATCTGCTGCACCTGCAGAATTCTCCGGGGGAGGCCCAGGCTGCGTCCCTGGCCCTGCCGGTGGAGCAGGTCGTGGAGGCGGCGCACCAGGAGCTGGACCGGTAGCCGCCGGATATTTCGTGGAAAGTGAGATGGGTTATGGACAGATTTTACATCATCGCCAACAGCCAGAAGGAAGAGACGCGGAAGATGCGGGACACCATTGTCCGGTATCTGGAAGAGCGCGGCAGGCGCTGCCTGTACCAGGAGGCGGACGGCACCGGGGAGAAGGAGGGCTATCTCTACACCAACCCCGCGCTGGTGCCGGACGACACGGAAGGGGTCATTGTGCTGGGCGGGGACGGGACTGTGATCCAGGCGGCCAGGGATCTGGCCCGCAAGGACGTGGCATTCCTGGGCATCAACATGGGGAACCTGGGCTACCTGACGGAGACAGACTCCGCCCGGTACCGGGAGGCGCTGGACTGCCTGATGGAGGGGCGCTACCACCTGGAGCGGCGGATGATGCTGGACGGGGAGCTTGTACACGCCGACGGCCAGGTGTTCCGCAGCCGGGCGCTGAACGATATTGTGATCAGCCGCAGCGGCGCGCTGCGGGTCATCAATTTCAACATTTACGTCAACGGGCGTCACTTGAATTCCTACCATGCGGATGGTATGATTATCTCAACTCCCACCGGCTCCACCGGCTATAACCTGTCGGCGGGCGGCCCTATCGTGGAGCCCAGCGCGGACATGCTGCTGATCACGCCGATCTGCGCCCACACGCTGAACACGAGAAGCATCGTCCTGTCCGGGGAGGATACGGTGGAGGTTCTGATCGGCCCCGGGCGCAAGATAGCCAGAGAGCAGGCGGCGGTGACTTTTGACGGGGATACCTTCTCGGAGTTTGTGACGGGGGAGAGGATTGTGGTCAAGAAGTCCAGGCGGAGCACGAAGCTGATCAGGATCAATGACAGCAGCTTTTTAGAGATTTTGAGCAAGAAACTAAAGTGAGCGCAAGCAGGGAGGGAAGAGCGGTGAAGACAGCCAGGCATGCCAAGATTATAGAGCTGATCAACAGGTACAACATCGAGACGCAGGAGGAGCTGGCGGAGCGGCTGAACCAGGAGGGCTTCAATGTGACCCAGGCCACCGTGTCCCGGGACATCCGGGAGCTGAAGCTGATGAAGGTCGCGGAGAACGGGGAGAAGCAGAAGTACGTGGTATTCCAGAACAAGGATACCTGGGAGAGCGAGAAGTACATCCGGGTGCTGCGGGACGGCTTCCTGTCCATGGATATGGCACAGAATATTCTGGTCATCAAGACGGTGTCCGGCATGGCCATGGCTGTGGGGGCGGCGCTGGACGCCCTGCACTGGAACGAGATCGTCGGCTGCATTGCGGGGGACGACACGGTTATGTGCGCGATGCGCAGCGTGGACGATACGCTGATCGCCATGGATAAGCTGAGTAAGATCCTGCAGTGACATTTTGCGGCGGGCGGCCGCAGCCTGAGGGCGGGGGAGAGCTATGTTAGTCAGTTTGCATGTGAAAAATCTGGCCTTGATCCAGGAGGCCGAGGTATATTTCCAGGAGGGGATGAACATCCTGACTGGTGAGACCGGGGCGGGCAAGTCCATCCTGATCGGCTCTGTGGGTATGGCGCTGGGCGGAAAGGTGTCGAAGGATATGATCCGCACGCAGAGCGATTACGCCTGCGCGGAGCTTGTGTTCGAGGCGGAGGACGAGGCGCTGGAGGCGCTGGCAGCTATGGAGCTCTATCCTCTGGACGGGGAGCGGCAGTTCGTCTTTTCCCGGAGGCTGTCGGGAGGCAGGAGCATCTGCAAAATCAACGGGGAGACCTGCTCTGCGGCGGTGCTCCAGAGGGCGGGCGCCCTCCTGCTGGACATATGCGGGCAGCACGAGCACCAGGGGCTCACCCAGCGGAAGCGCCAGCTGGAGATACTGGACGCCTACGGCGGGGGGGAGCTGGCCGCCGTGAAGGCGCAGGTGTCCGGGCTCTACGGGAGATACGCGGCGCTGAGGCGGGAGCTGGAGGAGGAGACGATGGACGCCCAGGCGAGAGCCCGGGAGATTTCCTTCGCCCAGTTTGAGATCCAGGAGATCGAGGAGGCCCGGCTGGCTCCCGGCGAGGATGAGGAGCTGGAGGCACAGTACCGGAGGCTTCTCAACAGCAGGAGGATCCTGGAGGCCGTCTCGGCGGTTTACCAGGAGACGGGTTACGGCTCCATGGCCGGAGCCGGGGAATCGGTAGGCCGGGCGGTGCGCCAGCTGGCAGGAGCGGCGGAGTACGACGGGCAGCTGGAGGGGCTGGCAGAGCAGCTGGCATCCATCGACGGCCTGCTGAATGATTTCAACCGGGAGCTCCAGGAGTATGCAAGGCAGCTGGAGTTTGCCGGGGATAGGTTCGCGGAGGTGGAGGAGCGTCTCAACGAGATCAACCGCCTGAAGGACAAGTATGGCTCCACCGTGGAGGAGATACTGGAATATAAGAGCCAGAAGGAGGAGCGGCTGGAGAGCCTTCTCACCTACGAGGAGTCCCGGCGGCAGAAGGAAGAGGAGCTGGCGGGGCTGAATGACAGGCTTGCGGACTTCTGCGGGCGGCTGTCCGCCCTGCGGGCCTCGGCTGCGGGACAGCTGTCGGAGAAGATCGGGGAGGCGCTTCGGGAACTGAATTTTGAGCGGGTGGCATTCGAGATCCGCCTGGAGCGGACGGAAAGCTGCGGGCCGGACGGAATGGATGCGGCGGAATTCTATATCTCCACAAACCCGGGAGAGCCGGTGAAGCCCATGAAGGACGTGGCGTCCGGCGGGGAGCTGTCCCGGATTATGCTGGCGGTGAAGTCGGTGCTGGCGGACAGGGATGCGGTGCACACGCTGATTTTCGACGAGATCGACGCGGGGATCAGCGGGCAGACGGCGCAGAAGGTGTCGGAGAAGCTCAGCGTCATCGCCGGGGAGCACCAGGTGATCTGCATCACCCACCTGCCCCAGATCGCGTCCATGGCGGACACCCATTTTCTCATCGAGAAACATGTGGAAAATGATGGGACTGCCACCACAATCCGGCAGCTGTCCCGGGAAGAGGAAGTGGAAGAGCTTGCCAGGATGCTGGGCGGCGTGAAGATCACCGGCGCTGTGCTGGAGAACGCGCGGGAGATGAAAGAATTGGCAGACCGTACAAAAATACCTAGAGTGAAATAGGCGGGGATGAACCATAATAAAGGACAGGGAGCAAAGGCGGCCCTGTTCTTTTTTGCTGCAGGGCGAGGCCCTGGTTGCATTGTGACAGGAAAGCTTTTGTTTCGCGTTTGTGAGATTATGGCTGATAGGAAGGAAGACCCGCGATGGACAAAAGGCTGAAACGGTACCGGGGCTGGCTGGTGGGATGGCTGGCTGCGGGCGTACTGGGACTCTGTTTTTACGTATTTTATTTTTACAGCCGCTGCATACCAGACGAGCTGCGGCTGAACATAGAAGAGGAGCAGCAGTTTGACTGGAACATCCCGGTGAGCGCAAGCTTCTCGGGAACCTCCGTCTATGCGTCGGAGGAGGCCCAGGATATGGAGATCCATGTGGATATGGCCAAGCCTTTTTCCGTGGTGGGAGAGACCCAGGGGAGCTACGTCATGGAGTGTAAGCTCTTCGGGATTATCCCGCTCAAGAGCGTGCAGGTGAACGTACAGGAGAAGGAGTATGTGACGCCTGGGGGATACCCGGTGGGGATCTACCTGAAAACGGAGGGCATCCTGGTGATCGGCACCAGCCCCATCACAGCGGCGGACGGGACAGAGCAGGAGCCTGCCCGGAACATTGTAAAATCCGGGGATTATATCGTGTCAGTGAACGGGAGGGAAGTGGAGGAGAAGGAGGAGCTGCTGGCGGAGGTGGCAGACTGCCAGGGGGAGGATGTGGTGCTGGGAATCCGCAGGAACGGCGAGACGACAGAGGTAAAGATTCAGCCGGTGGCCGCGCCGGGCGGCGTCTACCGGCTGGGCATCTGGGTGCGGGACAACACCCAGGGCATCGGCACCCTCACCTACGTGGACGGAGAGAGCAATTTTGGGGCGCTGGGCCACGGCATCAACGATGTGGACACCAGCACCTTAATGGAGATCGACAGCGGCAGCCTCTATGAGGCGGAGATCCTCTCCATTGTGAAGGGGCAGAGTGGGACGCCCGGGGAGCTGATGGGCATGATCTCCTATGACAGCGCCAACCTGCGGGGAAAAATCACAAAGAACACACCGGCGGGAATTTTCGGCAAGGCGGGCAGCACCCTGAGCCAGGAATGCGCGGCGTCTCCGGTGGAGGTGGGGTGGAAGCAGGAGATTGCGGTTGGGCCGGCGGTGATCCGCTGCTATATGGAGGGGGAGCTCCAGGAATACGAGGTGGAGATCGAGGAGATCCATCTGTCCGGCGACGACATCAATAAGGGCATTGTGCTGCGGGTGACCGACGAGAGGCTTCTGGCCCTCACCGGGGGGATTGTGCAGGGGATGAGCGGCAGCCCGATCCTGCAGAACGGGAAGATCATCGGTGCGGTGACCCATGTGTTTGTGCAGGATTCCGCCAAGGGGTTTGGAATTTTTATCGAGAACATGCTGAACGCTATGTGAGGTGTTGCCGTAGGGCCCTTCTTCCGGTATAATAGAACGAAAAGCGGCAGAAAGGGAGGAATTGCTGTCTATGTGGGCAGAGGAGAGCGTATTTTATCAGATCTATCCCCTGGGCTTTGTGGGAGCGCCCAGGGAGAACGACGGGAACTGTGTGAACCGGATCCGCAAGGTGATGGACTGGATCCCCCATATGAAGCGGCTGCATATCACAGCCGTTTATTTTTCCCCGGTGTTCCAGTCGGATTCCCACGGTTACGACACGAGGGATTACCGGGAAATTGACGGAAGGCTGGGGAGCAACGAGGATTTCGCCCAGGTGGTGCGCGCCCTTCATGAGGCGGGGATCCGGGTGGTGCTGGACGGCGTCTTCAACCATGTGGGGCGGGGCTTCTGGGCGTTCCGGGATGTGCAGGAGCGGAAATGGGATTCGCCCTACAAGGACTGGTTCCACATCAATTTCGGCGGAGATTCCGGCTACGGGGACGGCTTCTGGTACGAGGGCTGGGAGGGCCACTATGAGCTGGTGAAGCTGAACTTAAGGAACGAAGAGGTGGTGTCCCATCTGCTGGGCTGCGTGCAAAGCTGGGTGGAGGCGTTTGATATCGACGGCCTGCGCCTGGACGTGGCCTACTCCCTTGACCGGAACTTCATGCATCGCCTGCGGGAATTCACCGCAGGGCTTAAGGAGGACTTCTGGCTGGCGGGGGAGGTGCTGCACGGGGATTACAACCAGATTGTGAATGAGGGCATGCTGCATTCCTGCACCAATTACGAGTGCTATAAGGGGCTGTACTCCAGCTTCAACAGCAGGAACCTGTTCGAGATCTGCCACTCCCTCAACCGGCAGTTCGGGCCGGAAAACTGGACGCTGTACAAGGGCAAGCATCTGCTGTGCTTCGCCGACAACCACGATGTGACGCGGGTTGCGTCCATCCTGGCGGACGAGAGGCACCTGCCCCTCCTGTACGCAGTCTTGTTCGGGATGCCGGGAATCCCCTGCATCTATTACGGGAGCGAGTGGGGAGCCAAGGGCAGGAAGGAGGAGGGAGACTGGGCCCTTCGCCCCTGCTTTGGAGAACCGCTTGACAACGAGCTCTGTGCGTGGGTGGCTAAGCTGTCCCACATCCACCAGCGGGAGAACGCGCTCCTGTGGGGCGGATACCGCACGGTGGTGCTGACCAACCGGCAGTGCGTGTTCGAGCGCAGCGCAGGCGGGGAGAGGATTTTCGTGGCGGTGAACGCGGACGGGGAGGCGTACACGGCCAGGTTTGACGCGGGGTGCGCCCGCCTGGAAAACCTGTTGGCAGAGGGGGAGGCGGTTCCTGCAGGAGAGCTGGCTCTTCCCCCTTACACAGCCTCCTACTGGAAGGCGGGATGAGGGCGGCTGCCGGGCGGGAAGCGCAGGCCAGGGCAGCGGCAGGCGGATTGCCCCTTGTACACCGACGCTAACTTCTTTTCTTGAATTTTTCCTGGATTATGGTAGAATAAACAGTAGAAATTGGAAAAGAAGAATAGAACAACTGGAAGCTAGGGAGACAGGCAGATGAAGCGTATTTTATTGAAGCTCAGCGGAGAGGCGCTGGCAGGGGATAAGAAGACGGGATTTGACGAGGAGACGGTGCTTGGCGTGGCCAGGCAGGTGAAGGAGCTGGCAGACAGCGGGATGGAGATCTCGGTGGTGATCGGCGGCGGGAATTTCTGGAGAGGGCGTTCCAGCAGCACCATCGACCGCACGAAGGCGGATCAGATCGGTATGCTGGCCACGGTGATGAACTGCATCTATGTGTCTGAGATTTTCCGCTATGTGGGGATGAAGACGCAGATTCTCACCCCGTTTGAGTGCGGCACCATGACCAAGCTCTTCTCCAAGGACCGGGTGAGGAAGTATTTTGAGAAGGGGATTGTGACCTTTTTCGCGGGGGGAACCGGGCATCCGTATTTCTCCACGGACACGGCCACGGTGCTGCGGGCGGTGGAGATCGAGGCGGATATGATCCTGCTGGCCAAGGCGGTGGACGGCGTGTATGACAGCGACCCGAAGGAGAACCCGCAGGCGAAGAAGTATGATGAGGTGACGATCCAGGAGGTTATCGACCGGAAGCTGCAGGTGGTGGACATGACGGCGTCGATCCTGTGTATGGAGAATCATATGCCGATGTTGGTCTTCGGCCTTGACGGGGAGGACAGCATTGTCCGGGCAGTGAAGGGGCCTTTCACCGGCACGAGAGTCCTTGTGTGAGGCAGCGGGATAGGAGGCTGGCTTTCGAGGGCTGAACATAAGGGACATGAGAGCCCCTGCAGGCATAGGGGCATGCAGGAAGACGGAGAGATCAGAGAGGGGCGGGCTCCCGGCGGAAGCCAAGGGCGCTGAGGGAGCTGGCCATTGCAAGATAACAGGAGGAAGCAATATGGATGAGAGACTGAAAACCTACGAGACGAAGATGACGAAGACCTTTGACGGGATGTGCAGGGAGTTTGACGCCGTCCGCGCAGGGAGAGCCAACCCCCATGTGCTGGATAAGCTGCGCATCGATTACTATGGGAGCCCGACGCCGATCCAGCAGCTGGCCAACGTCACAGTCCCGGAGCCGAGGATGATCCAGATCCAGCCCTGGGAGCCTAGCCTGGTGAAGGCGATCAACAAGGCGATCATGACGTCCGACATCGGGATCAATCCCAACGACGACGGCAAGGTGATCCGCCTGGTGTTCCCGGAGCTCACGGAGGAGCGCAGGAAGGATCTGGTCAAGGACGTGAAGAAGAAGGGGGAGGCTGCGAAGGTGGCTGTCCGCAACATCCGCAGGGATGGGAACGACCAGCTGAAGAAGCTGAAGGGCACGGAGGTTTCCGAGGATCAGATCAAGGATATGGAGGAGCAGCTCCAGAAGCTGACCGACCGCTTTGTGGCTGACATCGACAAAGAGGTGGAGAAGAAGGCCAAGGAGATCATGACCGTATAATTGGGCGCTGCAGGCTTGCAGAGGCGATAAAATCCAGGGGGCAGTCAACGAGTGGGTCTGGCTGCCCCCGTTCGGGTATCAAGGAGGAAGATCATGAATATACCGCAGCATGTGGCGATTATTTTGGACGGCAACGGCAGGTGGGCCAAGAGGCGGGGGATGCCGCGAAATTACGGCCATGCCCAGGGGAGCAAGAATGTGGAGCGCATCTGTGAGGACGCATACAAGATGGGGATCAAGTACCTGACCGTCTACGCGTTCTCCACGGAGAACTGGTCAAGGCCAAAGTCCGAGGTGGACGCGCTGATGACGCTTCTGCGCAACTACATGAAGACTTGTCTGAAGACAGCGGAGAAGAACCGGATGAAGGTGCGGGTGATCGGGGACAAGAGTGGATTGGACGAGGATATCCGCACAAGGATTGCGGAGCTGGAGGAGGCGTCCAAGAATAATGACGGCCTGAATTTTACCATTGCCATCAATTACGGGAGCCGGGACGAGATGGTGCGTGCCATGCGCCGGATGGCCGCGGATGTGAAGGAGGGGCGGCTGGCGCCTGAGGAGATCACGGAGGAGGTGTTCGGGGGATATCTGGACACGGAAGGGATCCCGGATCCGGATCTGCTGATCCGCACCAGCGGCGAGCTGCGCCTGTCCAACTATCTGCTCTGGCAGCTGGCCTACACAGAGTTCTATTTTACCGACGTACCCTGGCCGGATTTCACGAAGGAAGAGCTGGAGAAGGCGATCCGGCAGTACAATGAGCGGGATCGCAGGTACGGAGGGGTGAAGGAGGAGTAGGAATGTTTGCTACGAGGCTTGCCAGCGGGATCGTGCTTGTGGCAATCGCGCTGGCGTCCATCATGCTGGGCGGGGACGTGTGGTTTGGCGTTGTGCTGGCCATCTCCCTTGTGGGGCTGTATGAGCTGTACCGGGTCTTCCATCTGCAGAAGGATCTGCTGGGGATTCTGGGCTATCTGTTCACAGTGGCGTACTATGCGCTCCTGCACGGGGAGGAGAAGGAATTTGCACCGGAGCTTCTGGTGGGTTTCCTCATCTGCCTGCTGGCCTGCTACGTCTTTGCCTACCCGAAGTACCGGACAGAGCAGATTATGACCGCCCTGTTCGGGATGGTGTACGTGGTGTTCATGCTGTCCTACCTCTATCAGATACGGGAGCTTGCGGACGGGGCATACCTGACCGGGCTTGTGTTCTTCTGCGCCTGGGGCTGCGATACATGCGCCTATGTGTTCGGCATGCTGTTTGGCAGGCATAAGATGGCGCCGGTGCTGAGCCCGAAGAAATCCGTGGAGGGCGGCGTGGGCGGCATTGTGGGGGCAGCCCTCTTGGGAGCCGCCTACGGGGCGGTGGGAGCCCACTTTGGCCTGCTGGAGGCCGAGGGAAATATCGCGGCGGTCTTCGCCGTCTGCTGCGCGGCGGGGGCTGTGATCTCCCAGATCGGCGACCTGGCTGCCTCAGCCATTAAGAGGAACCACGACATCAAGGACTATGGCCACCTGATCCCGGGACATGGGGGGATCCTGGACCGGTTCGACAGCGTGATTATCACAGCGCCCATCATCTATACGCTGGCCGTGCTGCTGATGTGAGCGGACGCGGCGCACGGGAGCATCACTGCGGAGAAGGAGAACCCGGGCGCGGCGCGCACGGGAGCATCACTGCGGAGAAGGAGAACCTGGGCGCGGCGCAGGAGGGAGCATCGCTGCGAAGGAGAACCCGGGCGCAGCGCAGGCGGAATTGGGGCGGAGAGAGGTTTTGCTTTACAGGAAGGAGAGGATGCGGCGTGCAGGCGCCTACAGATACGGAAGGACTGAGGGGAAAGCATACGGAAGAGCGGAGAAAAATTGCCATCCTGGGCTCCACCGGTTCCATCGGAACCCAGACACTGGAGATTGTGCGGAGGAACCGGGATATTGCGGTGACGGCCCTGGCGGCAGGCTCCAACATCCGGCTTCTGGAGGAGCAGATACGGGAATTTCGGCCCAAGCTCGCGGCTGTCTGGTCGGAGGAGAAGGCAAGAGAGCTGCGGGCCGCCGTGCGGGATTTGGACGTGCGGGTGGCCAGCGGCATGGAGGGGCTTCTGGAGGTGGCTGTCCAGCCGGACGCCCAGATGCTGGTCACGGCCATCGTGGGGATGATCGGCATCCGGCCCACGATCGAGGCAATCCGGGCGGGGAAGGATATCGCCTTGGCCAACAAGGAGACGCTGGTGACCGCCGGGCATCTGATCATGCCGCTGGCGAGGGACTGCCAGGTGTCTATCCTCCCGGTGGACAGCGAGCACAGCGCAATTTTCCAGTGCCTGCAGGGGGAGCGGGCAGGGGGGAATCAACCCGCCAAAATCCTGCTGACCGCCTCTGGAGGCCCGTTCCGGGGAAAGAAGCGGGAGGAGCTTCAGCACATCCAGGTGGAGGACGCCCTCCGGCATCCCAACTGGAAGATGGGCAGGAAGGTCACCATTGACAGCTCGACCTTGGCCAACAAGGGCCTGGAGGTCATGGAGGCAAAGTGGTTATTCCAGGTGGATTTGGAGAGAATACAGGTAGTAGTACAACCACAGAGCATCATACACTCTATGATAGAGTATGAGGACGGGGCGGTGCTGGCGCAGCTGGGCACGCCGGATATGAAGCTGCCGATCCAGTATGCCCTCTACTATCCCGAGAGGCGTTTCCTGGCCGGGGAGCGGCTGGACTTCTGGAAGCTGTCAGAGATCACCTTCGAGAAGCCGGACACGGATACGTTCCCGGCGCTGGCGCTGGCCTACCAGGCGATGGGGGCGGGGGGCTCCATGCCCACCGTATTCAACGCGGCCAACGAGAAGGCGGTGAGCCTGTTCCTGGACAGGAAAATCGGATATCTGGACATCCCGGAGGTGATCAGGCAGTGCATGGAGGAGCACCGGGTAATCCCGAATCCCACCGTGGAGGAGATACTGGGCGTGGAACAGGAAGTATATGAGAGGATTCAAGGCAGGTGGTGACAGCTTGAGTATAATTTTAGCAATTTTGATATTCAGCCTGATCGTGATTATCCATGAGCTGGGGCATTTTCTCCTGGCCAAGAAAAATGGGATATTGGTGACGGAATTCTCCGTGGGGATGGGCCCCAGGCTTTTGAGTACGGTGCGCGGGGGCACGCGGTATTCGCTGAAGCTTCTCCCCCTTGGCGGATCCTGCCTGATGGTGGGGGAGGACGAGGAGAGCGACGAGGAGAACGCCTTCAACAACAAGTCCGTGTGGGCGCGGATCTCAGTGGTATTTGCCGGGCCGTTTTTTAACTTTGTCCTCGCCTTTATCCTGGCGATTTTTATCATCGGCAGCATCGGCTACGACGCGCCGGTGGTGTGGAAGATTACAGAAGGGTATCCGGCTCAGGAGGCGGGGATGCAGGCCGGGGATGAGATTGTGCGGCTGAACGACACGGACATCCACGTATACCGGGAGGTCACCCTGTTCGTGCAGCTGAACCAGAAGAACGGCGGCCAGCCGGTGGAGGTGGAGTATGTGCGGGACGGGGAGCATCACGTGGTTTCCCTGACCCCGAAGCAGGATGAGAACGGCTACTACTACCTGGGCTTCACAGGCTCCGGCATCCGCACAAAGGGGAACGCCCTGACCACGCTGAAGTACAGCGCTTACGAGGTGAAGTACTGGATCTCCACCACCATCAAGAGCCTGGGGATGCTGTTCCAGGGAGAGGTGACGGCGGACGACGTGGCAGGCCCGGTGGGGATCGTGGATATGATCGGGGATACCTACGAGGCCAGCAGGCCGGACGGGGCCTTCTACGTGTGGCTGAACATGCTGAACATCTCCATCCTGCTGTCTGCCAACCTGGGCGTGATGAACCTGCTGCCGCTTCCAGCCCTGGACGGCGGCCGCCTGGTCTTCCTATTTCTGGAGGTTTTGCGCGGCAAAGCCATCGACCCGGAGAAGGAAGGCATGGTGCACATGATCGGGCTGATGGCTTTGATGGCGCTGATGGTGCTGATTATGTTCAACGATGTGAGAAATGTATTTTTTTAGAACTGTTCTTCGTGAACCCATCCCGGCTCATACCGGTCGATGGGTTCTTTTTCTTTGGAGGCGTAGCCCAGGGCCACCAGGCTGAAAGGGTGGATGTGCTCCGGCAGGCGGAAGATTTCCCGCATCATGCGGATCCGCTTCTCAATGGGGTGGATGCCCAGCCAGAGGCTGCCGATCCCTAAATCCGCCGCCTCCACCAGCATGTTCTGGGTAGCCGCCGCGCAGTCCTGTACCCACCAGTCCTCGCCAGGGTAGACCTCCCGCTGGGCGTTGCCGCACACGAGGACGGCCAGGGGAGCCGTCTTCAGGGCAAAGGCGTACTCATGCATCTCCATAATCTTCGCCATCTTCTCCTTATCCCGGCACAGGATAAACTCCCACTCCTGGGCGTTGCCTGCGCTGGGGGCGGCCATGCCGGCCCGCAGGATCTGGCGGACCGCCTCGTCCGGCACAGGCTTGTCCTCGTACTTGCGGATGCTGCGTCTCTGAAAAATTGCGTTCATCATCGAAATCCTCCTTTATCTTTCTTTTGCTGTATTCGTTTCCCATGGGGCCGTACCGGCAGACAGCTGCCTGTGCAGCGCTATTCTTCTCGTGCCTGCGCTTTTTCCTTGGACTGGGAGAACAGCCAAGGAAGAAGCCCCGGCTCTTCGTAGGCGCCCAGCCAGATCCAGTGGCCGTATTCCGGGTATTCCCGGTAGCGCACGTCGGATGCCCCTGCCGCGATGAGTGCGGCGGCCATCTCCCGGGAGCCGCTGGGGGGCACCTCCTCGTCCAGGGAACCGTGGAAGAGCCACACAGGGATGTGTTTCACGCTCTCCGCTGCCGAAGGGTCGCCTGCGCCGCAGAGGATGACTGCGGCGGCAAACACGTCAGGATTGCGCAGGAGCATATCCCACGCCCCGTAGCCTCCCATGGACACACCGGCCGCATAGAGGCGGGCGGGATCTGCCGGGTATTCCTCGCAGGTCTTGGCAAGAAGCTCGGTCACTGCAGAGAGCGCGGCGCTCACCGGGGTATCCGCCACCGAGTAGGAGCCTTCTGCCCAGGGCGTGTCCACCCACTGCTCCCCCTCAGGGCACTGGGGAGCCAGGATGATGCAGGGGTGCTCCGCGTAGAAGGCCGCCTCTGTCAGGGAAGGGATGATCCCGGTGTCGTTGGTCTGGGCCAGATTGCCGCTGCCCCGCTCCCCGGCTCCGTGTAGGAAGAGGACGAGGGGGTAGGAGACACCCTCCTCCATATCCGCCGGGAGATAGAGGCAGTAGGGAAGCTTATAGCCTTGGGAGTCTGTGAAAACCAACTGGATAGGGCCGTCCGGCGCTGGCTGGGATACTGGCTGGGAGTCCCCGGATTCCAGGGACTCGCCAGACTCTCCGCTGGGGAGCTCTGGGTCTGTCTCCTGCGCGTTCCCGGCGGAAGACACGCTGCCCTGCGCTGGCTGCTGGGTGGCTGGCTCCTGGGTGTCTGGCGTCCTAGAAGAGCAGGATGCCAGGAATAGGGCGTTGAAGAATAAGAGAGCCATAAGGAGCAGGGCGGGAAAAAATGGGGTGCGGCGCTGCGGATATCTCATGGGAGAAGCCTCCTTTCTGGGGTGGACGCGGCGTACAAGGAGCGTAGCATTCCTTGTACACCGGCGCTACCTTCATTATATTTCCATACGGGCCAAAATTCAAGAAAACAAAATGGCGGGACGGTTGTGCTAGGCTATAGATAAATGATACAATCAAAGGAGGAAAAAGAGATGGCAGGGAAATGGAAGATTTTTGAAGGATATGAGGGACGGATTAGACGGATTGGCTGCGCGGCGCTGTTGGCAGGGCTTGCACTGGAGCTATTGGGGAACGCCGGGCTGACTGGCCGTATAGCGGGAATGGGAGAGGAAGTGCAGGCGGCTGCCCCGATGGAAGAGACGGCGCCCCAGCTTTTGCCGGGCTCCTGGGCCGGGTTCGAGGACTGCCTGGTGGGA
Source organism: uncultured Lachnospiraceae bacterium (assembly GCA_944381745.1). Lineage (GTDB taxonomy): Bacteria > Bacillota > Clostridia > Lachnospirales > Lachnospiraceae > JAGTTR01. The sequence goes on along the minus strand of CALWMI010000077.1, from coordinate 28,053 downwards.
CAGGGCTGGGCAGGCTGGCAGGATTTTACCGGGCGGGATGAGGAATCTGTGAAAAGGGAGCTGGAGCCCTACGGCTGCAAGGTGACTGGCTCTTACCGGTACGATGACACGGTGCCCGAGGGACATGTGATCGCCCAGATCAGCGAGGACGCGATGAAGATCGATCACATAACGCTGGTGGTCAGCCTGGGGAAGGGAGGCAAGACAGATCCCGAGGACGGCTATCAAATCCTGGCTGCCAGTGAGAAGCGGGCAGAACAGAAGGCGGAGGAGATGAAGGATATCGCCGCGTCAGAGCCCGATAAGGAAGGGGTTGTCCTGCGCATGGAGAATCTGGAATTCTATCGTTTTGTCGGGGCGGACGGTCTGGAGTTTGTGTACCCAGTGGGCGTCTTTGACCGCAGCCTGGAGGAGAAGGACGGGGAAGACTGGACGATCTCCTTCTATGGGAGGGGAGGAAGGCTCCAATACCGCACAGACAGCCTTGAGCAGGCGGACGCAGCGCTTCCGGCGGAGGAGCAGATGGCGCAGCATATGGACGGGTGGAAGAAGGCGTTCGGGGAGATCTCCTACAGCTATGAGGGCTGGAAGGACAGTCAGCCAGGCTGCTGGCCGGCCGGCTGCCAGATCGGTATTGTGACCGGGCAGCGCCGCGGGATGGAGGGCTATGCCACCTATCTTCTCTGCTCCATACAGGAGGGCAGGCTCTATGAGATGGAGGTCACTTACCCGGTGTCCGGCGACGAGGAGGATGATTTCTGGGCATACCTGACAGACTGCCTGTACCGGAGCTGCCCGTTCTCCGGGGCAGAGGGCGGACGGCTGAGCTTTGAGGAATATTTCGGCTGAGGAAAGGCGGATGGGACAGATGGAGGAGAAGCGAGTGCCGCAGGCGGCGGGAACCGTGCTTGCGGGAAGATACCGGCTGGAGCAGGTGCTGGGATGCGGAGGCTTTGGCGTAACCTACGCGGCCACGGGTCTGGAGGATGGACGGCGGGTGGCGGTGAAGGAGGGGAGAGCCCTCGGGAAAGAGGAACAGGACTTCCAAAAGGAGGCAGATATCCTGTGCAAATTTGCGGGGGAGCCGGGCATTGTGCGCATCCTGGACAGCTTTGAGGACGGCGGAAGCTCCTACATCGTCATGGAATATATGGAGGGAAGGACGCTGAAGGAGGCGCTTAGGGAGCGCAGCTCCTTCCCGGCGGAAGAATTGTCTGCCAAGATGCTCCCCCTGATCCACACACTGGGGAAGATCCACCGGGCAGGGGTCATCCACCGGGATATCAGCCCGGACAACATCATGGAGCTTCCGGATGGGAGCCTGAAGCTGTTCGACTTCGGGGCGGCGAAGAACTATGGAGAGCAGGAGGGGGCATCTTCGGTCATTGTGAAGGGCGGCTATGCCCCGCCGGAGCAGTACCAGGCCAATGGAGAGCAGGGGCCTTGGACGGATGTGTATGGCCTGTGCGCCACGATGTACGCCTGCCTGGCCGGGTGGGAGCCGGAGGATGCCCTCTCCCGGGTGCTGGACGATGAGCTGCAGCCTCCGTCTGCACACAATCCCCTTCTTCCAGGGGCTGTGGACGAGGTTCTGATGAAGGGGCTCAGCCTGGAGCCGGAGGAGCGGTACGCCTCCATGGAGGAGCTGGAGGAGGCCGTCCGGGGCTGGGCCGGAGCGGGAGGCAGCGCCCTGCCGGGAGAGACGCCCGGGGAGCCTGGGGCTGCCGGGACAGACGCCGGGAGAGGCGCCGGAAAGGGTGCCGGGAGAGGCGTCGGAAAGGATGCTGGGAGAGGCGTCGGAAAGGATGCCGGGAGAGGCGCCGGAAAGGATGCTGGGAAGGATTCCGGAAAAGCGCACAGGGGCAAACGCTGGAGGACAGTCGGAATTTTGACGGTTCTTGTGCTCCTGGCTGGCGCAGGGGCGCTGCTGTGGAGCCTCGCGCCGGGCGGCGCTGGGCCTGGCAGCAAGGGGACGGACACCGTGGTGCTGGTGCCGGACAGGGAAATGACCCAGGAGGAGCTGGCCCAGGCTGGGGAGGCGTTGGAGGCCAGGCTCCGGCTGGCTGCCGGGGAGGGCAATTACCAGCTGACAGAAGAAGATGGGATCTGGACGGCGACGACGCCGGAGGAACTTTTCGAGGGGAAGGATTTGAAGAGCAGCTACAACTGCTACATTGCCAGGCCAGGAGAGTGGTTTCTCATGACCCAGGACGATAAGCGAAGGATCGCCGGGCTTTCCTGGGAGGATATCGAGGAGGTGGAGGTGCTGGAGCGGGAGGGCGCCTGCCTCCTGGAGGTGACGGTGGGAGACGGTGCAGAGGAAGTGCTGGAAGCCTTCTGGGAGGAGGAGGGCCAGCTCTGCCTGGCGCTGGATGTGGGGCTTGGCGGTTACTATTATTATATGCCGGCCTTTCCGGGAGAGACGAAGGACAGCTTTTATGCGGGCTGTGAGGAGGGGGAAGAGCGGTTTGCCCCGGTGATCGCTTACAACCTGGAGCATCCGGCGACGGCGGCGCTTTTTCAGGTGGTCTGCGAGCCCTCTGTCCTCTGGGAGGATGAGAGGGAGGCTGCCTACCCCGGGGAGAACCAGTGCCGGGAGGACAGCTTTTCCGGGGAGACGGTCATCCTGGAATACGACTGCCTGGAGGAGGAGGATTTGACAGCGAGCGAGCGGCAGCGGACAGAGCGGGTGTTCAAGAGCCGGCTGGACTGCCTGGATATTCCCTATGCCTTCGGGCTGGGGGAGGCGGATGGCAAGAGCGTGTACGTCAAGACGGCGGCAGAGGATATGAACCGTTTCCTGGGAGAGATCTTGTGCGGCAATACCAATCTGTTTGGCCTGGGGGATTCCTGGGGAAGCTTTGCGGGGCTTTCGGGCCTTGGGGAAGAGAATTTTGAGATTGCCGGGAAGGAGGAGGACGGCGGCTTCTCCATCAAGATTGTGCTGCCGGAGAGCCAGCGGGAAGGAGCCCGGGAAATTTTGAACCAGAAGATGGAAGAAGGGGAGGAGGAGCTGTTCCTCACGGCAGGCGTGTGGAACATAGCCTCCTGCGCCCTTACGGAGGAATGCCTGGACGGGACGCTCTCCTTTGACACGCTTGCCTTCCGGGAAAGCCAGGAGATGGGGGAGGATTACCGTCCGCTCTTTGCGCTGGTGAAGGCTGTGGCGGCCGGAAGCAAGCTGGAGGCCAGCTATATGCTCCGGAATATCGTGTTCCTGGACAGGGAAGGGCTGCCGGACGAGACGGGGAAGCTGGCGTGGCCGGAGAACTGGATGGAAGGGCTTGATCTGTCTGCCTATGTGGAGACTGCGGACAGCCTGGGCCTGGGGACGGAAGTTTACTACGAGTATAGCCTGGATGAGAAGAAGGTCTATTTTTTGCTGGATATGGAGCCGTCAGAGGGATTCCCGCAGCGGGCGCTGGCGGCTGTGCAGGAAATCTATGAGGCCATTGATTTTGACAGCGGGGAATGCGACACCGTTGCCTTCTATCTTATCCAGGAGGAGGGCGACGAGCGCGCCCGCGTCTTTTTCTACAAATACGGGAGCCGGGCGCAGGGGATGTACGCGTCCTATATTATGGAGGGAGGACGAGCAGAGGCATACCAGGAAGAATTTACAGAGCTGATCGAGACGGATCCCTTCTACCGGCGGTACCTGGAGGAGCCGGAGCTGTAGCCGCCCTTGCAAAACCGATGTAGAAGATCAGGAGCCGGTAGAGCTTGCTTTTTTAGGACAGCCGTACTACAATGGAAATAGGACGGCTGTCCTATTTTGACGGTAAGCCCGGAAAACAGCCATCCTGCCTGTAGGAAGGGTCATTGTCCGAAGGGCGTACCAGTATGCTGTGCAAAGCAAGGCGATCAATCAGGGGGTAGGCGATATGGCAGAGACAAAGGGAATGGAGAAGAGAATGGCAGGGGCGGACGCGCAGGGGAATCCGCTGGGGATTCTCCCGGTCAAGAGCCTGATCTGGAAATTTGCGATACCGGGAATCATCACGCAGCTGGTGAATTCCATCCACAATATTGTGGATCAGGTGTTTGTGGGGTGGGGGATCGGCGACCTGGGGGTGGCGGCCACGAACATTGTGTTCCCGGTCACCTCTGTGATTACGGCGCTGTCGGCGCTGATCGGCATGGGGGCTGCCGCCCGGTTCAGCATATATCTGGGGAAGGGCCAGACGAAGGAGGCGTCGTCCATCCTGGGCAATGCGGTGGCGCTGCTTCTGTTGTTCGGCGCTGCTGTCACGGTGGGAGCCTCGTTTTTTCTGGAGCCCCTCCTGTACCTGTTCGGGGCGACGGAACTGATGATGCCCTATGCCCAGCCCTACGCGCGCATCATCTGCCTGGGCATCCTCTTCGGCATCTTCTCCACGGGGATGTCCTACTTTATCCGCGCGGACGGGGATCCCAGGTATTCCAGCTTTGTGCTGCTGTCTGGGGCGGTGTTTAATATGGTGTTTGACCCGGTCTTCCTGTTTGTGCTGGATATGGGCATTGCAGGCGTGGCCCTGGCCACCATTCTCGGGCAGCTTTTGTCGGCTGTCCTGGCTTTGTACTACCTTATGCGGCGGCTGCGGTCGGTGCCCTTTGCCCTCCGGCAGATGGGCATCCAGGGGAAGACGGCCCTGTCCATCTTTTCCTTGGGGTTCTCCATCTTTACCACCCATATCCTGGCCATCTTCGTGCAGATTGTGCAGATGAATTCCCTGCGGCACTACGGCGCGCTGTCCGTCTACGGAAGCGAGACGGCCATCGCAGCCTCCGGGGCGGTGGGAAAGCTCTCCATCGTCTTCCTCTCCACCGTGATCGGGATTTCCCTGGGCTGCCAGCCGATTCTGGGCTTCAACCTGGGAAATAAAAAGTACGGGAGGGTGCGGGAGACGTATCTGACTGCCGTGGGGTACGGCACGGCGGTGGCCATTGCAGCCTACCTCGTCCTGCAGCTGTTCCCCCGGCAGCTGCTCCTCCTGTTCCACTCGGAGAACCCGCTGTTCTATGAATTTGGGGCCAGGTACATCCACATTTACATGGCGGTGCTCTTCCTGAACGCAATCCAGCCCATCACATCCACCTTCTGTACAGCCATCGGCAAGGCAAACTTAGGGTTCTGGATGGCGGTCATACGCCAGGGACTCCTGCTGATTCCCCTTCTCCTGCTGCTGCCCCTGTCCATGGGAATGGACGGGGTGCTGCTGGCGGGAGCCCTGTCCGACGGGACGGCAGCGGTGATCGTGATCCTGGTGGCCAGAAGAGAGGTCAGGAGACTGGCCAGGCTGGAGGAAGAGGAGGCAGGAAAAAGGCCTGCGGCGCCGGCGGGAGAAGAGCCAGAGAAAGAGCCAGAGGAAGAGGAGGCTATTCAATGAGCAGGGATACGAGACAGAGAATTTTGGATGCCGCGCGGGAGCTGTTCAATGAGCGGGGATACAACGGCGTCTCCCTCCAGGATATCGCGGATGTCCTGGGAATCAGCAAAGGCAACCTGACCTATCATTTCCGCCGGAAAGAAGAGATTATGGAGAGCCTGGTGGCGGGGGAGGAGGACACCTTCCCGGTGCGGACGCCGCGGACGCTGGAGGAGCTGGACGAGGACTTTGCGGACATGCAGGGGGCAGTGCAGCGGAATCTCTATTTCTTCCGCTACCACGCCCAGCTGTCCCAGACCTCGCAGGAGATCTGCCGGAGGCAGCAGGCCAGGTACCAGGAGCTGCTGCGCCGGTTCCAGGAGGCCTTCCAGAGCCTGCGGGAAGCCGGGCTTCTGCGGGAGGAGGCCTTTGACGGCGAGTACCGGCACATCATCGACCTGCTGTACATGTCGGCAGTTTACTGGGCGCCTTTCCAGGCGCTAAAGGCTCCCCAGCTTCCTGTGCCTGAGGGGAGCAGGACATCCCAGGGCGCGGAGAAGGGCAGAGGAGGCAGCGGCTGGAGCAGGACATCCCAGGCCGCAGAAGCAGGCGGCGGGATCAGGGGAGCCCAGGATGCGGAGGCAGGCGGCGGGAGCAGGACATCCCAGGATGCAGAGGCAGGCGGGAAGGAGACAGCGGGCTACCGCCGCCATGCGTGGCGGACCGTCTACTGCCTGCTGACGGCAAAGGGACAGGCAGCGCTCTGGATGGGAGGCCTGCTGGAGCCTATATCCGCCTACATCAGCGGGGAGAAAGGTTTGAACACATAGCCCATCAGCTTCAGGCGAAGCTTCTCATGGCGGATGGTCTCATCCGTGACGGCGCGGCACTGCTGCAGGGTGGCCTCATAGTCAGCGAGGATTGCAGGGATGCATGCTACGCCGTACAGGTAGACCGCGCATTCAAAGTGGTGGTAGAGGCTGCGGTAATCCAGGTTGATCGTGCCCACCACGGCTTCCCGGCCGTCGCTCACAAAGACCTTCGCGTGGACGAAGCCGGGGGTGTACTCATAAATCTGGATCCCGGACTCCAGCAGGGAGGCGTAGTGGGTCTTGGCAAGGGCGTAGGGGAGGGCCTTGTCCGGCACGCCGGGCAGGATCAGGCGCACATCCACGCCCCGCTCGGCGGCAAATTTCAGCGCCGTCTCCATCTCCCTGTCCAGGATGAGGTAGGGGGAGATGATATAGACATAGCGCTCTGCCCGGTTCAGTATATCCATGTACACCCGCTCCCCCACCTTGTAGCCGTCCAGCGGCGAGTCGCCGTAGGGAATGGCGAAGCCGGAGGCATCCTGCGGCGGATAAGCAGGATAGCTGAGAAAATGGCCGAAATCCGTCGTCCTCTCATCCAGGCCCCACATCTGCAGGAACATCAGGGTAAAGCTCTTTGCCGCCTCTCCCTTGAGCATCACAGCGGCGTCCTTCCAGCGCCCAAATTTTTCGATATGGTTGATGTATTCATCTGCCAGGTTCACGCCTCCGGTGAAGGCTGTATGGCCGTCGATGACCAGGATTTTCCGGTGGTCGCGGTAGTTGTAGCTGGTGGAGACGAAGGGGAGCACCCGGCCGAATATTTTGCACTGGATCCCCAGCTTCCTAAGCTTCCCGGGGTAGCCGTGGGGCAGGGTGGAAAATTCACAGGTCCCGTCGTACATGACCCGCACGTCCACGCCCTCCGCCGCCTTCTGCGCCAGGATTTCCAAGATTTTTCCCCACATAAGCCCCTCGTCGATAATAAAATACTCCAGGAAGATGAAATGCTTGGCCTGCTGCAGCTGGACGAGCATCTCCTCCCATTTTGCCTCGCCGGAGGGGAAGTAGACGGCGCTGGTACCGCGGAACACGGGATGGCAGCCCGTGCTGGCAAGGTAATGGGCGAGGGCGGCGGCGCCGGGATTCTCCTTCCGGAGGGCATCCATGCCGGAGGCGTTCTGGGAGAGCTGTTCCCTGGTGGATGCCAGGAGCTGCCTCATCCGGAAGCGCTCTGCCCGGTATCCCAGGTCGCTCTTCGTGTACCAGAAGAAGAGGACGCCGAACACCGGCAGCAGCATGATCACCACCAGCCAGGTGATTTTGGCCGAAGGGTCCATGGGGCTGTTCAGCAGGTAGAGCACCATCCCCACCGTGAAGAGCGTTGTCCCGCCCCAGAAATAGGGGATGATCTCCCGGAACCAGAAGAAAACGCCAAACAGAAGGAACACCTGTAGGGCCAGCAGGATGAGGATAAGGCCCAGGCGGCTGAAAATAAAGTGAAAGAATCCCTTCTGCCCCTTCTTCAGGAGGGATAGGCCCATGCCCTCATTGCTGTTGTATTTGTTGTCGGCCATCGTGCGGCAGCTCCTTTCCTGTGGATATTTCCCCGGATAGCATACGGCGTCCGGGTGTTATGGTAAATTGTAGCCTGCCAGGGCCGGAAATGTCAACCGCATGCCCGCATAGCTCTAGCGCATCCCCCTGCGGGCATGATATAATAGCCACAAAGTGGCTATTATATCTGCGCATACCGGGCTGAGCGGTACCGCTCAGAACCGGGCGCATAAAAATACCATGCCCGCGGGCGGGCATAGTATAATAGCCGCAAAGCGGCTATTATACCTGCGCATACCGGTCTGAGCGATTACCGCTCAGGGCCGGGTGCATAAAATGGAGGAAGACAGGGATGCAGGGGGAGAGACAACACTGGCTGAGGGAAGGGACGCTCCTGGACGGGCGGTATGAGATCCGCCGCGTTATCGGGCAGGGCGGTTTCGGCATCACCTATGAGGGCGTGAATACCAGGATCCGTCTGCGGGTGGCGGTGAAGGAACTGTATATCGGGGAGTGCATGCGCCGGGATTGCGAGAAGAGCTGTGAAGTCCAGGTGGAGGAGGAATACCAGGCCTTTTTTGCTGCGCAGAGGGAGAAATTCCTGCGGGAGGCGCAGATTTTGAGCGAGTTCGCCCAGGAGGAGGGCGTTGTGCGGGTGACGGATTACTTCGAGGGCAACGGCACCGCCTACCTGGTTATGGAATACCTGGAGGGGGAGACGCTGCAGGAGTGGATCCGGGAGAACGGCAGGATGCCTGCGGAGGAAGCCTTCCGCCGGATACTGCCGGTGGTGCGCACCCTGGGGAAAATCCACCGGCGGGGGATCATCCACCGGGATATCAGCCCGGACAACCTCATGGTGCTGACAGACGGGAGCCTGCGGCTCATGGATTTCGGGGCGGCCAGGGACTACGGTGAGGAGGCGAAGAGGGGGCTCTCCATGATCCTGAAGGACGGCTATGCCCCCATCGAGCAGTACCGGACAGGGACAGCCCAAGGGCCGTGGACAGACGTCTACTCTCTCTGTGCGTCCATGTACGCCTGTGTGGCGGGGACAGCGCCGGAGATGTCCGCCGCCCGGGCCTTGCGGGACGGCTTAAGGCCGCCGTCTGCCCTGGGGGCAGATATCACCGGGGAGGAGGAGGCTGTGCTCCTTAAGGGGCTGGCGGTGGAACCCTCCGGGCGTTTCCAGGCGATGGAGGAGCTGGAGGAGGCCATGGAGCATAGCCTAAGCCTCCGGGAGCAGGAGAGGGAGGAAGAAGGCTTTCGCAAGACGCGTGGCAGCGCGCAGGGGAGAGGGAGGAGTTTTCTGTGGCTGGCCGCCTGCGTGGCTGGCCTGGCTGCCGTGCTTCTTCTGTCCCGGTGGCTGCTGCGCCGGGGAACGGCGGAGTACCAGATGAGCCATATGCCGGTGTACGAGGCTGTGCTCGTCCCGGCAACAGAGCTGACGCCCCGGGAATACTACGACATCGAAAGAATCCTGGAGGAGAGGCTTGCCCAGACTGCCGGGGAGAACCAATACCTCCTGTCCCAGGGGAAGGGAGTCTTTGCCCTGACCATACCGGAGGAGCGCTTCCCCTCCGCCCAGATCCCCTACTATGGGGAAGCCTACCTGTGGGGGATGTCCGAGTGGTATCTGTACCCCTGCAAGGAGGAGGAGACAGGGCTGGCCGGGGCGGTGGGCCTGGAAAGCGGCGGAGAAGACTATGTGATCGACTTTGCGCCGTACATGGTGGAGGAGGCGCAGGTGGTGGGAGAAATCCCTGCTGCAGCAAAAGGGCAGGGCAACGCAGAGGCGGGGCAGGAGGAGGCCAACTATCTGAAGATCACCCTTGTCCCGGAGTATGCGGATACGATTCTGGAGGCGCTGCCGGAAAACGCCCTCCTGTGCATGGAACTGATGACTGGCTACCTGTACGACGGGGCGGATATGTTCAGCTACGGTTCCCTGTCCGCCGTGCCGGAGGAGGGATGCCTCTATCTGCGGGACAATGTGGGAGACCGGGCACTGTTGGAGACGCTGGCGGATAACTTGAGCCACGAGGGAATTCCCGGCGTGCTGGAACTGTACGCGCAGCCCAGGACGGTGTGGGAGGATCCCTCCCAAGCGCAGCAGCCAGGAGAATTCCAGTGCGGCGAGGAGGAGATCGAGGGCGCAGCAGCGGTGGTCACCTACGTTGCGATGTGGCCAGAGGAGATGGAGGATGAGATCGGGCTGGACAGCGCGGTCATCGACCTGAAGCGGCGGCTGGACAGCCTGCAGATCCCCTACGCCTTCGGGTATGGAGAGCAGGAGCCCAGCGACTTGGCCGTCAAGACCGCCCTGGAGGATATGAGCCTGTTCTGGGCCTCCGCCCTGCAGGAAGACAGCAGCTTTTTCGGCGTGGGAAACCAGTGGGGGAAAAGATGGGGGCTGAATGATGGAACCATCTGGGAGAGCGTACAGGTGTCGGAGGACGGCGGGGGAACGGTAGGCTCCCTCACGCTCCAATGCGCGGCGGACGCACTGGAGGACTGGCAGGAGTTCTTGGAAGAGATGGGGGAATATGGGGAGGACACCCTGTATCTGTGGGCAGGCCAGGGCCGGCTGGCCGCCTGCCCCGTCACAGAGGAATGCCAGGAGGGGACCGTGGTGTTCGGAGAGCTTTTGCTGGCGCAAGATGGCGGGGAGGCGGGACAGTTGTCCAGGGTGTACGGCTATATCCTCGCCTGCTCCTGGGAGACGGACTTCAGCGATTATATGCTGAGCCAGATCGTGGCACTGGATAAGGAGGGAAGGCCGGACTATTGGACGCAGCTGCCCCAAGGAGGAGAGTGGGAGTGGCTTGCCAAGCCGGATTTCGAGGGCTACCGGGAGGCTGTCCGGGCAGTGGATCCGCAGGCATCTGTGGAGGCCAGCTATGGGGCGGACTCCAACAGCGTGGACATCCATCTGGGCGAGACGGCCAGCCTGGACAGCGTGGGAGAGATGCTGGAGAATATCCGCAGGATCTATGAGGCGTGCGGCTTTGACAATGGCGAGGTGGACTATGTGGATTTTTCCTGCGATACAGAAGAGGGTGGCACCGGAGCCATCAGCCTGAGCTTCAACAAGCGGGCGTACGACCGCCGGATGGAGACTTGGGTGCTTGTGCTGGGAGAGGCAAGCGAGCAGTATGAGGAGCAGCTGGAGGCGCTGATGCAGGAGGATCCATTCTGGCAAGCGCATGCGCAGCCGGAGCTGGAGGAGTATGATTTCCAGGTTGTCTCGTGAGGAGGGAAAGGAGAAAATGAAAAAGCTGAACAAGGAATCGGTGTTCGACACGCTGATGAACCATTTGATGGGAGAGACAGACGGGGATAAGATGCTGGAGGAATGTATGACCTTCGATGTGAAGAAGACGAAGAAGATTCCCATGCGCTACCGGATGATCGCCCTGGGCTTTGTGAAGGGCTTAAGCCTGGAGGAGGTGAACGCCAAGCTGGAGGAGAAGGGCTGCGACCGCCTGTACGCCAGGAATTTCTGGGAGGCAGGGCTCGTCTACGCCTTCCTGAACGGCCTCACCTACCAGGAGTGGAGGAAGCTGGAAGAAGACTGCAGGGATATCCGCCGGAAGGCCGGGGACAAGAGCCGGTATTTCACAGAAGCCAAGATCACCTTCCGGGATGTGGAGGACTATGTGCGGGACTGCTCGGACGAGGAGAACGGGCAGCTGGTGACCCGGCATCTGACCATGCTGATCGAGCGGCAGATCGCGGATATCCACGGCGGCGAGGAGGCGTTCCGCCGTTTCCTGTCGGAGAATACGGGCCTGTTCAGCCAGGTACGGGAGAAGGCGCGCTACTATTTCTGCAAGTACCTGTACAGCTATCTCCAGGATAAGGCCGAACAGTACATCCGCGCCCTGGAGACGGGCCGGGGGACGGAGGACGCCCTGTCGGAGCTGATGGCGTTCAAAAATGTGACGAAGCTGAAGAAGAAAAAGCGCACGCCCCAGGAGGTGCGGGAGCTTCTGCGGGAGTCGGGCATCTCCAGCGGGGAAATTTTCGACGCCTTCAATTATTTTTATTTTGAGTACGTGTCCATCAACTGGGTGGAGGTGCTGCTGGAGTACTACAGCGCCGGGGACATCCTGCTGCTTCCCGCCCGGCAGAAGAAGGAGCTGGCGGACGCCCTGCGGGGAATTGATGCCAGCCTTGCAGGGCTGGGGGACGAGGAGGTTATCCGCCGCCAGGCCGAGGAGATGCAGCGCAGGGAGGAGGAGCTGGACGCCATCTATTCCCTGGACGGGGATAACCGGGGCTACCAGAGAAACCGCAGCGGGGAGAACGCGGTGCGGGATATGATCAAGGGAAGGGTGGACATCGACCGCACGACCCTGATCTGCTTCCTGCTGTTCTTCGCCGGGGAGAATCGGAGTGCTGCGCGGGGCGGCATCCACCGGGAACGGCTGGACGAGATCCTGACGGAGTGCGGCTTTGCGCCGCTGCGGGAGGAGGACGATTTCGACTTCTTCGTGGAGGAATACCTGACGGCCCAGGAGCCCCAGATGTACCTGATGGAGGAAGTCACCCGCTACGCCAGGAACCGGGAAAATTTCTATCTGTATGAGATGTACAAGGATGCCAGGAGCCTGGAGGAGGAGTTCTGCAAGGTGATGGGGATCGGAGCCTGACGGCGGGGGAAAGGAGGCGGCAAAATGACAGTGGAAGAAATCCTCCGGGGAGAAGCGAAAAATGTGGAGTTTAAGGAGATGCTCCCGCGCAATTCGGAGAAGTATACGAAGACAGTCGTGGCTTATGCCAATACCCAGGGAGGCAGGCTGCTCTTCGGCGTGGCCGATGGGACGAGGGAGATTGTGGGCATAGAGGAAGCAGTTCTTTTCCAGACGATGGACCGCATTGCAAATGCGGTGTCCGATGCCTGCGAGCCGCAGATTGTGCCGGAGATTGAGCCATATACGATTGAGGGAAAGACAATGGCACTACCGATATGTCGGTGTCGAAGCAGCAACGGAAATGTATGAACAGGGCCTTTGCTTAGAAGAGTATTTAGATAAAGTGGGAAAAACCATCAGCACAGGTGAATAGAGTTCTGCCATTCAAGATTGATAGATTGATATTTAATTAGATTGTTACTTGTTGCTTTGGTATTTCTTTTATTTAGTATTTATTTGTGCGGGATTTTCCGTGTACGGTTTTCCCGTGAACGGATTATCCGTATGCGGGCTTTCCGTATACGGCTTCTCCCTGCGCGGATATTGCCCATACGGAGAAGCAGAAAACACCTCATTTGCCCTCTGAGCGGCATTTCCCCATGCAGGAATACCGGGATATGGCAAGCCCTTCAAAAGCCGCTTGCAGCGAAAGAAAATGCCCAAAATCGACCTTTATCCTGACAGTAAATCGTCCTGTCTATCCGCCTATTTAAGGCAAAGAAAACCGCCTGTCCTACAGGTCGACTGGCTCGGCCGTAGGGACAGGCGGTTTGGATTTTCTGATTGCTTACGCACTAATCTTTATTAAATCATTTCTTTAATATCTATATCAGAATACCCCAGTTTTTTAAGGATTTCCTGGGTGTGGAAGCCTGCCGGGTAGCCCGCGTGGCGGTACTCTGCCGGGCAGTCGGAGAGCTTGATGGGGCAGCCCATCTGGCGGACCGTCTTGCCGGGAGCGGTGGGAAGGGGCACGTCCACCCACATCTGCCGGGCGTTGTTGTGCTCGTCTGCGGCGGCCTCCTCAAGGGAGAGGACAGGCTCCACGCAGGCATCCAGCTTCTGGAAGATTTCCGTCCATTCGTCCCGCGTCTTTGTCAGGAACTTCTCTTTAAAGGTTTCCTTCACCATTTTCAAGTCCGTCTTGAGGATTTTGCCGTCCGCCCACTCCGGATGCTCCATGCCGATACACAGCTGGGCGAAGAATTTCGGTTCCAGGGAACCCACGCTCATATATTGGCCGTCTTTTGTGCGGTAGAAGTCATAGATCTCCCCGCCGTTGAGCTGCTGGGATTCCCGCTGGGGAGCAGGAGCTCCGGCCAGGAAGCAGGCGCCGTCCATGGAGTTAAAAGGGATGACCCCGTCGGTCATGGACACGTCAATGTACTGGCCCTTGCCGGTGACGTCCCGGTAGTGGAGGGCTGCCAGGATGCTCACCACCACGTTCATGGCTCCGGAGGCCACGTCCGCAATCTGGAAGTTGTAGAGGGAAGGCCCCTCCTTTGCCCGCCCGGCGGCAGAGATGACGCCCGCCCGGGAGAGGTAATTGATGTCGTGCCCTGCTTTCATGGCCATGGGGCCGGTCTGCCCGTAGCCGGTGAGGGAACAGTAGATCAGGCGGGGATTGGCCTGCCGCAGCTCCTCATATCCCACGCCCAGCTTGTCCATCACCCCGGGGCGGAACTGTTCCACCACAATATCATATTCTTTGACCAGCTCTTTCACCGCCTGTACGGCGGTTTCTTTTTTTAAATTCAAAAATATGGATTTCTTATTCCGGCTGAGCCATGCCCAGGGAGCGGAGACGCCCGCCTCCTCAAGCATCGGCGGCCACACAGCCACCAGGTCGGTCTTGTCCTTGCTGCCCACGCGCAGCACCTCCGCACCCAAATCTGCCAGCATCATCGTCGCGTAAGGGCCGGGGAGCAGCGTGGAAAAATCCAGGATTTTTACACCATCTAATGCACTCATAGCTACCTCCATTGTGAAAGATTTGATATCGCTGTAAGCTGCCTTGCCTCGCAGCAGTTCTTCTGCCATTATAGCACGTTTGCAGGCGGGCAGGATATCTCTGTGTACAAATAAGAGCAATTTGTATGCCATGCGGGAAAAGTGTACGGGGGAGTTTTTCGGGGAGCATTGAGCGAATAGGACAGAAATGGAAAGGAAATTTTATAAGGAGAGGGCAAGGAAGGGACAGGCGGTTACAGAGGAGTGGGAATCAAGTGTCACCGGGGCGCACAAGGGTAAACAAAAGTGTAACCAGGTGACAGGTTAAGGAAACAAAAAGAAAACAAAATCTGTAACTTTCAGAGGGGGATTTATTACAAAGGTAACATTTTTTAAAAGAAATATAAAAAAAATATAAAGCAATTTTAAGAAGATTTAACTGGAAATGATTTCCAAACCGCTGTATGATGGGAGAGCCAGGAAGGGCGTATTTTCGGGATTCCTGGTGAATTTGGAAGGAGAAAACAGACAAAAAGGGGGTGTTGCATACTGGTGTATCCCAGGAGATGAAAATAGATTTTGTTTTCAGTCAAAACACGGCCGGAAAGATGTTGGCACTGGGCTTGCTTAAATAGTCAGTGGAGACGGTTGCTGTTGGAAGATTTTGGCTGCTGCCATGCTTCCTCAAGATAAAACATTCCACAAAGAAAGGAGATTATGCCATGAAAGTGTACACGCCAGAAGACATCGAGATGTTCAATAAGCTGTTGGATTTGAACATGAGCGAGGAGAGAAAGAAGGCGGTTCTTCCTACCTACCAGGACTGGATTACCAGGGCGGAGGCGATGGATAAGAAGATGAGCCAGAAGGGCTTCCGCGACATCCTTCCATGTAACATTTTTAAACACGGAAATTAAACATTACCAAAGGGGAGGTAACTATGGGGTACAAGGAATTGAGCTTGGCGGAAATCGCAAAGAAGATTAAGGACAGGGAGGTAAGCTGCCAGGAGGTCGTGAGGGAGTGCCTGGACGTGTGCAAGGCAATCAAAGACTACAATGCATTCATCAGCCTCTATGAAGAGGAGAGCATGAAGCTGGCGAAGGCCTATGACGAGATGATCGCGTGCGGGTATGTGCTGGGGCCTCTGCACGGCGTGCCGATTGTCATCAAGGACAACATTGCCATGGCAGGCACGGTGACCACGGCTGGCTCCAAGCTTTTCAAGGATAATCTGACGGAGGAGGACGCGACGGCGGTCAAGAAGCTGAAAGGGGCCGGAGCCATTATCATCGGCAAGACCAATATGCACGAGTTTGCCTGGGGAGGCTCCACCTCCAACGAGCATTACGGGTACGCCCACAACCCGTGGGATTTCACGAAGAATCCGTCGGGTTCCTCGGGCGGGACAGGCATCGCCGTGGCGGCCAGGGCTGCTTTTGGCGGCCTGGGAACGGATACCGGCGGCTCGGTGCGGCTGCCCTCCTCGGTGAGCGGGATCACAGGCATCCGTCCATCCATCGGCCGTGTCAGCAATTACGGCGTGGTGCCGCTGGCCTACTCTTTGGACACGGTAGGGCCGATGTGCCGTACCGTGGAGGACTGTGCGATCATGCTGGAAGTGATTGCCGGGCATGACTATCACGACAAGAATTCCCAGCTCAAGCCGGTGGAGGACTACACGAAGGATTTGAACAAGGGCGTCAAGGACATCCGCATCGGCGTCATCAAGGATTACTGCTTCAACCACAACCAGCCGGACGTGGAGAAATGCTATGTGGAGGCTTTGAAGAAATTTGAGGAGCTGGGAGCGGTGGTGAAGGAGATTACGATCGACAACCTGGATACGCTGATCGGCGCGATCATGGTTGTGGACGCCGTGGAGCCCAGCGCCTACCACCTGGGATGGCTGCGGGAGTGCCCGGAGGAGTACGCCGACGAGATCCGCATTGAGCTGGAGGCGGGCTGTTTCTTCACTGGAACCCAGTACTACCAGGCGCTTGCCTACCGGACGCTGATTGCCCAGGAGCTGGAGGAGGCGTTCAAGGACGTGGACGTGATTATCACCCCCACGGTGCCGTACACGGCCCTGTCCATCGAGAACCCGGTGGTGGAGTTTACACCCGGCGTGCGGGAGGATCCGCTCCATGCCAATATGTGCTATACCGCAATTCCCAGTGTCACCGGGAAACCAGCGCTGGATATCCCGGCGGGATTTGACTCGGACGGCATGCCCATCGGGATCATGATCATCGGCGATTCCTTCCGGGAGGGGATGTGCTTCCGGGTAGGGAATGCTTTCCAGCAGGCCACCGACTACCACAAGAAGGCGCCGAAGCTTGACCATGCGGTGCCGCCGGTGGACTGAGGAAGGGGAGGACAGACTGAATAGCTATCGCAAGATAGTTTTATTTAGAAACATTATGGGCGTTATTCAAAAGAAGAGAAGGAGGAGAGAATATGAGTCTTATTGACGAGTATGGCCTGAAAGAAGACAAGCGCATGAAACAGGCGAATAAGGAGCTAATTATTTTCCTTATTTCCTTTGTGATTCTGTCTGCTTGGGTGTGGTATTGGGGCTTCTGGGGAGCGAATCAGGATCCGCTGACCTATACATACATTATGGGGATTCCCAAGTGGATGTTCATGGTTTCCATTGGAACTGTCGTGATCTATCCGATCTGCATGATTGTCCAGGCTCTCATGATTAAGGACTGCCCTCTGAGTGCGGACGGCAAAAAAGAAGTAGACGAAGAATAAGAGAGGGGGAAGCATATGAACGGTCAGTCGTTAGTTATTTTAATTTACTTTATCGTTGTGATCGGCGCCACCTGGTACGGCGTGCGCAAGAATGACAAGGCTCTCAAGGAGGGCGGGGATTTCGCGTCCCAGACCTTCAAGGGCGGCGGGCGCATCGGTGCCGTGGGCGTCGCCGTGCTGGTATCCGCAGGAGCGGTATCCACCGGTACTTTCGTCGCATGTGTGGGCCGGTCGGCAGCCTACGGGCCCGGCTATATGACCCTGTTCCTGTACATCGCGCCGGTTACCTTTGCAGCGCTGATCCTGACGGGCAAGCGCATGGCGATCGTGGGGAGAAGGGTAAATGCCAACTCCCTGGTGGATGTGTTCCGCGCCCGCTTTGACAATTCCAAGATGGTGGTCGCCCTGCTGGTTATCGCAACGGTCGTATTCTCCACTGCCTCTGCGGCGGGAGAGTTCGTGGGCGGCTCCAGGGCCATCGAGGCCAGCGCAGGAATCCCTTACCGGGTATCCCTGATTGTCTTCGCGGCGATCATCACCCTGTACGTGGCGCTGGGCGGCATGACAGGCGTGACAACCGTGGCCATCATCCAGGGCTTCGTGATGTGCTTGGGCTCTGTCATCCTGATGATCGGCTATGTGAAGTATTTCGGTTCCTTCGGGGCGATCTTCGAATCCCTGAAGTCGGTGGATCCGGCGCTTCTGACGCCAAATGACGGAGGGACAATGCCCATGCTGGGAATCTTCGAGTTCTGGGTGATGTTCGCCATCATGGCCGTCGGCCAGCCGTGGGTGTCCCAGGGCTCCCTGACCTATAACAACACGAAGACCATGAAGAGAGGTATGATTATCGGCACGATCATGCTGCTGATCTGGGGCACGCTCGTGGCAATCATGGGCGGCGCGGCTGCCCGGGCTTTCGATCCGGCTCTGGATGAGACGATGATCGACTACGCCACCTCCACGCTGTCCATGGGTATCCTGCCCTCCGGCCTGGCCGGCATCGTCCTGTCCGCAGCGGCAGGAGCCGGGCAGTCCACGATTGGCGCCATCTTCATCTGTGTAGCCAGCGCCATCGTCAACGACGTGTACAAGAGAACCCATCCGCAGGCAGACGAGGCGAAGCTGAAGAAGGTTATGAGAATTACAACCGTCTGCTTGGGTATCGCCACGATCCTGATCGCGCTGACGGAGCCTGCCACCCTGCATATTCTGCTGAACTTCTGTCAGGGCGGCTGTGCGGCATCCATCCTCCCGGCTCTGACGCTGGCTCTTTACTGGCCGCGGGCAACCAAGGAAGGTATCAGCGTGGGCATGCTGTTCGGCATGGTATTCTACATCATCAACTATTCCTTCGACATTGTCGGATTCCTGCATCAGGCGCCGATGGTGTGCACCATCCCGCTCACCTTCATCATCATGATCGTGGTGAGCAAGATGACGGCCAAACCGAGCAAGGAAGTGGTCAAGACATTCTTCTGTGAGATGTAAGGCGCGAAGATGTAAGACGGCGATTATTTAGGACGATTAGCCCATAGTGAAAAAAGAAGTTCTAAATTGGCGAGTGGGCGGAAGTACCAATGTCCGCCCACTTAAGCCGCATGTAAGCGGAATCAGCAATACGATTTTTGAAGGAGAGGCTTTATAGGAATATGAACAACACGAAACCTTTAACCGGAATCAAGGTCATCGACCTGTCACAGTTTATGTCCGGCCCAGTCTGTGGAAAGATGCTTGCCGACTGGGGGGCGGATGTGATCAAGGTGGAGGGGGTTGCGGGAGACCCGAACCGCAGCGTGGGCGCCACGATTGGCATGCCGTGCACGGAGGACTGCAATCCGTTTTTCGGTTTTATCAATTACAATAAGCGGTCTCTGGCCATCAACCTGAAGGATCCGGACGGGATGGAGGCGATGCACAGGCTGCTGGCTGATGCGGATGTCTTTGTGACCAATTGGAGGCCGCGGGCCCTTGCCAAGCTGGGGCTGGATTATGAGAGTTTACATAAGAAATATCCGGAACTGATATGGGGAGGCATCAGTGGATTCGGCAACTATGGACCGGAGAAAGACAACGCCGGTTATGACACCGTCGCATTCTGGGCAAAGACCGGTTTTATGATTGACCAGATGGAGGGCGGGGAGTATCCGGCCATTCCCTTCTACGGGGCAGGGGATGATACGGCGGGAGCTGTGCTGGCGGGAGCCATCGGGACAGGCCTTTTCCAGAGGGAGAGGACAGGGCAGGGATGCCAGATCTGCGTACCCTTATATGGCGTAGGCATCTGGTGCTCTACGTCCGCAGTGATGCAGACCCAGTACCACCCGGAGATGTACCCGAAGAGCCGGAAGAGGCCCAGCGACCCGCTGGTGAACAGTTACCGGACGAAGGATGGAGACTGGATTATGACCTCCGTGTTCCAGAACGAGAAGCTTCCCCACTATCTGAAGGCGCTGGGGAGGGAGGATCTGGTGGACGACCCGCGGTTCTGCGACTACGAGACGATGCTGGAACACCGCTTTGAGCTGGTGGAGGTGCTGGAGGAAGCGTATGGGCGGTACAGCACAGAGGAAGTGTGCAGGCGCTTAAAGGAGGAGGACATCGCCTACAACCAGGTGATGCACAGCGTGGATGTGCACAGGGATCCCCAGGCGGTGGAGAACGGGCTGGTGGTGGAATATACCCACCGCGACGGTTCCACGACAATGATACCCATGCCGCCGGTGATGTTCGGGGATAAGCATGAGCTGGAAGTGCGTTACCCGTATCCGCGGGTGGGGGAGCACTCGGCAGAGATCCTGAGGGAGATTGGGTTCTCCGATGAGAAGATTCAGGAAATGATTGACAGAAAAGCGGTCAGCCAGTCGGAATGAGAGAGGCTGAGAAAGGCTGGACGCAGGAAGGTGAAGAAGGATGGAATTTCAGAATATTCTCTATGAAGTGAGAGGAAATTATGCGGTGCTCACCATGAACCGGCCGGAGGAGAGAAACGCCTTAAACCACGCGATCCTGGCAGATATGCAGGCGGCGCTTGACGATCTGGAGAGCAGGCCGGATATCCGGGGGCTGATCATTACCGGGGCGGGCAAGGCCTTTGTGGCCGGGGCCGACATCAAGGAGATCCCGGTGGGAGACCCGGAGGCGGAGCGGCGGGGCGTCATAGAGGCACAGAATGTGACGAACCGGGTGGCAGCCCTGGAAATCCCTACGATTGCGGCAGTGAATGGGTATGCCCTGGGCGGAGGGAACGAGCTGGCCATGGCCTGCGACCTGTGCATCGCCAGTACGGCGGCGGTGTTCGGGCAGCCGGAGGTGAGCCTGGGCGTGAATATTTGCTATGGCGGCTCCCAGAGGCTGACGCGCCTGGTGGGCCCGAGGCTTGCGAAGGAGCTGCTGTTCACCGGACGCAGGGTGAAGGCCCAGGAGGCGAAGGAGATGGGTTTGGTGAACAAGGTGGTGGAGCCGGAGCGGCTGATGGAGGAGGCCGAGGCTATGATGGGGCAGATCTGCAGGATGGCGCCTATCGCCGTCCGCTGTTCCAAGCTCCTGGTAGACCACGGAATGGAGATGAGCGCGCGGCAGTCATGGGAGATGGAGCGGGATATGGCCGCCCTGTGTATTGCCACCCAGGATTTGAGGGAGGGCGTAGACGCCTTCCTCGAGAGGAGAAAACCGGTGTTTGCCAACCGTTAAGCTGAGGCGGTGACCCTCCGCACAATCCCTGTCCCGGGCTGTCCCGCGTTGTTGGACGTTGACATAAGTTTGTGTATAATAAAGGCTGGAGCTTTTGCCGGCCTGAGAATCCAGACGGGAACAGCTGCCAATTTCAAATTTTTTTCGAAGGATGGGGAATCTATGGATAACAGACAAGTGTGGATGGAACACCAGGAAAATCTGCGGGGAGGATATCAGAATTTTGAATCTCCGCTTCTGAAAAGCGGATGGGAGAAATGCATCCGGCAGGGGATGGATCCGGCGTCCAGAGAGCTTGCGCATGCCAGCGAGGAGGAATTCCTGGCAGCCAAGCAGGAGACGCGGACAATGTATGCCTACTGCAACCGGGTGATCAGGGCGGTGCGGCATTACACGAGGAACCCGCTGGCCTTTGTGCTGGTGGACGCCAGGGGTACTGTGCTGAGACTGTATTGTTCGGAGGAGCTCAAGGAATGGCTTGCCTGCAAGGATATCGCGGAGGGGACGGTGCTGTCCGAGGAATCCTCCGGGGTCACGGCCTTTTCTATCGGGCTTGGCATCATGGATCCCTATGTCACAAGCGGCGCAGACCACTACCTGGAGATGTTCATCGATACCACGATGTATTTCTCGCCCTGTGTGCTGGAGGACAACTCGGACGAACAGTTCGGGAAGCTGAACCTCCTGGGCGGCGTGGGCATTATTATGCCGCGGACAGAGCCGATCGGCGATTATCTGCCGACACTCCTCTCGGTTACCAAGGAGGCCTGCCTGCACATCGACATGGTGGACACCTTCTACCGGTTCTACCTGACGGATACCACCGGTTATATATGCATCGATATTGACCGGGGCTCCGGGAAGCCCTACACCCTGTACCACAACTCCAATATTTTCAATGTGCTGGGGATTCCCTATCGGGATGTGGTGTTCCAGAGTGCCTACGAGATTTTTGACCCGATTCCGGCGAACCAGCAGCTGTGGGATATTGTGAATAACCGCAAGCATGTGCGCAATCTGAGCATTCCGATCACCGTGAACGGGGTGACGCGGCAGTATTTTGTCTCCACAGAGGTGTACCGGCAGTCGAAGCTGGGCTACGAGGGCATCCGATTTTTCATATCCAACGAGGAGAAGATCAGCACCTTTGTGTCGCGGCAGATCGGAAACAGCGCCCTTCTGAATTTCAACAATATTGTGGGACAGAGCAAGGCAATCAAGGAGGCCATTGTCATCGCCAACCGCTATGCGGAGTTTGACAATAATATCCTGATCCTGGGGGAATCCGGCTGCGGCAAGGACATCTTTGCCCAGTCCATCCACAATGCTTCCTCCCGCAGGGAAGGGCCGTTTATCGCGGTGAACTGCGCCACCTTTCCCAAGGATCTCATGGTGAGCGAGCTGTTCGGCTATGAGGCGGGGGCGTTTACCGGTTCCAAGAAGGGCGGCAATACCGGCAAGATGGAGCTGGCCAACCATGGAACGCTCTTCCTGGATGAGATTGGCACGCTGCCCCTGGATCTACAGGCAATCCTGCTGCGGGCGATTGAGACGAAGCGGTTTACGCGTCTGGGCGGGACGAAGGAGATCTGTGTGGATGTGCGGATTATCGCGGCCACCAATGAAAATATCCTGGATCTGGTGGAGAAGAGAGGGTTCCGGGAGGATCTCTACTTCCGGCTGTCCTCCTTTGTGCTGACGCTGCCGCCGCTGCGGAACCGGGAGGGGGACGTGGAGCTCTTGGCCAACCACTTCATCGAAGGGGTCTCCAACCGGATCCATCTGGCTCCGCCCAAGCTGTCCAGGGAGGCGCTGGAATATCTGGAAACCTTCCGGTGGAGAGGGAATGTGCGGGAGCTGCAGAATTTTATCGAGGGGATCGTCCAGATTTTCTCCCCCTCGGTGATCACGTTGGAGCACATTGAGCGGTATCTGGTGGTTACAGGACAGCTCCCCTCGGCGAAGTATGCCGGGACAGAGGAGACGGGAAGAAAAAGCAGGATAGGCGGCGCGTCTCTTTCAGAAGCTGCGGAGGCCAGACTGGGGGAGGAGGCAATTATAGAGGCGCTTGCCAGGGCAGGGGGGAACAAATCGAGAGCGGCGTCCTTGCTGGGAGTATCCCGCAAGACGTTATATAAATGGCTCCACAAATATAACATCCAATAAGGGGTATTGGAAAATGGGGGATAAAAATGGCGGAAGAAAAATTAAATTCCAAACAGCTGCTTGCCAAGCTGCAGGCAGAATATATGGACGACCTGTACAAGGCTCATGAGCGCGGGCAGAAAATCGCCTGGGTGAATGGCCTGTTCCCGCAGGAATTTCTTGAGACGATGGATATCCAGGTGGCTTACCCGGAGAATCTGGCGGCTACGCTGGGGGCGAAGAAGGGGGTGACACCCTACCTGGATACGTGCGAGGCGCTGGGCTATTCCAGCGACCTGTGCTCCTATACGCGGCTCGGGCTGGGGTATGAGGAGAGCTTCGAGAGCGACATCAGCAATATTCCCAGGCCGGATATCATACTGAACTGCACGAATATATGCGGGCTGTGCGTCAAGTGGTTTGAGAATACGGCGAAGAGGCTGGATGTCCCTTATATTCTCATCGACACCCCCTTCCAGCCGGAGTATGACGCCACAGAAAACGATGTGGACTATGTCGTGGGGCAGTTCAAGGATATGATCCGCAGGCTGGAGGAATTCTGCGGGAAACCCTTTGACTACGAGAAATTTTCCCGTGTGATGAGGACATCGAGAAGGGTCGCCGCCTCGTGGAAGCGGGCGACAGACTATGTGCAGCGCATGCCAAGCCCCATGGACGGCTTTAATCTGTTCAACTACATGATCCTGGCCGTCTGCTGCAGGGGAAAGGAATCCACCGCCGATTACTACGACTTGATTTCGGAGGAGATGGAGGAGCTGCTGAAAAACGGAGAGAGCCAGTTCAAGGGGGAGCAGAGGCATCGGATTATGTGGGAGGGCATCGCGGTGTGGCCCTATCTGGGAAAGACTTATAAGACGATGAAGGCCAACGACATGATTCTGGCGGGCTCCTTCTACCCTTCCGAGTGGTATGTGGACTACGAGCAGGATGACATCCGCTCCATTGCCCGCGCCTACGCCAACCGCCCTCCCATCGGAAGCCTGCAGCGTCAGATCGACGTGCGGTGCGACATCATGAAGTGCACAAACTGCGACGGGGCGCTGTACCATGTGAACCGGAGCTGCAAGATCCTGAGTTTTATGCAGCCGGCGGTGCGCAAGGCGGTATACGAGAAAAACCATAAGCCGTATGCGACCTTTGACGGGGATCAGACAGATCCCAACGGTTTCAGCCCTGCACAGTTTGAGACAAGGGTCCAGGCGCTGAGAGAAAATTTGGAGGCTGTATCAAGAGAGGCAGGGGTGTAGAGGTATGGAAAAGGCAGAAATCATTCGAGAGATGCAGGATGCAGTGACACATATCAGCGAGACGGTACACAGGAAGAAAGCTGAGGGCAGGAAGGTGGTCGGCTGTGCGCCGATCTTTGTGCCGGAGGAGCTGGTGATCGCGTCGGGAGCCTTCCCGGTGGGCATCTGGGGAGGGCAGAAGGTATCCCTGTCCCGGTCACAGGAATATTTTCCGCCGTTTGCCTGCTCCGTCGTGCAGTCCATCACGGAGCTGTCCGTGGCAGGCGTTTACGACGAGGTGGACGCTGTGCTCTTGACCTTCCTGTGCGACACACTGAAATGCATGAGCCAGACAATCCAGCTGTCTGCGCCGAAGCTGCGCCCGATCTTTGTGAAGCACCCGCAGAATTACCGGCTGGAGTGCGCGGTGGAATATATGGTGAAGGAGCTCGCCCGGGTGAAGGAGGAGCTGGAGGAGGTGACTGGCGCGAGAATCACCGAGGAGGCGCTGAGGGAAGCCATCAGCCTCTGCAACCGGGACCGGGAGGAGCTGATGCGGTTTACCCGCATCCTGGCGCAGAAGCCGGGGATCCTCACAAACCATCAGCGCCATGACGTGATCAAGTCCCGGCTTTACATGGAGCGTTCCAGGCACCTGGAGCTGATGCGGGAGCTCAATGGGATACTGGAGGCGGAAGCTGCGCCGGAATTTCACGGGATCCGGCTCTATGTATGCGGCGTGATGCTGGAACCAGTGGAGCTTCTGGATATTTTAGATGAGCTGGGCTACGCCATTGTGGGGGACGAGCTGCTCCAGGAATCCCGCCAGTTCCGCTACCGGGTGCCGGAGGGGCTGGGCCAGCTGGAGAGGCTTGCCCGCCAGGTCCAGAATATCCGGGGGGAGGCTTTCCTATACGACCCGCAGAAGGAGCGGGACGACGTGGTGGCAGAGGAGTGCAGGGCATGCGGGGCAGAGGCTGTTTTGTTCGCGCTGATGAAATTCTGCGATACAGACGAGTATGACTATCCGTGGGTGCGGGACGCAGTACAGGCGGCGGGGCTTCCGATCTTGAACCTGGAGATCGAGCAGATTATGCAGTCCTTTGAGGGGGCAAGAACCCGCCTGCAGGCTTACGCCGAACAGATAGAGAGCCGGCGCAGGGCATAGGAGGGGGGTGCTGCGGGCTATATGGAACACTACATAGGAATCGACATCGGTTCCACTGCGACCAAGTGTGTGGCGGTGGACAAGGAAGGAAATATCCTGGCCCGGGTGGTGGTGCCTTCCGGCGCCGGGACTCGGGCGGATGAGCAGGCAATTGGGCTTCTGTACGCCAGCTTCCGGGGGACGAAGGAAGAGTGCAGGAGGACGGTGGCCACTGGGTACGGCCGGATGCTCCACCAAGGGGCAGACGAGCAGGTCAGCGAGATCACCTGCCACGCCAAGGGGCTGCACCGCATGCTGCCGGAGGCCAGGACCGTCATCGACGTGGGAGGGCAGGATCTGAAGGTGATCCGCATCGATGAAAACGGGATGATCGAGCAGTTTGTGATGAATGACAAGTGCGCTGCGGGAACCGGCAGGTTCCTGGAGGTGATGTGCCGGGTGATGAACCTCTCTTTGGAGGAGCTGGAAGAGTACGACGCCAACGCCAAGGAAATGTGCCAGATCAGTAACACCTGCACCGTGTTCGCGGAGTCTGAGGTGATCTCCAAGCTGGCCCAGGGCTATGCCCGGGAGGACATTGTGGCAGGCATCCACGACTCCGTGGCAAGAAAGATCTGCGGCCTGGCCAGAAGGGTGGGGGTGAAGCCCCAGGTGGCGCTGACAGGCGGCGGCGGGCTGAACCGGGGGCTTGTGAAGGCGCTGGAGAGAAATTTGGGACAGGAGGTGCAAATCCCGGAGGATCCCCAGACGATCGGCGCCCTGGGCGCCGCCTTGGTGGCGGCAAAATAGCCAGGCATTGGTTGCTCATTGTTGCCAGCGCCGGTGTGTGGGGAGCGTATTGTCCCTTGTACGGCGGCGCTGTACACCATGAAAGAAAGGAATAGGTTTATGTTTGAATTAACAGAAATGCAGGAGGCAGTCAGGAGTACTGCCAGGGAGTTCGCAGAAAATGCACTGGCTCCCAGGATTGAAGAGATTGAACATGCCGACAAGTTTCCCCAGGATCTGATTGATACGATGGGAGAGCTGGGGCTCATGGGCGTCCCGTACCCGGAAGCATACGGCGGGCTGGATGCGGGCCTTGTGGCAGAGGCAATCTGCCTGGAGGAGATCGCCAAGGTATCCCCTTCGGCGGCCAAGCTTCTGACGGTGTGCTATCTGCCGATGGATGCCATCAACCTGTTCGGAACGCCCGAGCAGAAGGAGAAATATCTGCCGGGCATGTGCGCAGGGACAGATATCGGCTCCCTGGCCTTCACAGAGGCAGGCACCGGCTCTGACCCGAAGCAGCTGACCACCACGGCCAAGAGAAGGGATGGGAAAATTTACATCAACGGGGTGAAGCGCTTTATCTCCAACGCCGCCCTTGAAGGCACGATTGTGGTGGTGGCCCGGGATGAGGGGGAGGATACGTGCACGGCGTATCTGGTGAAGAAATTCTGCAAGGGCTATTCCCTGTCCAGCAAATGGGAGAAAATCGGCTTCCACGGCTCTCACGTGTACGATGTGTTCCTGGATGACGTGGAGGTGGAGGAGAGCGATATCCTTGGAGGAGAAAAAGGCGGCTTTGACCTGCTGCTGGGCACGACAGCCATTGGAAAACTGGCCTTTGCCGCTGTGTTTGCCGGGGCAGCGGAGGGAGCCTACGGCCTGTCCAAGGATTACATCCGCAACAAGATGCACAGGGGCACCTCCATTGCCAAATTCCCGACGGTGCAGCTGCGCACGTCGGTCATTGCGGCCAACACGCTGTCTATGAAGCTGATGCTTTACCGCGCAGCCCAGGACGCGGAGATGTTCGCCGGAAATATGCGCCGGGTGCAGGCGGCCACCGCCCTGGCGAAGGGCTATATCGCAGACCTGTCCAACCAGACAATCCAGATGTGCGTCAACACCTTCGGCGCCTACGGCGGGATGGAGGAGTACCATGTGGAACGGTATCTCAGGGATTCTGTTATTTTCCCGAATATTGAGGGAAATGCGGATGTACAGAGGCTGATCTCGGGAAGCTACATCCTGAAGAAGGACGACAGCCTGATTGCGGATTAACAAGGATACAGGTGAGTGACAGCAGGGAAAGACAGAATCAAGGCAGGACAGCAGAGACGAGGCAGCAGGGAAAGACATAATCAAAAATAAGAGAAAGGAAGGTGCTGCTGGTATGGCATTTCATGTATACACAGAGGAACAGCAGGATATGATCGCCCTGGCAAAGCAGTTCGGGGAGCAGGCAGTGGACCCGGTGATCGCCGGGTACGATGAGAAGGGAGAATTCCCGGAGGAGATTGTCAATACGGGGTTGGAGATGGGGCTTCAGAGCCTGGACTTCCCGGAGGAGTGGGGAGGGGCAGGGCTGTCCACCAAGACCGCCTGCGTAACCTTCGAGGAGCTGGCCAAGCATGATACCGGCGTGGCCTGCGCCTTTTCCGTGACGGGGACGGCGATCGCGCCGGTGATGAAATACGGGACGGACGCCCAGAAAGCGTTGGTGCAGAAGAAGATTTTTGAGGAGGGCGGCCTTGCCTCCTTTTGCCTGACTGAGCCGGGAGCAGGCTCCGACTCCGGCGCGTCCAGGACGACGGCAGTGAAGGCCAGGGAGCCGATATCTGTCCCTGCGCACATGCCCGGCAGATATTTCTCCTTCTGCTCGGGCGTTCCGAACAGGTTGATGGCATCCAT